>CAZWAL010000065.1:0-12864 GCA_964631905.1 uncultured Stakelama sp.
CAATTCGCTCAGCTCATTCAGTCCTATGGTCGTTCACGTCACGATCACGGCGTAATCGCCGGGCCGATCATTTATGTTCATGATCTGACCCACCGTGGTGCTTTGCCAAGGCAAAAAAAGAGGCGGAGCGCAATCTGCGCCCCGCCCCCTTAAACGGTTAAGTTCTCGTGTGTCTGATCAGTACCGAACGCGTACCGACATAGCGAAACGACGTCCGAACTGGTCGTTGATCGAGCCCGGAATGATGATCCCGAAATACTCCTGGCCAACACGATTGGTGATGTTTGTTACCGACGCCACCAGCGAGAACTTCTTGTTCACGTCAAAGGTCACGCTCGAGTCAATCGTGACGAAGTCGTTATACTCGTCAAACTCACGCGTATCGTTCGGCGACGGCCCACGGTTGAACCGCGAAATCAGCTGCTCGCCAACATAGTTCACGTTCGTCGAGAACGAGACATGTTTGGTCGAATAACGGAAGCGGAACTGACCCTGGAAGGTCGGATCACCCACGATACCGTCCGATCGCGCAGGGGCGATGCCGGTGTTGTCAACGATACGGCGGAACAGCACGAACAGCTCACCCGACAGCGACAACGTGCCTGGCAGCTTGAGGCTGTCGAGACGGGTCACATAATCGAGGCTGCTCTGCAGACCTTCGAAGAACAGGCGCTGGCCGTTCACGAAACCGGACGTTACCGCCGGGTTTGCGTTGTCAGCCGGCACCTGACCGGTCGCATCGCGACGGATCCGTGAACAGAAACCGTTTCCGTTGGCAGGATCAGCCGTGTTGAAGTTCGTGTTGTCGAAGCAGCCACCGGTGATCTGCGCAACGGTGAGGTTGGCAATCGGCTGTTCAAGATCGACGTTCAGGTAATCGACCGACAAGCTCAGACCACGAAGGAAACGTGGCCGGAACACAACACCGAACGTGTAGCTGTTCGCTTCCTCGTTCAACAGCAGCGGGTTGCCGCCAGTGCGTCCTGGAACGGTCGCGGTGGCCGCACTCAGCGGTGTTGAGTTCGGGAACCGTGCGAGGAACGCTGCGCAGTTGGCTGCACGCGTTGCTGGCACTGGGCCGGCGTTGATATTCTGTGGTGCGCACAGATCAGGCACGGTTACGAAGTTATTCGTCTGTGGTGCGAACAGTTCAACGATCGACGGTGAACGGAACGACTTGGTAAAATTACCACGGAACTGAATATCTTCGATCGGCGAGAACGTACCGCCCGCGGCCCATGCGAAGAAGCCACCGTTGATCGAGTTGTCAACATAACGACCGCGACCAAAGACTTCCAAGTTATGGAAGAAGAAGTCATTCTTTGGCGTGAAGATCGGCAGGTTAACTTCGCCGAAAACTTCATTCAGCGAATAGCTGCCGCTGGTGGCCGCAATTGCGACCGAGCGACCCAAACCGGCCTGCAGGAAAGGATCTGGGGTGAACCGGCCCGATTCTTCACGATGCTCATAACCGGCGTTGAACTGAACCGGGTTGGTGAAGAGATCAAATGGCGATCCGCCGACGTTTGCGTTCACCACCCACTGGGTGATGTTGCTGCGTGCAACGGTATTCTGGATCACGTAGTTCCGGGCAGCTGCCGATCCGTTACCGTCACCAAAGACGCTGAGCGGAACGCACCGTGCATCGGCAACCGGCGTAAAGCCGGGCGTCGCATTGGTGGTCGGATTGGTAACGCAGCCATTGATCGCGTTGGTGAAGGCCTGCTGATTGATCTGCTGAGCACGATCAACAAAGTCGTTGGTGCCGTAGTTACCCGACAGCTCGAAATCGAATTCCCGACCAAAGGCAGAGAACTTGCCATCGATGCCACCGACAATACGGTAAAGATCATTCGTCGAAACGCCGGTCGCATCGCCAAGGTCGAGGTTGATGCGGCTCAAGCCGAACGTCGTGTAGCCATTGGCAACAAGCAGATTACGCGCCTGCGCTGACAGCAGTGGGTTGTTGACGTTGAACACCAGCGAGCCGCTGTTGCCGCCGAACAGGGTGGAATTGAACGACTGCTGCTGGATCAGTTCGTCGCCGCGACCGCTGAAGAACAAGCCCTCTGCGAACAGACGAACATTCTCCGTCAGATCATAATTGGCGAAGATGTTGCCCGAATAGCGGCGGGTATTGCTGGTGATCTGGGTGAAGTCGTTGAAAACGAAGCCATCACCGTTCGCATTTCGTGCTGCAGCGCTGTTGATGGCGCCACCGAACAGCGTGCCGCGGTTATATGGTACAAGCGTACCGTCCGGTGCGAACTGAAAGTTGAAATCGAGCGGACGAAGGGCGCCGATGTTCGAGATGACACCGTTGCGGCTCAGCGACGGAATACCTGCGCGGCTCACAAGGACAACGCCGGGAAAACCATCGGTCGTGCTGTTGTTGAACCCGATATTCGGGTTGATGCGACCATCGTTCAGGGGCGAACGGCCGACTGGGCCAAGCGTCGCTGCAAGCGCAGAGGTCGGGTTCTGCTGCCCGCCGACACCGTTTGCGAGGAAGGGCCGATCGTTCGTCAGCACGCCGTCAACTTCTTCATAGTTGCCTGCGATCGAGACGTTGCCGCGTCCGCCGGCGAAGTTGAAGCCATAGGCCGCCGAGATGTTGTAGCGGAAGTTATCGCCATATTCGGTGACACCGGTGGTGCCACGGACTTCAAGACCGGTGAAGCGCGTCTTCGTGAAGACGTTCACGGTGCCGGCAATGGCGTCCGAACCATAAATTGGTGCACCACCGATCGAGATACGCTCAAGCCGGTCGACCAGGATCGGGTTGATGATGTTAAGATCGACCTGCGTGCCTGGTGCTGCGTTACCGAAAATGGAGGTAACGTTTGACGAAACGACGCGACGACCATTGACCAGCGTCAGCGTGCGGTTCGAGCCGAGGCCGAATGTGTTCAGGAAGTTGACGCCCTGACCAAAGCCGCCCTGCGCGCCGTTCGGCGTCACCGATCCGCGAAAGCCGGGGAGTTCGTTCAGTGCGTCGGCGACGTTCGTCAGGCCGCGATCATCGAGATACTGTTGATCGATACCGATCGTTGGTTCAAGCCGGTCAACGCCCAGACGCTTGATGCGCGACCCGGTAACGATGATTGCATCGTCGTTCCCCGCGCTCTCTGGTTCTTGTGCGATCGTGGCGACCGTCGAATCTTGTGGCGCCGTTTGCGCGGCGGCTGCGACCGGAAACCCGGCAAGAATGCCAACGAGCGCGGTTGCGCCCAGAAGCTGCGTCATCTTCATCGATGTGCCCCATTTATTATTGGACGATATTGCCCTCAGGACGCGCATACAAACGACGCAGGTCAGCGGATGCAAGGCGAATATGAACATTTGCTGACAATTACGTCATGTTTCGATAGGACATGTTGCAAGATTGCCACGACTTTCGCTGATGAAAACTCGCAGCCACTTGTATCTGTTATTTCTGCATATTTGATCGGTTTTCAGTGAAACAATCTTGCTTGGGCATGATGGTTGTGCGGGATCCCAATCCGCTACCGCTCAACGCAAAGCGCGATTCCCATGCCGCCGCCGATGCAGAGCGTTGCCAATCCACGCTTCGCATCGCGGCGGCCCATTTCGTATAGCAACGTTGTCAGCACCCGCGCGCCGGAAGCGCCGATCGGGTGGCCGATGGCGATAGCGCCGCCGTTCACGTTGATGCGGTCCGCATCCCAGCCAAGTTCCTTGTTCACCGACAAAGCCTGTGCAGCGAATGCTTCGTTCGATTCGATCAGATCAAGATCGCCGATCACCCAGCCAGCCTTTTCGAGCGCGCGGCGGGTTGCGGGCACCGGGCCGATTCCCATGAAAGCGGGATCGACACCCGCCGACGCCCAGCTCGCAATCCGCGCGAGGATCGGCGATCCGCGGCGCTCGGCTTCGGCCCTGCTCATGATGACGAGCGCGGCTGCACCGTCATTCAGGCCGCTCGCATTGGCGGCAGTAACGGTGCCGTCCTTCTTGAAGGCGGGCTTCACGCCGGACACGCTGTCGATGGTTACGCCGGTGCGGATATATTCGTCATCGGCAACGATGGTGTCGCCCTTGCGTCCCTTGATCGTGACGGGGGCGATCTCGTCCTTGAAGCGACCGGCGGCGCGAGCCGCTTCGGCCTTGTTTTGCGAAGCAACGGAGAACGCATCCTGCGCCTCGCGCGTCACCTGGTAACGTTCGGCGAGGTTCTCGGCGGTGATCCCCATGTGATACCCGTTGAACACATCGATCAGCCCGTCCTTGATCATCGTGTCGACCAGCTGAAGGTCGCCCATTTTCTGCCCGCCGCGCAGGAATTGGGCATGCGGGGCAAGTGACATTGATTCCTGGCCGCCGGCCACCACGATCGTCGAATCACCTGCCGCGATCGACTGGACCGCGAGCGCAACGGCGCGCAGGCCCGATCCGCAGACCTGATTGACGCTCCATGCCGGGACCTCCTTGGGTACGCCTGCCGCTATCGATGCCTGGCGCGCGGGGTTCTGTCCCTGGGCGGCGGTGAGCACCTGGCCCAGAATGACTTCTGATACATCGTCACCAGTGATGCCCGCCTGCGCCATCGCCGCCTCGATCGCCACCTGGCCAAGCACATGTGCAGGGGTCGATCCGAATGCGCCCATGAAACTGCCCACGGGTGTGCGCTTCGCGGCGGTGATGACGATGTCGGTCATGTCGGACTCCTGCGGAAAAATGGTGCGCGCTATCTAGACCCGTGAACGCTCCTAATCCAGTCGTCGAGCGGCGCCCAAAGCTGCGCACGCGCACCGCGACCGACGATCATGCCGACATGACCCGCCGCCAGTTCGCGACGATCAGCGAAACCGGCCGCGCTTGCGGCGGGGACGATCCGGTCATGCAGCGATACGAAATCGACGGTGGGACAGGGGAGAGAATGCGGGGCAATCGGCTTGTCGTTGATCACCCAATTCCCGGTGCCGGAAATGTCCTCTGCGAACAGCTGCTCAAACATCTGTGCACCGCTGGCATAGGGCAAGGGGGCACCGGCGTTTGCCCAATCCTCCATTGCAATGAAGGTGCTGGCAGCGTCGCTGCCGGGGGGCATCGCCGCGAACGCTTCATATTTGGCGATCGTCCGGGCCGGGTCGAGCTGCCAGAAGCCGGATTGCAGCACTTCCATCGGCACCAACCCCATGGCCTGGCACGCCGGCTTTGCGGCTTTCCACAATCCGGTGATGCGCGCGCGGGCGGCAGCATCGAAACCGCTGAAGTGCCAGGGGGCGGCGATCATCGCGAGGCCGGTCACGGGCGAAAGGCAGGCCGCAGCGGCGGCCATTGTGCCGCCCAAACAATAGCCGACCAGGATGGGCGGCTCGGGCAGTTTCGCGATGAGCGGCAACAACAACCGGGTGATGTGATCGCCGATGTCCATGTTGCGCGCGGCAGCATCCGGCGTGCCCCAATCGACCAGCCACACATGGTGCCCCTGCGCCGCCAGCCAGCGCAGCAAGGATTGCTGGCGGGTCAGGTCCAGGATGAAGGGCGGATTGATCAACGAGGGCACGAACAGTACGGGCCGCCCCGTGCCGCCATAATCGCGCAGACTGGCTCGCCCACGTCGATACTTTACGCCGCCCATTCGACGTCGGGGGCCGCGATCGGCAGTTTGGTAAGCGGCTAACGCGGCCAGCGCGGTCGCGCGACGATCGGGCGATTGTGCAGTTTGTGTGCGCAGCATTTCCAGGAACAACGGCAGTGGCCGTGGCCCGTGTTGCGGCGCGGCATTAAACGGTGTTACAGGGTCGTTACGCACCCTCGGGGGACCTCCCATGAAAAAGACCGCTTCGGATGACGGCGTCGTCATCATCAAGAAATACGCCAACCGGCGTCTCTATAACACCGAGACATCGTCCTACATCACGCTGGAGCACCTTGCCGCGATGACTCGAGAGGGTCGCGACTTCAAAGTGGTCGACGCGAAATCCGATGAGGATATCACCCATAATGTGCTGACCCAGATCATCATGGAAGAGGAATCACGCGGGCAGACGATGCTGCCGGTGAATTTTCTCCGCCAGTTGATTTCGATGTATGGCGATTCCATGCAGGCGATGGTGCCGGGTTATCTGGAAGCATCAATGGAGGGCTTTCGCCGCAACCAGGCGCAGTTCAAATCGGCGGTCGAGGGCGCCTTTGCCCATTCGCCTTTCGCCGAGATCGCCAAGCGCAACATTGCGATGTTCGAAGCGGCGACAGCGGCCTTCAAGCCCGGCAGCGCCCCCGATACGGCGTCGCGCAAGGATGACGAAATCGCCGCGCTGAAATCCCAGCTTGCCGAATTGCAGGCAAAGGTCGAAAAACTCGGCTGATCCGCCGGATGTCCCGGCGATATGTGTCCGGGGAACATCATTGATGAAGCCTATGATCGCCTTGCTCGCCACCGCCACGATGCTGGCGGGTGCCGCGCCTGTTTTTGCGCAAACGACAGCCCCTGCTGCCGCTCCTTCCGGGCCGATCACCTATGTTCATGCAGGGCATCTGCTCGATCGCCCGGGTAAGCCGATGCGCGGGCCAAGCACGGTCGTGCTGCAGGGTGGCAAGGTTGTGTTAGTGCTCGATGGTTTTGCTGCGGTTCCGGCAGGCGCGTCGCTGATCGACCTGAGGGATCGCTATGTCCTTCCTGGACTGATCGACTCCCATGTCCATCTGAGTTCGGATCGCGCGGGGCAGGAGGGTCTGCTCGCCGGGTTTACCGAAAACCGCCAGCTCGCGGCCTATGAAGCCTATTGGAACGCCCAAAAGACGCTGCAGGCCGGGTTCACCACTGTCCGCAATCTGGGTGATGAAGGCGCGACGCTCGCGCTACGCGAGGCGATCGCGCGCGGATGGGTGAGTGGCCCCCGCATCATTGATGCCGGTCGTTCGATTTCAACGACGTCGGGGCATATGGACGGCCGGCTCGGGGTTGGTGACGACTTTATCGACGCGATCCCGCACGATAATCTTTGTGATGGCCCCGATGAATGTCGCAAGGCCGTGCGCCTGCAAATCGGACGCGGAGCTGATGTGATCAAGATCGCGACCACGGGCGGGGTCAACAGCCGGATCGGCGCCGGGCTCGGCAAGCAGATGTTCGACGACGAAGCTCGCGCGATCGTGGAAACCGCGCATCTCTATGGCAAAAAGGTTGCGGTCCATGCGCACGGTGCCGATGGCATCGCGGTTGCGCTGCGCGCCGGCGCGGATTCGATCGAACATGGCACGCTGATGGATGACGAAGCGATCGCCCTGTTCAAGAAAACCGGAGCCTATTACGTCTCGACCCTGTCGACCGTGAACGGCTATCTTGAGCGGATTGCCGCCAACCCGAACGCCTATTCACCCGAGGTGCGCGCAAAGATTGACTGGCGGATCAGCATCACTGGCAAGGCGCTGGAAAAGGCGGTGCCGGCAGGCGTTAAGATCGCGTTCGGCACCGATGCGGGTGTGTCGAAACATGGGCGCAATGCGGATGAATTCGAACTGATGGTCAAGCACGGGATGACGCCGTCACAGGCGATCGTCGCGGCGACCACCAATGCCGCCGATCTGCTCGGCGTTGCGGGCGATGTTGGCAGCATCGAACCCGGCAAAAGTGCTGATCTGATCGCGGTCGCGGGCGATCCGCTGGCCGATGTGCGGACCCTGAAGCAGGTTGGCTTCGTGATGCGGGCCGGGGTTGTGTACAAAAACTAGGGTCGTTCCCCCGACCAGCGAACTGGTCGGGGGACGCAGGCTTATTTCTTGGGCTTGACGAACTTCAGCGTCATCCGGTCGCTCTCGCCGATTGCGGCATAGCGCGCGCGGTCGACATCCTTTTCGGCAAAATTGGGCGGCAGCGTCCATACGCCCTTGGGATAATCATGCGTGTCTTTGGGGTTGGCGTTGATGTCGCTTTCACCGGCCAGCTTGAACCCGGCCTTGGTGGCATAGGCAATCACTGACGACCGCTTCATGTAACCGCTCTTGGCTTCGGTGATGCCCTTGGCATCTTCGGGCAGGCGGTGTTCGACAACGCCGAGCGTACCGCCGGGCTTCAGCATCGCGAACATCTGGTCGAATGCGGCCTGGGTCTGGTCGGTGGCGCCGAAGCTCCAGTTATGGACGTTGCGGAACGTCAGCACGACATCGGCCGTCCCGGCGGGTACGGCGGCGGTTGCATCGGCAGTCGGGAAGGCGGCGAACTTGATCTTGCCATACACATCCGGCTTCGCGGCTTGCAGGGTCATCACCCCCTTGCGCGCATTGGCAGAAGGGGTCGCGGCATAAAGCGTGCCCTTGGTAACATAGGGCGCCAGGATTTCGGTATACCAGCCGCCGCCGGGCCAGATCTCAACCACGGTGTGATTGGGCTTCACGCCGAAAAAGGCCAGCGTTTCTGCCGGGTGGCGATATTGGTCACGCGCGAGGTTGGCGGGCGTGCGGCTGGGGGCCTTGACGGCAGCGACGATGGCGGGGCTCGGTGCGACCGCAGCGGCAATTGCGCCACCGGCAAAGGCGATGCTGGCGACGGCAATGGTCGGGATCAGAAAGGGGTGGCGCATGTCGATTCCTTCGGCAACAGGGGTTTGGAAACCGGGATTTTATTGTTGCGCTTTCTGGCGGGCGAAGGGGAATGATGCAAGCGGGGCTTTGGACGGGAGCGGGTGTCGCGGTGGCGATCGCCCTGTTCAGCGGCTGGCGCGATTGGCGACGCGCACGCCGGGCTGATCCCGATGCCGTCAGCATGATCGATTGGCCGACGGTGCAGGTATTTGCCTTGATTGCCGCCGCGGTGATGGCGGGGCTGGCGTTCAGGGGCTAGGCTGGGGTGCGATCAGTAAAATTGGCTGAGCGTCAATTGCCGCGCAACGCCGTCGCAGCCGCCCAGCGACACGGTGCGTCCCGGTTTGCCGACTGACCAGCTGCTGATCGCGCTGCCATTGTAATCGGCCGGGATCGGCGTGCCGTCGATCGAGCAAATCAATTCGCCGGGGCGCCAGCCGTTCGCTTCGGCCGGGCTGCCGCGCATGACGTGGAGCACCCGCAACCGATCCTTTTCATTCGCGATCAGGATGCCGCTGGTCGATCGCAGCGGCGGCGTGCCCGTTGTCCGTGTCGTGCCGAACACGATGTGCCCTGCGCCGGGATCCATCAGCACGCGGTAATGCTGCAGAAACCCCGAGCCGATCCGTCCTGCTGCGCCGATCGTGTCAGAAAATCCGCCCCGGCGTTCAATGCGCAGCTCGATCTCATTGGCGGTCAATCGGCCAATAGCGACGCTTGGCAAGATAGCGAGATCGCTCACCATTGGTCCGGCCAGACCGTACGCAATCGTGGTCGTGGTGGGGACGCCGCCGATCCGCGCGGCGCGAAATGCTTCCTGAGACAGTGTGATCGACGAACCGTCGCCGGTATCGACCACCATCGGTGCCAACCTTCGCCCGCCGAGCGTTATTTCGGTGATGTAGACGTTCTGGACCGGCGCGATCCGCAACGGTGCACTAACGCCACGAAACGGCAGCCGACCCGATTTCAGCAGCCGGAATTGCATCGTTTCATAGTCGATCTCTATCGCATAGGGCGCGACCAGATCATGCCCCACGAGCACATCGACGGGCTGCGCGCCGCCGGTGGCGGCAGCGGGCAGGGCAGTGACGCCGATGCCTCCCCCTTGCCGAGTCATCCCACCAATGATGATCGACCGCGCCGGTGCCCATCCGATCGGAACGGTGCCGCCGATCGCGCGGGCCATGCCACGGGGCTGTACCTTCATCCGCGCCTTGGCGGCGAACTGGCGGGAAATGACCGATGCGCTCACCCCGGTATCAAGCACCGCGACCACGGGCAGATCATTGATCGTCATCGTAAAGCGGATCTGGTTGCCGGGGGTCAGGTCAAACGGCACCCAGCGTGCTTCAGTGTCGCTCGCCAGGGTGGAGACAGCTGTGGTCGGCGGCGCAGCACCGATCAGGGCGATTGCGGTCAGGATCGACAGTCGTTTCATCCTGACCCGTCCTAACCCCTGCCCGATTTTGGACAAACGGCTTATAACGTTGCTTCCAGATAGGCTTGGTCGAAGCCGTATTGGCGTGCCTTTTCAAGTGTATAGGGGCGCAGCCCCATCGAGCGGTATTCGCCGATAATCTTGCCGTCGGCGCTCTCGTCGAGATACTCGAATTTGAAAAGCTCCTGCGTCACGATGACGGGGCCTTCCATTCCAATCACTTCGGTGATGTTGGTAACGCGGCGGCTGCCGTCGCGCAGACGCTTTACCTGAACGATCAGGTCGACCGAATCGGCGATCTGGCGGCTGATGGCTTCCTTGGGCATCTTGATGTCGCCCATCATCACCATGTTTTCCATACGGCCCAGGCACTCGCGTGGGCTGTTGGCGTGGAGCGTACACATCGACCCATCATGGCCGGTGTTCATGGCGGCGAGCAGATCGAAACATTCGGAGCCACGAATTTCGCCCAGGATGATCCGGTCAGGCCGCATACGCAGCGCGTTCTTCACCAGATCGCGGATGCTGATTTCGCCCTGGCCTTCAAGGTTGGGCGGGCGCGTTTCGAGCGGCAGCCAGTGCGGCTGCTGCAGGCGGAGTTCGGCCGCGTCCTCGATCGTCAGCACGCGCTCGCCGGGGTCGATCATCTTAGACAGCGCGTTCAGCATCGTCGTCTTGCCCGAGCCGGTACCGCCCGAAATGACGACGTTGAAGCGGCAGGCGCCCGCGATCTTGAGGGCGGTCGCCATTTTGGGCGACATGCTGCCAAAGCCTGCCATCATATCGATGGTGATGGGCTTGGCGGAAAACTTACGAATCGAGATGGCGGTGCCGCGCAGCGACAGCGGCGGCACGATGACGTTGACGCGACTGCCGTCCTTCAGGCGGGCGTCGGCGAGCGGTGTGGTCTGGTCAACGCGGCGGCCGACGGAATTACAGATGCGCTGTGCGATCTGGAACAGATGCTCCTCATCGCGGAACTGGATGTTGGCGAGTTCGAGCTTGCCCTTGCGCTCGATATAGGTCTGCTCGGGACCGTTGACCATGATGTCCGAGATATTCGGATCGCTGAGCAGTTCCTCCAACGGCCCAAGGCCGAGCAACTCGTCAACCAGCACCTTTTCCAGCGCGAACTGTTCGCGGCGGTTGAGCGTGAGCTTCAACTCGGCGAGCACTTCGCCGATGATCGGGCGGAATTCCTCGGCCAGCTCGTCCTTGTTGAGCGTGGCGGCGGCCTCTGGATCGACGCGCTCGAGCAGGCGCGGCAGCACCTGTTCCTTGATCTTGTGAATGGAGGTTTCGAACCCCTCCATCTTCGACTGGCCGGCGTCGCCCGACGATGCCTGGCGCTCCTGCAGCCGCTGCATCGCGTCCATAGCCGATCCGGGCATGTTGCCGGGGAGCAGTGCATCGGGGGTGCCAAGCGGCGGGAGCGGGGCGGGATCGATCGGCGGAAATTGATCGCGGCCGGCCAGATCGCTGCTGCGCGCGGGGCCACTGCCCTGCATCGGCCCGGCAACGCCGAAAGCCGGCCGTTGCGGTGGGCCGGCATTGCCGCCGCCACTGCGTCGTCCGAAAGCGCTCATGAGAGGCAAATCCCTTTGGTCACACAGCCTGCGTAACCATCAAGGTTTGACGTTTCCTTAACCGTAGCGCCGGGAAAGCGCTTTCGCCGAATTCTCGTGATCTGCCCGAAGGATGCGGCGGGGGGCGATCAGCCCAGGCAATAAATCGTCAGTGCAGGCACCGCGATTGCATCAACCAGCCTGTTCGGCGAGGATCGTCAGCCCGCGCTCGTTGACCTCGGCAAAGCCGCCGCGGATGGGGAGCATTTCAGGGTCTGCCTTGTCGGTCTTGTAGATGTGCAGATTGCCGTCGCGGACGGTGGACATCACCGGGGCATGGCCCTGCAGCACGCCGAAATCGCCCTCGGAGCCGGGGACGACGACCATGTATACGTCCTCCGAACGGACGAGCTTTTCAGGGGTGACGAGTTCGAAGTGGAGCATAACTATTCTTTCGTACCAAATAGCTGAAACGATGCCATCGCCGTTGGCGCTTTTAAGTTACCGATCAGCGTAATATACAAATTCTGCTCGTCAGTCACTTTTGCTTTGAAAACTTCCACTGAAACTTCAGTACTCAGTGCCTTCGATTTCTCGTCATCGCGTTCAAACTTTACATTGTAGGCATCGAGGCCTTTGCGCAACAGCGGCAAAGAGGGGCCGGCAAGCTCGCCGGTAACGACGACGGTGCAGATTTTGTCTACCGCGCCTCCAAAAGCGATTTCGCTGTCGCCGAATTTGGCGGTGACAAGCTCGAGCTGACCCAATTTTGAATCCCGCTTAGTAATCGCCTCTTCGAAGCCGCGCTCTTTTAATGCGGGATTTGCTACCAGCTTCAAATCACCGGTCAGAAAGTCTCCACACGCTTCCGTTGCGAGCCATTCAGCAACTGCAGGCCCTGTTAGAGGCTGTTGCGCTGACACTGCACCAGGCAGCACGAGCGCAACGACCCCAATAACACGGCATAAGATGCCGAAGGTGAGTTTCACGCCTCCTGCGCCATCTTTTCCGCCTTGGCGATGGCTTCGTCGATGCCGCCGACCATATAGAAGGCGGATTCCGGCAGATGATCGTACTGGCCTTCAACCACTGCCTTGAACGACTTTACCGTGTCTTCCAGCTGAACGAACTTGCCCTCGATACCCGTGAAAACCTGCGCCACGAAGAACGGCTGCGACAGGAACTTCTGGATCTTGCGTGCACGGCTGACGGTGAGCTTATCTTCTTCCGAAAGCTCGTCCATGCCCAGGATCGCGATGATGTCCTGCAGCGACTTGTACTTCTGCAGCACCGACTGGACGGCGCGGG
>CAZWAL010000066.1:0-12739 GCA_964631905.1 uncultured Stakelama sp.
CGCATCGGCCAGCTCAATCGACGCCAACTAGGCCTTTTTCAACAGAATAGCCCCAGTTGCGGACGTTACCGCGACCACTCATACTGAGAAGATGAGGTGGATTGCCCTAGCGATACCGATAATTGTGTCCGCCTGTTCGAGCGTGGAAAACACCTTTGTCGTCGCGGACGAACAGAAGATGGTCGCGGCAGCCGAGCTTAGGCTGTGCGGTGCGGAAGCGCCGCTCCAACGAAGCGGTGGGCAGCTCACCACAAGCAAGGCCATCGATTGCGAGGGCAGTGGACGTATCCACATGCGTTACGCATCTGGACGCGAGTATGACTGTATCGTTGGGTATGTCACTCCGGGCGCGGTGCAGAACTTCACGTTCCGCGCAACGGAGAACGGGTGCGCGTAACTGGACGGCAACGTCTGCTTTCCACCCACAGTCAGCCATTCCGGGTTGCCAATCGCGACTGTTGCTGTTGTGCTCCCGCGAAGGCGGGAGCCCAGGCTGGGTCCCCGCCTTCGCGGGGACACATGGGGTGATGAAGTGATTGTATTTCAAGGCTGCTGGTCATTCTGCGTCTGGGGCTTCACGGCCAAAGCTGCCGCCCTTCTCCTCCGCGCTCTCTGCGCCTCCGCGCGAACAAATCAGCGCAACCTCAGGGTGCCACCTCAGCCCCGTCCCAAGCGAAGAGCTTCCCACTATCCGGCGGGCGCAGGCCATCGAGTACGTCGAGCAACTGCACCGCCGCGCGGCCCGCGTCGAACAGATGCCCGGGGGCGACATTACCCTGGAACGGCTTCGACAGCGCGGTGTCTACCGTTCCCGGATGTAGCGCGACCACGATCGAGCTCGAATTGCGGCGGCGTTCCTCGATCGCGATCGTGCGGATCAGCTGGTTGAGCGCGGCCTTCGACGCGCGGTAGCCGTGCCAGCCGCCCAGGCGATTGTCCGAAATGCTTCCCACCCGCGCTGACAGCGCGGCAAAAATCGTGCGGCCGGTTTTCGGCATGAGGGGCAGGAAATACTTGGCGATCATCGCCGGGCCGATCGCGTTGACTGCATAAACATGCGCGAGCCATGCCGGATCGAGCTCCTTCAGCGCCTTTTCCGGGCCAGCCGACACATCATGCAGGATGCCCGTCGCAACGAATACCAGCGTGGGGGCGGGGCCGTGCGCAACGATCGCAGCAGCGGCCGTGATGCTTGCCTCATCGGTGATGTCGATATGGGCCGCGCCGTCCAGCGACCGGCCAAAGCGGTGGATCTGGGTAAATGCCCCTTCCTCTGCCAGCGCATCGGCAATCGCACCGCCGATGCCGCCAGATGCGCCGATGATGACCGCCGCGCTCACGTCCGTGTAAACCGCCAGCGGCCGCCCTCGCTCGCATCAGCATCGAAGCGATAGCCGTCGCTGTCGAAACCCTTCATCGCTTCGATATCGGTGATCCGGTGCTCGCACAGCCAGCGCGCCATCATCCCGCGTGCGCGCTTGGCATTGAAGCTGACGAAGCGGGGGCCGTCAGGGCCGGGTTCGCGGAAATCAACGTCGATCACGCGAATGCCGCGCGGCAATCTGCCCGCGACCGCTGCCCAATATTCCTGGCTGGCAAGGTTCAGCACAACGCCCGATCCCTCAGCAGCGACATCTGCGGCGAGGGTATCGGCGATCCGGGAGCCCCAATAGCTATAGAGCGATTTGCGGCGCGGCGCCCAGCGCGTGCCCATTTCCAGGCGGTAAGGGCGCATCGCATCGAGCGGACGGAGGAGGCCGTACAGGCCCGACAGCATCCGCACATGATTCTGCGCGAAATCGACCGCCGGGGCATCAAGCGACTTCGCCTCAAACCCGATATAGACGTCGCCCGCAAAGGCGAACAGCGCGGGGCGTTCGGGCTGGGATTCGAACGCCGTGAACCGCTCGATATTCAGTTTGGCGAGTTTGTCTGAGATGTGCATCAAATCGGCGAGTCGCTTCTTGCCCAGCCGTCCGGCTGCTTTGGCGAGCACGGCGGCGTCGGCGCCGAAACGTGGTTCGGTGACGGCGACGGGGGGCAGGGGGGTGGCGTAATCAAGCGTCTTGGCGGGGGACAATATGGCGATCATGCCGCCTGCTACCGCTGCCTGCCGTGCGGGTCAAAGTGGTTCGTTATGGAGCCAAAATGAGCAAGCGGCGTTCAATCACCGTTCAGTCGGCCAGCGCCAGAACGGATGCTGTCGATGAACGATACGCTTTGCCCATACGGGTTGCTTGTACGGGGCGGGCACCACCGTTATGGCACACCGCATCACAGGCTGAAAACGGCTTCAGGAGAGTTCTGGAAATGACCAAAATGTCAAAAGCAGCCCTTGCGGCAGCACTGCTCCTCGGCACCACCGGGCTGATCCTGCCCGTTGCCGCCGATGCGCAGAAGAAGAAGGACGAAAAGGCGCCGAAGGGTCCCGTTCTCAGCGCCGAATTCCGTAAGGCCGCGCTTGAGGCACAGACCCAGCTGAAGGCGAAGAACGTCGCCGCGTCCGAGCCTGCCGTGATCGCATCGGAAGCGGCCGCGAAGAACGAGGACGAAATCTATTATTCGCAGCTGTTCCGTCTTCAGCTCGAAAGCAACCGGCTGGAACAGACCGCGCAGGGCAATCCGGCGACCTATCGCCAGCTTGAAGTGGCGCTCATCAAGCCGCTCGACAATCTGATCGCCAACCCCAAGACTGAACCGCAGGATCGCTCACGCTTCACCTATCGGCGCGGGCTGATCGAATTCGGGCAGAAGCGCTACGCCGCCGCAGCGACCTTCATGGAAAAGGCGCTCGAGCTCGGCGAGACTGACCCCGAACTGCCGTTGTCGCTGACCAAGGCGAAGATCGAGGGCGGTGACATTGCCGGTGGTGCAGCCGCGATGAAGCGCGCGATCGACGCCGAACTGGCAGCTGGCCGCAAGCCAATCGAATCCTGGTATGATTATATCATCCCCCGCCTCGCCAAAGCCGATATGTTCAGCGAATATCTCGTCTGGTCGCAGGCCAAGCTGAAGCAATATCCGACCGCAAAGAACTGGCGGAACCTGATCGTCTATTTCGGTTTTTCGGGGAAGCGTGTCGATCTGCTCGATAAGGGGCAGAAGATCGATCTGTTCCGCCTGATGCGCGCCAACAACGCGCTCGCCGATCTGGCTGATTTCGCCCAATATGCGCAGTATCTGCACTCGATCGGCCTGCCGGTGGAAGCAAAGGCGGTGTTCGACGAGGGCGTCAAATCGGGCAGGATGGCGCTGACCCGCGAAGACGATAAGGGCCTGTACGCAGCGGCCGTATCCGCAATCAAGCTCGACGGCCCGATTGCCGCGCGCGAAGCCAAGGCCAAGGCGGCGTCGACCGGCGTATCTGCGGCGGCCGCGGGTGACGGGTATCTCGGCGAAGGCAACTACGCCAAGGCGGCCGAACTCTACAAAATCGCGCTGGAAAAGGGCGTGACCAAGGTGGACGAGGTCAACACCCGGCTCGGCATCGCTTATGCCCTGCAACGTGACGATGCCAATGCGCGCGCCGCCTTTGCCAAGGTCAAGACCAACCCGCGTGATCAGATTGCGGCCTTCTGGATCATCTGGCTCGATCTGGGCGCGACCGCCCCGACGGCCTGATCGTCAACGCAGACAGCACAAGCGGAAAGGGCGGCCGTCGAGCCGCCCTTTTTGTGCCCGCGACCTTCACACGGCGATCAATCCTCGTGGATCACCGGGATGCCGGGCAGGCTCTTTGCGGTGCGAATCGTGAGTGATGTCTTCACGCTGGCGACATTGGGTGCCGGCGTCAGATGGGTCGTCAGAATTTCCTGAAACGCCTTCAGGTCGGTGGCGACGATTTTCAGGATGAAATCAATCTCGCCGTTCAACATATGGCATTCGCGAATTTCTGGAATCGTCGCGATATACTCCTCGAATGCCGCCAGATCCTGCTCGGCCTGGCTGCGCAGGCTCACCAGCGCAAAAACGGTGATTGGATAGCCAAGCGTCGCGGCATCCAGGCTCGCATGATAGCCCTTGATCGCGCCCTGTTCCTCCAGCGCGCGGACGCGGCGCAGGCAGGGCGGCGCCGTCAGCCCGACTCGCTCGGCCAGGTCGACATTGGTCATGCGGCCATCGTCTTGCAGCAGTTCAAGAATCTGCCGGTCGATTCGGTCGAATGCCATTGTTGTTCCTTTTGCGCTTTTGCGATGGATTCGATCCGGTCGCGGCCATGATCACATAATATAATTGCTGGCAAACGCAATTGTCCCACATTGCGACGTGCCGAAAACAGCTGTTCCCACGCGCCCGTGAATGGGGTTAAGAATTCCTTACGACGCACCCCTGGCGTCGGCGGAAGGCGCCCTGATCTTGCGGTTCGACGACAGTCTCGACACGGTATTGACGGCAGATATGTCGACCGCCTTCGGCGCGCAAACCGCGTGGCGACAGCTGGTTGACCTGATCGGTCGTGGGCGTGCGCCCGCGAGTGACATCGCCATCGCCCGACTGCGCTCGATTCGCCCGCAAGTGCCTGCCACGATTCGCGCCGCCAGCGCCCGCGCGCTCGCCTTCGCCCGCCCGCCCGCACCACTGGTCCGCCTGTTTGCCGAGGAAGATCTGGCGATTTCCGCCCCCGTGCTGCGCATGGCCGATCTCTCCACCGCCGAATGGATCGCCATGCTGCCCGATATGTCGTCGGCAGGGCGATCGGTGCTGCGCCATCGGCGGGATTTGTCGGCCGAAGTGGGCCGGGCGCTGGAAACCTATGGCCCGATCGATTTCATCCTGCCGGCAGCGGAAAAAGTGCCGCTTCCGGTTGTGGTCGAGGCACTGCCGGTAACCGACGCCGCGCCAATTGCCGGCGATGTTGTTCACCCGGAACCTATCGCGCCGCCGACCGAGCCGATCGCGGATATGCCGATCGAAGCGCCTGCGCTTTTGGCCGATGAGATGGCCGCCGATGTCATGCCCGAGGCTGACGCGGCGTCTGTGCCGATCGCCGTAGAAGATGCGCCATGGATGCCGCTTGCGGCGAATGATGTCGATGCGGCGCCGAAACCCGTTGAAGCCCTCAACGAAATGCCCGTCGTCGATGCGCCGACCATCTACGATTCGGTGCCCGAACCCGAACCCGAACCCATTTATGAGCCGCTGTCGATTGACTGGACCGCGGTGATCGCTGCGCGGCCGAAGGAACCGGGTGCCGCCGCCTTCAAGCCCCGCCCCTTGAATCTGCCCGCCAATCCGTCGGCATATGCGCCCCCGGTTAAAGCCCCACTGCCGACGCCAGCGCCCGCGCCGCCCGCGCCGATTGTGCCGGTGCTCGCGCCGGCAATCACGCTCGCGCCGCCGGTCATCGATTATGCGCCGCCGCACGTCGATGAAACGGCCGCTGAACCGGCCACTTCCGCCGCAGAAACGACCGAACAGGTCGGTGCGTGGTCGTTCGTGTCGATTGCCAGCGTCGCATTCGGCCTGCCGGTTGTGGTTGAAGCGCTGCGTCAGCAGGATCAATCGGCCACACCCGCGCCGGATGGAGTTGCGGACGCTTCGGTTGCGCCCGATGCCAATAGCGAATCAGCGCCCGCCGTCGATGCCATCGACGATGCCCATGTTGATCACCTATCCGCCGATGAACTGCCCGTCGTTGCGACATTGGATGCTGATACTACCCCGGTCGAAACACCGCCCATCGACGAACCGACTGAACCCGCAGCGGCTGAAGTCACGCCGCGCGGCCCTTTCCAGATTTCCGATCTCGTCGCCCGGATCGATGCTTTCCAGCGTCTGCGCGACGAGGAAGGCCGGGCTGATGCCGACGCCGCGATTGCCAATGACACCGATGCTCCGCTGCCCACGCCGGAGGGTTTCAGCTTCGAAACCGATGCCCGCGGCGTCATCCTGTGGGTGTCGGGTGTATCGCGCGCCGCATTGATCGGTGTGTCGCTTGATGCCGCGTCGCATCATGAAGCGGCGCAGGTCGATGGCGTTGCGGCGGGCGCGTTTCGCCGTCGATCGCCGTTTGCGCAGGCGCGATTGGTGATCGCCGGCCAATCGGATGCCGCCGGGCAATGGCGGATTGCGGGGGTGCCGGTATTCGACAAGGCGACGGGGCGTTTCACGGGCTATCGCGGCACCGCACGCCGTCCGCGTGCCGATGAACGTGCCGAGCCGCAGCATGCCGGCCGCTCCCCCGCAACCGATTCGCTCCGCCAGCTGGTCCATGAATTACGCACCCCGACCACGGCGATTGCGGGTTTTGCGGAAATGATCGAGGGCGAGCTGCTTGGCCCCGTGTCGGGGCCATACCGTGATTATGCGGGCACGATCCGGGATCAGGCGATGGGCCTGCTGGGCGCGATCGACGATCTGGATACGGCCGCCCGCATTGAAGCGCATGCGCTTGACCTGCGGCCGACCGATGTCCCCGTTGCACTGCTGCTGCAGCGGATCGCGCTCGACCTCGAACCGCTCGCCGAGATGCGCGGTACGGTGCTGTCGCTCGATATCGCCGCCGGCGATGTCGCTATTCGTGGCGATGACCGTGCCGTCGAACGCCTGTTCGCACGTTTGCTTGCCGCCTTGGTAGCCGCGGGCAGCGCCGGGGAGACGATTGCCGTGCGGATGGGCCGCGAAGGCGAGGAGACGGTCGCCATCCATATCGATCGCCCCCGTGCGCTTGCCGCCTATGCCGGCGATGCCTTGCTGACGATCGATGCCGAAGCGGAATCGGAAGCGACCGGCGCGCCGTTGCTCGGCACTGGCTTTGCGCTTCGGCTGGCGCGCAACCTGGCGGTCGAGCTCGGCGGCAGCCTGACGATCGGCGTTGATCGCTTGACTTTGCGGCTGCCCGCCGCCTTCACTCACAGCGTGGGCCAAGCATCAACCATCTGATCGTGTCGGGTGACCTTCCTCCGACAACGCGGGTATCCGGCTATCGACCGGCGGTGCCGACCGATGATCAAATCGTGCGCTGGCCTGGCGATTTCGGCAAGCGATTCATCGTTTTCGTCGATACCGAAGAAGAGTTCGACTGGGCCCGACCACTCTCCCGCGATGCGCGCGCGACGAGCGCCGTTGCCGCGATCCCGGCGGCCCATGCCCGGTTCGCCGAAGCGGGCGTGCCGCTGGCTTTCATGATCGATCACCCGATCGTCAGCGATCCCGTTGCGGTCGATATCCTGCGGCGTGTGCTTGAAGACGGGCAATCGAGCATCGGCACCCAGCTTCACCCCTGGGTCAATCCGCCGTTCGATGAAGCAGTGACGCCGTTCAACAGCTTTCCGGGCAATTTGCCGCTGGTGCTGGAGGCCGCGAAGATCGGCGTGCTGACGGCGGCGATCACCGATGCGTTCGGCTTTGCCCCGCGTGCCTATCGCGCAGGCCGCTACGGGATTGGCCCCGCGACGATCGGCCTGCTCGCTGATCGCGGCTATCGGCTCGATAGTTCGATCCGCGCGCGCTATGATTATTCTGTTGAAGGCGGCCCTGATTTCATGGCGATCGGCAATCATGCGTTCCGAACGGGCGGCCTGATCGAATTACCGCTGACGACCGTGTTTACCGGCCATTTGCGCGGGCAGGGACCGTCGCTCTATCCGCTAATGGGTCGGTTGCCCCGTGGTCGCGGGCTGATGGCGCGAAGCGGCTTGCTGTCAAGGGTCGCGCTGACGCCCGAACAAATGCCGCTCCGAGATGCGCTGGAGGCGGTGCGGGTGGCGGTGGACGATGAGGTGGCGGTCCTCAACTTCTCCTTCCATTCGCCCTCGCTGGTGGCAGGGCACACCCCTTATGTCCGCGATTCAGCGGATCTGGCAGCTTTTTATGGCTGGTGGGACGGCGTATTCGCGCTGCTTGATCGGCTGGGCGTGCGCCCGATCAGTCTTGATGCGCTTATTACCGCTGCGGGCTAGGCTTGCCCAGCAGCCCGCGCCTCCGCTAGGCGTGGCACCGGTGGGGCCTGTAGCTCAATGGTTAGAGCTGGCCGCTCATAACGGCTAGGTTGCGGGTTCGAGTCCTGCCGGGCCCACCAGCTTCTTCCGATCGGCACTAGTCTGATGACGGATATGTTGCTTGCACTCGATCGTGATGCCCCCTAGGGCACCCCAGCGTCGGGGAGTGGCGCAGTCTGGTAGCGCGCCTGCTTTGGGAGCAGGATGTCGCAGGTTCGAATCCTGTCTCCCCGACCACATCCTGTCATAAATCCACGATAGCGCATTGCTTCTGCTAGGGGGGATGCTGCCATGTCGTCTGTTACCGTGAGCCGTCGTGATGTTGTTGCCGGGCTGGCGGCGGGGGCGGTGCTGGCACCGCTGGTCAGCGCGCGCGCAGCCGATAAGCCTCTGGATTTCCTCATGATCGGCGATTGGGGTCGCGACGGCGCGGAGCATCAGCGCGATGTCGCGGTCCAGATGGGCAAGGCGTCGGCCACGCGCGGCAGCCGGTTTGTGCTGGCGGTGGGCGACAATTTCTATGACGACGGTGTCGATTCGATCACCGATCCGCAGTGGAAAACCTCGTTCGAGGATGTGTACACCGATCCCGCGCTACACATCCCGTGGCAGGTAGCGCTTGGTAATCATGATTATCGCGGCAATCCGCAAGCGCAGATCGATTATGCCGCCACCAGCACCCGCTGGCGGATGCCGGCGCGCTATTTCAAGGTGCCGGGTGCCGAGCTGGGCAACCCGGCAATAGACCTGTTCGTCATCGACACATCGCCGCTCGTCCACAAATATCGCGACAAGGTACAGAGCGTCATCGCGCAGAATGTGATGAAGCAGGATGTACGCGCGCAGCTTTCCTGGCTCGACAGGGCGCTGGGGGAATCAACCGCTGCGTGGAAGATTGTCGCCGGGCATCACACGGTGCGCTCGGGCGGCAGCGGTCACGGAGACACGCCCGAACTGGTTGAGATGATCAAGCCCATCCTCGAGCGACACGGCGTGCAGGCCTACATGGCCGGCCATGATCACGACATGCAGCATATCGTGGACAATGGTGTCGATTACATATTGTGTGGTGCGGGATCGGAGGTGCGGCCCGTCGCATCGGTGAAGGGCACGCAATTCTGCCTGTCGCGGTCGGGCTTTGGCGCGATCAGCCTTGATCGCGATGCGATGGCACTTGAATTTCGCGATTTCACCGGGGCCACGGTGTACCAGCGCGTCATCACCCGCGAACGGCGCGTGGCGGCTTAATCGCGTCTAGCGCTTGCGCTGTTTGCGCGCGGCATATTTCGCGTCGCGGATCGCCTTCTTCTCCGCCTCGGTCAGTTCGGGTTTGACCTTGGCGGCTTCTGCCTCCGCTTCGAGGCGCTTGCGCTCGGCCTTTTCGGCGGCTTCGATTTCGCGCTGGGCAATCTTGGCGGCACGCTTTTCGGCGTCGGCGGCTTCCTTGGCGGCACGCGCGGCTAGTCGGGCAGCGACGGCGGCCTCGTCCACGGGCGGGCGTGCCTTCAGCTTGTCGAGCGCTGCCTGCTTGGCCTTGGCGGCGCTGGCGATGCGATCATTAAAGCCGGGGTCCTTGTACGACATGGGGTAAGCTGCTCCGAAAAAATATTTGGGTAACCCTGAGAATGTGGGGTCAACGCACGGTGGGCGTGCTATGCCCATTGATTATGTCACAGTCCATCCCGCACGCCATTCCGCACGAATACACCATTGCGATCGATCCGGCCGATATCGATTTCATGGGCCATGTGAATAATGCTAGCTATCTCAAATGGGTACAGGCTGCTGTTATCAATCATTGGGAAAGGCTGGCACCGGCGGAAGCGATCGCATCGCATCTGTGGGTAGCGCTGAAGCACGAAATTACCTATCGCAAGCCCGCCTTTCTGGCCGATGACGTCGTCGCGACGGTGCTGCTCGAAAAAGTGCACGGCGCGCGCGCATTCTATCAGACGATCATCCGCCGTGGCGAGGAAGTGCTGGCCGAAGTACAGTCGAGCTGGTGCTGCATCAATGCCGATACGCTCCGACCGGCCCGGCTGGCGGACAGCGTCATCGAACGTTTCTTCGGTAAATCATCAACCTGATCATTCGCCACCGGCAATGAAAAAGGGCGCCCCAAACGGGACGCCCTTTTTTTGAATCGGTGCAAAAGCGCGACGGATCAGCGCTTGTTGGCAGCCATTGCATCGGCATTGTCGGCGGCATCGTCAGCCGCTTCACGAACGTTGGCGGCGCCAGCCTCCATTGCGTCGGCCGAGTTTTCCATCATGTCCGAAGCCATAGCGTTCGACGTGTTGTCGGCCACCGCATCCATCGAATCGGCCTTCATTTCCATATTGTCGGCCATCATCTCGCCGGTGTTTTCGATCGCTGCGCCTTCAGGCGAACGACCACAGGCGGAAAGGGCGATAAGGCTGGCAGCGGCAGTGGCCGCGAGAACGATCTTCTTCATATAAAGGCTCCCCAAAAAAGGACGATAAGACGAACCACCCCCCTTTGACGAAACTGGGGACGGACGCGGCACTAAGGCAGCATTAAAACCCGATGGTCGCTAATCGGTTCCATCGCTTTTCACTTAAAATTCATTGCGTTACCGTTACTGTTCGGCAACGGTCAGCGCGGCTTGACGGGGCCGATATCCTCGGGCGCATTGGCGGTGATCGCCAGCATCGCCGTCCACGCCGCGACGTTCTGGCGCAGCTGTTCGGGGTCGATCCGCTCCAGCGTATCTTCAGGCGTGTGGTGATAATCGAAATAGCGCAGGCCCGACTGGTTCAGATCGATCCCGGCAACGCCCGATCGGATCAGCGGGGCTATATCGGCGCCGTCGCCGCCAAGTGCGGTGCCGCGAACGATCCCCAGTGGCGCGAGTGCGGCGGCGACCCTGTCTCCGACCGGTTTGGCGCTTTCGGGCAGGTTGAACTCGACACGCCAGACCCGGTCTGCACCGAAATCGGATTCGGCCGCGATGACATGGCGCTCGTCCTTGTGTGCGTCGAAATAGGCGCGGGCACCGGTGCCGCCGGTTTCCTCATCACCAAACCAGACCACGCGCACCGTGCGGCGCGGGGCGGGGCCATCGAGCAGTCGCTTGGCGGCAGCCGCCGTGATCGCAACGCCGGCGGCGTCATCGAGCGCGCCGGTGCCGAGGTCCCAGCTGTCGAGGTGCCCGCCAACGAGCACGATGCCTGCCGATGGATCGGTGCCGGGCACATCGGCGATGACATTGCCGGTATCATGCATGCCCGTTTGGCGGGGGGTGAGCACCAGCCGCAGCGTTACTGGCTTGCCGCGTGCCATCATGCGCGACAGATTATCGGCATCCGATGTCGATAAGGCTGCGGCGGGAATAGGGGCAACGCCCTGTGGAAAGTTGGTTTGCCCGGTATGTGGCCCGCGACCATGATCGCTGCCTATCGAGCGAACGATGATCGCCGCTGCTCCTTTTTGTGCGGCGATGCCAGGGCCCACAAAGCGGGCCGATCCGAACGCCCCATAGCTAGAGCCATCCTGCGTTGCGACCATCGCATTGGAGACAAAGGCGATCTTGCCAGTCAGGCTGCCTTCGGGCGCGCGCTGCAAATCGGCGAAGGTCGGGAAATAGACGATCTCCGCCGTCAGCCCCTTTGCCGGGGTTGCCCCGGAGCCGCCCAGCGCGGCGAGGCGCAGCTTTTGCGGGAAGGGGCTGATCACCTCGGCGGTTTCCTCACCGCGCTGCCAGACCGACATGGACGTCGTTTCGATATGCACGTTCTTGAAGCCAAGCGCTGTCAGTTTTTTGACAGCCCAGTCGCGCGCCCGCGCCTCAGCCTCAGTGCCAGCCGGGCGGGGACCCACTTCGGTCGTCAGGCCTTCGATGATGTCATAGGCGACATCATCCTTAAGCGCGGCATCACGAAGTGCCGCAACACTGGCATCGACTGCTGGTGCCGTGGGCGGCGCAGTGCGTTGTGCGATGACGGGAAGGGGAAGGGCGGTGGCGGCCATTGCCGCGATCAGCAGTGTTTTTCTCATATCGGCGAGCCTAGTCACCGCCCACCCGTTTGCCAATCACCGGCGCGCTCGCTAAAGCCCCGCTTCGAAAATCTTTCTCAGTTCCCGATCCACACTGTCCTTCATCGAAAAAGACGGAGCCCATCGGCCATGGCCGTGCAATATACTTATGTGATGAAGGGTCTGACAAAGACCTTCCCCGGCGCGGCGAAGCCCGTGCTCAACAATATCAGCCTGCAGTTCATTCCCGGTGCGAAGATCGCGATCATCGGCCCGAACGGTTCGGGCAAATCGACGCTGATGAAGATCATGGGCGGTATCGACCCGGATTATACCGGCGAGGCCTGGGCAGCGGACGGGATCAAGGTCGGTTACCTGCCGCAGGAGCCGCAGCTCGATGCGACCAAGGATGTGATCGGCAACGTGCGGGACGGTGCGGGCCCGGTTGCGGCGATGGTCGAGCGCTTCAACGCGATCTCCGCCGAAATGGGCGATCCGCAGGAGGATACCGATTTCGACGCGCTGATGGAGGAAATGGGCGATCTCCAGACGAAGATTGACGCGGTCGATGGCTGGAGCCTCGACAATCAGCTCGAGATCGCGATGGAGGCACTGCGCTGCCCGCCGGGCGATGCCGATGTCACCAAGCTGTCCGGCGGCGAAAAGCGCCGTGTCGCGCTCTGCAAGCTGCTGCTCGAAAAGCCCGATATCCTGCTGCTCGACGAGCCGACCAACCATTTGGACGCCGAAAGCGTCGGCTGGCTGGAATATTTCCTGAAGGAATATTCCGGCAACGTCATTCT
>CAZWAL010000067.1:0-12715 GCA_964631905.1 uncultured Stakelama sp.
GCTTGCCCGCATCCTGCTCGACATGGATGCGCTCGACGCCGATCCGCTTGGTCGCCTGATCGGGGTTCTTGTCGTCGAGAGAGATCATGATTGCGCCTTCACCCACGATCGGGTGGTAAAGCTGGCTGATCTGATAGCCCTGCGGCAGATCGGCATAGAAATAATTCTTCCGGTCGAACCGCGACCACTTATTGATCTGCGCCTCGATCGCCATGCCGGTGCGCACCGCCTGACGAATGCACTCGCGGTTCGGCACGGGCAGCATCCCCGGCATCGCCGCATCGACCAGCGACACCTGCGTGTTGGGCTCCGCCCCGAAAGCCGTCGCCGCACCTGAGAACAGCTTGGCGTTCGACGTCACCTGCGCGTGGACTTCGAGGCCGACAACGACCTCCCAATCACCGGTTGCGCCGGAAAGGGTGTAGTGGGGGGATGCGTCAGCCATGGTCTGTCTCGGGGGTAATGAGGGTGAGTTCAGGGAAGTATCGGCGGTAACGACGCGGATCACGGGTGATCAATGGTCTTTGCTGGGCCACCGCATGCGCACCGATCAGGAAGTCGGCAAGCAGTTTTTCGCGTGTCCCGCCGGCGCGCCGATAAGCTGCTTGTGCCAAGCCGGCGCGTAGGCCCGCCTCAACCGTCAGCGCCTCGGGTTCAATCTCGAAAACAGCGAGTTGCGTCATGATTTCGGCTTCGCCAGTGCCCCGCGCGATCAGTTCGCCCAGCACAATTACACTGGTCGTCAGCCCGTTTGGGAGCAACCGAGCCAATGTGCCGACCGACCAATCAAACCACTCACCGTCCTCTTCGCGCAGATCGACGATGATATTGGTATCCACCATCATGGCGGAAACGGATCGTCGCCGCGAATGTCGCGCATAATTTCATCGGTCGGCCGACCTTCCCGCAGATGCGCGAACCGTCGCGACACCTCACGAACGCGGGCCTTGTAGGCCTCGATCTCGGCGGCACGATCACGCACCGGGCGTCGAATCACGGCCTCGCCCGCATCATTCCAACCGAACTCGACCGGTTCGCCGGGTTTAAGGCCAAGCGCATCGCGGACATCCTTTGGGATCGTGACCTGCCCTTTGACAGTAAGGTTTGTCTGCTTGCTCATAGAGTAAGTATTACCACTCATCGGTAATACTTGTCTAGCAGTCGCTTGCTAGAATATGGATTGAGAGGCCGACAGAGACCTCCCAATTGCCGGTTTCGCCTGGATTGCGGTTATCCGTCACCTAGACTTCCGCCTGTTTGCGCGATCTTTGAATCGCTTTTTCAATAATTTATCTCTTTTTCGGCCGGGTGGGGCTGAAGTCGATTTTCCAATCTTCAATCCCTTAGTGGCCTCTACGAGCCCTTCTGCCAAAACTTGGGCAAAGAACTCGCCAATCCAACTCACCACCAACTACCCGGCCGCGCCGTAAACCCGGCCCGCTCCTCGATCGCGAGGCACGCGTTCAGCACGCCCTGCTCGTCAAGCGCCTTGCCGATGATCTGCAAGCCTAGCGGCAGGCCTGCCTTGTCGAGGCCGCCCGGCACGCTCATCGCGGGAAGGCCCGCCAGCGACGACGGGACCGTGAAGACGTCGTTGAGGTACATCGCGATGGGATCGGCGCTCTTCTCGCCAAGCGCGAAGGCGGCGCTCGGCGCGGTGGGGGTGAGGAGGTAATCGCACGCCTCAAACGCGCGGTCGAAATCGCGGGCGATCAAGGAGCGGACCTTCGAAGCCTGTGTGAAGTACGCCTCGTAAAACCCCGCCGACAAGACATAAGTGCCGATCATGATCCGGCGCTTCACTTCATCGCCGAAGCCCGCCGCCCGCGTCGCCGCGTACATGTCCTGCAGGTTCGCACCCTCCGGCAAGTCGCGCAGGCCGTAGCGGACGCCGTCATAGCGCGCGAGGTTGGACGAAGCCTCGGCGGGGGCGATGATGTAGTAAGCGGGCAGCGCATATTTGGTGTGCGGCAGCGAGACTTCGACGATCTCGGCGCCGGCGTCCTTCAGCCAGTCGATCCCCTGCTGCCAGAGCGCGTCGATTTCGGCGGGCATGTTGTCGACGCGGTATTCCTTTGGGATGCCGATCTTCTTGCCTGCCATGCTGCTGTTCAGCCCGGCTTCCCATTTGGGCACCGGCAGCTCGAGCGAGGTCGCATCCTTGGGGTCGAAACCCGCCATTGCCTCAAGCATGATCGCACAATCGCGCACGTCACGCGCCATCGGCCCCGCCTGATCGAGCGACGAGGCGAACGCCACGACGCCCCAGCGCGAGCAGCGGCCGTAGGTCGGCTTGATGCCGGAAATACCGACGAATGCAGCAGGCTGGCGGATCGAACCGCCCGTGTCGGTGCCGGTCGCTGCCGGGCACAGCCGCGCGGAGACAGCCGCCGACGATCCGCCCGATGATCCGCCCGGCGCAAGCGGCGCATTCCCGCCGTCACTGCGTCGCCACGGTGAGATGACATTGCCGAACGCGCTGGTTTCGTTCGACGATCCCATCGCAAACTGATCCATATTGAGCTTGCCGAGCATCCCCGCGCCCGCCGCGAACAAATTGCCCGACACGGTGGATTCGTACTGCGGCGTGAAGCCTTCCAGGATCAGGCTGGCGGCAGTCGTCGGAACACCCTTGGTGCAGAACAGGTCCTTCATGCCGATCGGCACCCCGGCGAGCGGCTTCAGCACTTCGCCTGCCGCGCGCGCGGCGTCAGCTTCCTTGGCGGCAGCGATGGCATGATCGGGGGTTTCGACCAGAAACGCATTGAGCGGCTTGGCCTTGCTCACCTGAACGATGAACGCATCGGCGACTTCGCGCGCCGAAAAACTGCCGCTGCGCACGCCGTCACGAATGGCGGCAACGCCGAGATCGGTAAGGACAGTCATTATTCGATCACCTTCGGCACGGTGAAAAAGCCATGCTCGGCCTGGGGCGCATTGGCGAGCACCGCATCGCGGACATTACCGCCGGTAAGCGGATCCGCATTCACCACATCGTCGCGCAGCCGCAGCGTATTGGCAATCACCGCGGTCATCGGGGCGACGTCTTTGGTGTCGACCTCGCCCAGTTGCTCGATCCAGCCCATGATATTCTCAAGCTCGGGCGCAATGCGCGCGGCTTCATCCTCGGTAATCGCAATGCGGGCAAGGCTCGCAATCTTGCGGACGGTGGTGATGTCTACTGCCATGCAGGTGCGGCTAGCAGAGGGCGCGCTTGCCGCGCAACCTATTCGAACGCCTCACCCACGGGAACGCCGCCGACGAACAGCTGGCGACGCTGGACGGGGCGAATATCGATCTGCCCGCTTGCAAACGCCGCTGCAAAACGCTGGCGCTCGGCAAGCGGCATCTGGCGGGGACGGTTTCGGTTGAGCGGCTCCCACGCGCTGCCCGTTAGGATAAAGCGGCCAACCTCGCAATTGGGGGCGCTGACGGTCGCTGGCGTACCCGTGGCCTCTGGCATGGTCTCAAAGCAACTGGCCTGCAGCACCCATGCTTCGGTCGCGCCTGCCCGATAGAGCAAGGTGCATCGCGCCGTGTCATCCGGCCCGCATGCGTCCCAGCCCGGCAGAATTTTCAGCAGATCCGGCGGCACGGCGACCGGCACTGGCAGCACGCGCAACCGGTTGCCGATCCCGGCAAGCGCCCTGTCGCGCTGGACAATCTGTTCCACGTCATACCGCGTCCCCGCCTTGGCGACTGCGACGGCCTTAGCGGCGATCTTTGGGTCAGTTGAAGCCGCCAATCGCTTCAGCGCCGCCTTGCCGGGCTCGCCGAAATCGAAGGCGAGCGCGCGCCAGTCGAATTTGTCGGGGCTCACCTTGCCCGATGTCAGCCGTGCAACCTGATCCGCCGTGGATATCGCGTTAAAGCTAAGCACCGGCGTCGCCAGAAACAGCGCGGCTCCCGCAACCGTAATCACCAGCCGCAGATTGGCGCCGCGCACATACCATCCCCAATCGCGGGGACCTCGGGCGAGGGAGAACAGATAGGCTATGCCAAACGCCGCTGCGAAGATGATAAACGTCAGCGCCCAAAGCCGGTCAGGCGTCAGCCCATATTGGCTGATCCGCAGCCCCGTCGCCACCGCCGCAATCACCGCCAGCGGCAAGATGACAAGCACCAACGCCAGCGCTCCTCCCCATAACATGATCTGTCGCGTCGCATGATCGTCGTCGGGGCCAATCACGGCGTTGGCAAGCACCACGGCCCCAAAAACACAGGTCAGCAAAATCGGCGTCGTTGCCCGCGTCGCCTCCCACAAGGCATCCAGCCCGGCAAAGGGCAACGAGCACAGGAACAGCACCAATCCCGCCCCCAGCGCCGGCGCAAGCACGCTCAGCACCGATGTCACCACCGTCTGCAGAAGCCGCAAGATCCGGTCGCGTTCGCGAAACAGCCCGACCGCCGCGCCGAAGGCGCCGCCGAGCAGCAGGGCAACGAACCAGTCGGTGCCCAGCATTTTCTCCAGAAAGTCGATCTTGATCAGCTTGAACAGCTCGGCCAGCAGCCAGCTCATCACCCACACGATCGCAACGAACGCCCAGGCGGCGAACCACAGCACGATGTTCGTCCAGGCGTGGCTGTGGAGCGCTGCATAGGGTAATGCCAGCCGCCCTTCATCGCGCACCGTCTGGAACAGGGGGGCGGCAATCGCGATCGCCAGGAACAGGCTGGCCAGTCGCCAGTTCAGGAAATCAGGCGATCCGCCGGGGACGCCCTGCCAATAGACGATCAGCCCCGCCGCCGCGCCAATCAGGATGCTGAACACAACTGCCCATCCAAGGCGCACACGTTCGGCCACAAAGCCGAAACCGATCGCGGTCGTGGCCATCGCGATTGCCAAAGCGAGCCGGTCGACCGGGGGTGATCCAGAGCCAATATCAAGCAATTGCTGGATTGCCAGCGCCACCGCCGCGCCGATCACCGCCAGCAATGCGGGTCGCAGCGGCCATTCGCCGCCGTTCACTCGTTCCACTTCGCTCGACTGCGCGTCTGCCATCATGCTCTCCCTCGCCCGAGCGCAGTATAGACCAAGGGGCGATTGCAGGCGAACCATTCATCGGGCAGGGACTGCGCGGTGCGGTGACGCCCTTATTCACCGCCGTCTCATCATCCGGAGTGCGCCCCGTGGCCCGCAAGTTCCTGTATGTTTTCGCCGTCCTGATCGTCTTAGTAATCGCCGCTGCGCTTACCTTCAGACTTTACGGCGACCAAATCATGCGGATCGCGCTGGTGCCGTCGGCGGCATTCGAGGCGCTCCCGAAGACAGACCCGAAAGGCTATGCGCGGGCCGACATGTGGCTGGCGCGGCCCGACAAACCCGGCAACCCGGCGCTCTGGACCCCGACCGGCCATAAACCCGCTGCCAAACCCCGCGCGGCGATGTTTTATATCCATCCGACATCCTATCTCGAGCGCGCGCGCTGGAACGCCCCACTCAACGACCAGATCGCCAATGATCGTGCAGCACTTTTCCTGCGCGGCCAAGCGACGGCGTTCAACGAGAGCGCCGCCATCTGGGCGCCCCGCTATCGTCAGGCAACGTTCGGCGCGTTTCTGACCGGCCAGGCAGAGGCGCAACAGGCCCTCGACCTGGCCTATAGCGATGTGCTGGCAGCGTTCGATTCGTTCGTCACGCAAATCGGCCCCGATCAGCCGATCATTCTGGCCGGGCACAGCCAGGGCGCGCTGCACCTGATGCGCCTGCTGCGGGAACGCGTGGCGGGTAAGCCGCTCGCCAAACGGATCGTTGCAGCCTGGGTGGTCGGCTGGCCGATTTCGGTCACCGCCGATCTGCCCGCGCTTGGCCTGCCCGAATGCCGGTCCCCAACCGAGACGGGGTGCATCCTGTCGTGGCAAAGCTTTGCCGAGCCGGCCGATCCATCGCTTATCCTGGCAAGCTATGAAGCGTCGACCGGGCTCTCCGGCAAGCCGCGCAAGGGCACGCCCATGCTCTGCACCAACCCCATCACCGGCACGCCGGGCGTGGCCGCCCCGGCAGGGGCCAATCTGGGCACCTTGGTGCCGTCAGACGACATGGGCACCGGCACACTCGTTCCGGCCAGCCTTCCGGCACGGTGCGATGCGCGCGGTTTTCTGTTGATCGGGCCGCCGCCTGCACAAATCGATCGCTATGTGCTGCCCGGCAACAATTATCACGTGTTCGATTACAGCCTGTTCTGGGCCAATGTCCGCGCAGATGTCGCACGGCGGCTGGCCGCGTTCGAGGCGCAATGATCACGACAGCCGCTGCTGATTTTCGTGCCGCTCTGCCGCACGGCGGTCGGCTGATCGGGCTCGATGTCGGCACCAAGACGATCGGCACCGCGCTTGCCGATGCGGGGTGGAGTTTCGCCTCGCCCGCCATTCTCATCCGCCGAACGAAATTTACCGCGGACAAGGCTGCAATCGCGCAGTTGATCGCGCAGCAATCGGTTGTCGGTGTTGTCATTGGCCTGCCGCTCAATCTCGACGGCACGGATAGCCCCCGCACCCAATCGACCCGCGCCTTTGCGCGGAACATGGACGATCTGGGACTACCGATCCTGCTTTGGGATGAGCGCTGGTCGACCCAAGCGGTGGAGCGCCAGATGATTGCGGAAGATATCAGCCGCGCCAAACGTGCCGAACGCGTCGACAAGATTGCTGCGAGCTACATCCTTCAGGGCGCAATCGACGCCCTGATGATGGGCTGAGGCCTTTCGGTGGGCGGCGTTGACGCTTTGCGATCGCCATCACTGATCATCGGGTAAAGATCACGTTCCTCGCGTAGAATCCGCTGGCGCAACGCCCGCATCACGCTCAGCGTCGCGGTCGAAAACCCACGCTGGTCGGCCGCGATTTTCTGCGCGGTCCATTCATTGGTGTAGGCAAGATACTGCTCGGCCAGATTGCCCATTTCATTGGCAAACCGCGTGGCCAGCGCCTGCACACGAGGTTCGCCACAGCGTTGCAATTGCGGGTACAGGTGGCGATCTTCCTTCGCCAGATGCACCATCAGCACATGGTTCAGGCGCCAGCGGATCGATGCCAGTTCGGAATCCGGGCCACCGGGCTGCGTAACCTGCCTGATCAGGCGTTCGGCGAGCACATCGAGCTCGGCATGCTCCGCAGAAAGCTCGGTCCTTTCGATCATGCATTTCAGCCCGCGTTTGGCAACGAGGTTGCCGATCCAAGGCTGAAGATTTAGCCGCAAGACGTTGCGGAATAATTACTTTGTCGGCGCGGTGACTGCACGTGCATGCCCACCCCGATTAGGCTGGCACCGTTTCCCTCGTCACCCGGGCGAGCAGGGCATCGATCGCGGTCAGCGCTGCCGTCTCCTCAAGCGTTGGTGCATGCCCAACCCCCGGTACGGTCACCAGTTCGCTGCCCGGCAGTGCCGCCGCCATGCGTTCGGCCACGGGTTGCGGCAGGATATCGGACAATGCCCCGCGCACGATCAGCAATGGTACGCCTGCCAGCCGGTCGAGCGCACGCCACATATCGGGGCCGGCCTCATTCCCCGGCAGGCGGAAGGGTTCAGCGATTTTCATGTCGTAATCGAGCACGATTCGCCCCGATGCGTTGAGTCGGTACAGCCGCTTGGCCATCGTTAGCCAATCACTGATCCCATAATGGGGAAAGGCATCGGCATTGCTCTCGGCGACGGCGCGCGCGGCGTGCATCCAGGTCGGCCAGGTATTGCTCTTGCCGACATAGGATCGGATGCGGGCTAGCCCTGCCGGGTCAATATCGGGCCCGACATCATTCAGCACCGCACCGGCCAGCGTTTCCCGCGCCGCGCCTGCAAGCAGCATCGTGACGATGCCACCGAGCGACGTACCGATCGCGACATAGCGGGTGCAGCCAATCTCCCCGAGCAGCTTTTCGACATCCTGCACATAGACCAGCGGGACGTAGCTCATCGGATCCTTGGCATAGCCGCTCTCGCCACGACCGCGCAGGTTGACGACCAGCACGCGCCACTCGGCGGACAGCCGCGCCGCCAGCTCATCGAAATCGCGGGCGTTGCGCGTCAGACCCGGCAGGCAGATGATCGGCGGGCGCCCTTCGGCTGCACTCGGATCGCGCGGCGCATAATCGCGCGCGTGAAGGGGAATCCCGTCGTTCGACCACCAGTAACGATTTTCATATGCAGCCATAGGTTGCGTCCTTGCACGCCTGCCCTCCATATCGCGGCATGACCGCAAAGCCGCAACCCGCTCCGTTCCGACCTGCCACCGCGATCCTCGAATTGGGGGATGCATTTTACGATGCTGTGGAGTCGGCACCTTTTCCGCAGACCATCTTGCGGTTTCGCAACGACCGCGCTGCGGCGAGCATCGGCCTCGACACGCTGGACGACGCCGCCTGGGTCCAGCATTTCGCGCGCTTCACCCCCCTGCCCGGCAGCCTGCCGCAGCCTTTGGCGCTGCGGTACCACGGGCATCAGTTCCGCGTGTACAATCCGGAAATCGGCGATGGCCGCGGTTTTCTGTTCGCGCAGATGGTGGACGATCGCGGACGATTAATGGATCTGGGCACCAAGGGGTCGGGCCGTACGCCGTGGAGCCGTTTTGGCGATGGCCGCCTGACCCTGAAGGGCGGCGTGCGCGAAATTCTGGCGACCGAAATGCTCGAGGCGCTGGGCGTCAACACCTCGCGCACTCTGTCGCTGATCGAAACCGGCGAGGCGCTCGAACGCAATGACGAGCCATCCCCCACGCGCGGCGCGGTGATGGTCCGGCTGAACCACGGCCATATCCGCATCGGCACCTTTCAACGGCTCGCCTATCTGCGTGACGAAGATGGGCTGCGCACCCTGACCGATTACGTGCTGCGCCATTATTTCGGCGATCCGGGCGGGAACGATGGCCCCGTGCGGCTGCTCGATCATGTGGTCAAGGGAACGGCCAAATTGTCAGCACAGTTCATGGCAGCCGGGTTCGTCCACGGCGTGCTTAACAGTGATAACATCAACGTCACCGGCGAAAGCTTCGATTACGGGCCTTGGCGCTTCAACCCGACCTGGGCGCCCGATTTCACTGCGGCCTATTTCGACCATGCCGGGCTGTACGCATTTGGTCGCCAGCCGGAGGCGATCCATTGGGACGTGATGCAGCTGGCCGTGTCGCTACGGCTGATATCGCCTGCCGAACCGCTGATCGCAATGCTCGACAGCTTTGGCGATCATTATCAGCCCGCCGTCACTGATGCGATCCTGTGGCGGTTGGGCGTGAAGCCGCGCAACCAGGAGGAAGATCGCGCGCTGGTGCAATCGATCGAACCAGCGCTGCGGGGCACCGACACGTCGATCGACCGGTTCTTTCAGGCAAGCTTCGGTGGTGTAATCCCGGACAGTTTCGGCGCTGCATTCGACGAAGCCCGCACGCTGCTCACCCCCTATGTCGCGCGAAAGCCGCGCGATCACCCCTATTGGCAAGGCGATGCCCCCTGTTCCATGTTGATTGACGAGGTCGAATCGATCTGGGCGGACATCGCCGAGCGGGACGATTGGACCGCGCTCAACGCCAAGATACTGTCGATCCGCGACTTTGGTGTCGCCTTGGCCGACTAAGCGTTGACGATTGGCAATCGCCCGCATTTTCGGGCAAGAGCGCGCAACAATCGAGAAGAAACAGGGCATGCTTGGACAGGAAATCGTTTCCACAGAACCCGCGACGGGCAATGTTTTGTGGCGTCAGATGCCGGGCGATGCCGATACCGAGGTCGCGATTGCGCGAGCAAGCTGGGCCGTTTGGGCCGCACAGTCGGTTGCATTTCGGCTGGAGGCGCTTCGCCGCTTTGCCAATGTCGTCCGCGCCAAGGCCGAGCCCTTTGCCGATCTGATCGCGCGGGAAACCGGCAAGCCGCTGTGGGAAGCGCGCACCGAGGTCGATACCGTCATCGCCAAGGTCAACATCTCCGCCACCGCTTATGCCGAGCGAAGTGCGCAACGAAAGATGGAATCGCAAGGCGGACGGCTGGCAGTCCGACACAAGCCCCATGGCGTATTGGCGGTGCTCGGGCCCTATAACTTTCCTGCGCATTTGCCGAACGGTCATATCGTCCCTGCCTTGCTCGCTGGTAACGCCGTGGTGTTCAAGCCGTCGGAAAAGACCCCGGCAACGGGCGAATTCCTGGTCAACTGCCTGCGCGAAGGCGGCGTACCCGAGGGATGCATTCGCCTGTTGATCGGCGGTCCGGCCGAAGGCAAGGCACTCGCCGGGCACCCCGATATCGACGGGCTGCTCTTCACCGGCTCGGCACGCACCGGCATCGCACTGAATCGCGCCTTTGCCGACAAGCCCGAAAAGATTCTCGCGCTCGAAATGGGCGGCAACAACCCGATCGTCGTCTGGGACAGCCCCGACCTCGTCTCGGCCGCCGTGCTGATCGTCCAGTCGGCTTTCACCAGCGCCGGGCAGCGCTGCACCGCCGCGCGCCGCCTGATCGTCGACGAACGCCTGTTTAAACCGCTGATGACCGAGCTGACGAAGTTGCTCGACCGGATGATCGTGGGCGATCCGCATGCCGATCCGCAGCCCTTCATGGGCCCGGTTATCGACAACGAAGCGGCCGATCTCCTCACCGAGAGCTTCGTCACGCTGATGTCGCGTGGCGGCCGGCCGCTGCGTCATATGCAGCGCCCGCAGGAAGATCGCCCCTTCCTCACCGCCGGGGTGATCGACGTGACCGAGATGAACGATCGCCCCGATATCGAATTGTTCGGCCCGATCTTGCAGGTGATCCGGACGGCGAGCTTCGAAGATGCGATCGTCGAAGCGAACAACACGCGTTATGGCCTGGCTGCATCGCTGATCAGCCAGAATCCGGCGCTGTACGACCAGTTCTGGGCCAATGCCCGTGCCGGCATCGTCAACTGGAACAAGCCCACCAACGGCGCCTCATCGTCCGCGCCGTTTGGCGGCATCGGCTGGTCGGGCAATCATCGGCCGAGTGCGTATTATGCCGCCGATTACTGCGCCTATCCGGTCGTTTCGTCGGAGGCGGATCAGGCGCGCGCGCTGATCAACATCGGCCTGCGCGACCTTTGACAAGATTGCCTACCCGCCCCCCAAGTAGCGCTCGTTTGCGCGCATATCCGTCCATCGCCATTTGGGCGGCATGACAACGATATCCAAACCCCCGGCGGGCGAAGTGATTCTGGTCGGCGCAGGCCCCGGCGATCCCGATCTGCTGACGATCAAGGCGCACAAGGCGATCCTCGCCGCCGACCTGATCGTCCATGACGGGCTGGTCGATCCGCGGATTCTGGCGCTTGCGCCCGATACATCGCGGATCTCGGTCGCCAAGAGCCGCAGCCGCCACACGATGCGGCAGCACGCGATCAACGACCTGCTGATCGCCGAGGCGCAGCGCGGCAAGCGCGTCGTTCGGCTGAAGGGCGGCGATCCGTTCATTTTCGGGCGTGGTGGCGAAGAGGCGGAGGCGTGCAGCGCCGCCGGCATCTCCGTCAGCATCATCCCCGGCATTTCAGCCGCCATGGGCAGCGCAGCAGGCACGATGATTCCGCTTACCCACCGTTCGGTGTCGAGCGCGGTGACGTTCGTCGCCGGGCAGTGCCAGGGTCTTGCCGAACAGAATTGGGCGGGTCTCGCCGGGCCTGGTCGCACACTGGTGATCTATATGGGCGTCGCGACCGCCGATCTGATCGCCGAAAAGCTGATTGCCGATGGCGTCTCACCCGACATGCCCGTCGCCGTTATCGAGAACGGCACCCGGCCCGATGCGCGCGCGCTGCGGACATTGCTGACCGATCTCGGCGCGATGATTGACCGGGAGCGGGTGAAGAGCCCGGCAGTCATCATTGTCGGCATGGTTGCGGCGCGCGGGTCGGCGCGCGACGCGCTGCTATCACTGGCCAAGGTGGCGGAGGCTGACGCGTGAAACTGTTGACCGGGAATGATCTGCCCTCGGGCGATGTCGTGTGGTGGACGGGCAATGGCTGGTCCCGCCATGTCGAGGACGCCGTGGATGTCGGCGAAACCGGCGAGAGCATCGCCCGCGCTGAGGAAGGCGCGCGCCGCGTGAACGTGCCCTATGTGATCGACGCTGAGCCGACCCCCGAAGGCCCCCGCCCCGCGCACATCAAGGACCGCGTTCGTGCACTCGGCCCCACCATCCGCCCCGATCTGACGCTCAAGCCAGCCGATCCGCAGGCGGGCGAGTGGGTGATATGATGATCCGCCACCTCATTTTGGCGGCGGTTGTCGCCAGCATCGCGCCCACTGCGCACGCGACCGCGAAGCCATCGCCGACCGCCACGGTCAGCAAGGCACCCACGCTGCACGTCACCCACACCTATCTGCGCGCCGCCCCCGGCAAGCGCGCCGCCCTGATCACCTATATCGAGCGCAACTGGTTCGTCATGGACCATATCGGCATCGAACAGGGCCTGTTCACCAGCTATGCGCTGCTTGAACGCGCCGACGATACCGAGGCGGATTGGGACGTGATCGTCGCGGTCGGCTATCCGACCGCGCAGGGCCATGACGCGCCGGGCGTCGCCGATGCCTTCAAGACGATCCGCGCGGCCCACCGTGAAACCAAGGTCGATGGCCTCGGCCTGAAGGAGCTTGGCACGATCGTCCGCCACTACCCCCTCACCCTTGTCCATCAAGGCCGGTAACCCATGTATAAATATGATCATTTCGACCAGGCGATCGTCGATGCCCGGGTCGAGGAATTCCGCGATCAGGTGAACCGT
>CAZWAL010000068.1:0-12615 GCA_964631905.1 uncultured Stakelama sp.
ACGATGCGCCGGGGATTTCGATGGCGTAATCGACCCGCTTTTCCTTGCTGTTGGGAATGCCGAACAGGATCAGCGGCGCGCCATTCGGGTGGCTCTGATAATGCCCCTCCATCGCCATCACCTTGGCGGGCTGGTACTCCAGCGTGTTGAGGCCATGCGCGTCGCCAGCGAAAATCTGCAGCGGGGCGACAACCACGATCATCCCCATCGCCATCGCGAACATTGTGCGGGCATGGGGTTCGGCACGGTCGCGCAGCAGGTGCCACGCGCCGACCGCACCGACCACCAGCGCCGTCGTCAGATACGCCCCCATCACGGTATGGACGAGGCGATAGGGGAAGCTGGGATTGAAGATGACCGACAACCAGCCATCGACCATCACGAACTGGCCCTTGTCGTTGATGCCCCAGCCTTGCGGCGTCTGCATCCAGCTGTTCGCCGAGAGAATCCAGAAGGCCGAGATGAAGGTGCCGACCGCGACCATGAGCGTGGCGGCGAAATGGAGCTTCGGTCCCACCTTGCTCATCCCGAACAGCATGACCCCAAGAAACCCGGCTTCAAGGAAAAAGGCGGTGAGCACTTCATAGGCAAGGAGTGGTCCCAGAATCGGCCCGGTCTTGTCGGAGAACACCGCCCAATTGGTGCCGAACTGGTAGGACATGACGATGCCCGAGACGACGCCCATCGCAAAGGTGACCGCGAAGATCTTCAGCCAGAATTTGAAGAGATCGAGATAGACGCTGTTCTGCGTGCGCAGCCACAGCCCCTCAAGCACGGCCAGATAGCTGGCGAGCCCAATCGAAAAGGCCGGAAAAATGAAGTGAAAGCTTACGGTGAAAGCGAACTGGATTCGTGCGAGAATAATCGGATCGAATGCATCGAACATAACGACATCACCTCTCGCGGTCGCTCTGCGCGCGACCTCGCCACGGTGCAAGTGCGCACGATGCAACTACGATAACGCTTGGCGCAGCGGTCAGGCCCGTCGCGGCACGATTAAATCGCGCCGCTCGTCAGCTGTCGATTACTGCGCGGGCTGCGGTGGTGCCTGAGGTTGCGGCGCACCGCCCGGTGCAGGTGGGCCGCCCTGAATCTGCTGCTGCAATTGCTGCTGGAGCTGTTGCTGCTGCTGCGCCTGACGAAGAACGCTTTCGGGCAGGAATTCGAGCAGCTCGATATCGAAGATCAGAATCGAACCGGGTGGCAGCTTGGCCGGATCGGGCGATTGTTCGCCATAGCCGAGCTCGGGCTTGATCCAGGCGCGCATCTTGCCGCCCTTTTTCATCGTCTTCAGCGCTTCCGAAAAGCCCTTCACCACGCCGGCGACCGGCAACGGCGTGGGCTGCTTCGACGCATCGAACACACTGCCGTCGCGCAAGGAACCGGTATAGTTGATCAGCGCGACATCGGTATCGGTCGGCTGAAGATCGCCGGTGCCTTCCTTGATGACGCGGTATTGCAGGCCCGATTCGGTCTCGATCACGCCGGCCTGAGTCTTGTTGTACGCCAAGAATGCCGCGTTATCGCCCTTATCCGCCACCGCGCGCGCCGTGCCGTAAAAAGCGAGCAAACCTGCCAGCACGACCGCCAGCGCAATCCCCAGCCACAACAACGTCAGCGTCCCGCGCTTGGTCGGCGGAATCGGCACGGCGGTGATCGACATGGGGGCGTTCCAGCAATTTTGAGTGTCGTCAGCGGATACGGGGGACGCGCCCCGTATCCAAATCCAGCGCGGTCTTACCGGGCGCCGTCGCGCTCCAGGCGCTTGCGCTCCAGCTTGCGGGCGCGGCGCACAGCAGCTGCACGCTCCCGGGCGCGCTTTTCCGATGGCTTTTCGTAATGACGGCGCAGCTTCATCTCACGATAAACGCCCTCGCGCTGCAGCTTCTTCTTCAGGGCCCGCAGCGCCTGATCGACGTTATTGTCGCGAACGATGATTTGCATAAACGCCCAAGTCTCCGAATGAATAGATAATCGTCGTCGCGAACATAAATCCGCGCCGTATCGGGCAGCCCCTACCAGCGTGATCGCGGCATATCAAGTCAATTGGTCAGGCGTGCTGCCAGCGAATTGCAGCGCACGGCACCCGCCGCTATGGCCGCGCGATGACCGAGACCCCGTTGAAGCTTTATAACAGCCTGTCGCGATCGATCGAGACGTTCGACCCGATCGATCCCAGCAATGTGCGGGTCTATACCTGCGGGCCGACCGTCTACAACTACCAGCATATTGGCAATATGCGCGCCTTCCTGTTCGCCGACACGCTGGGGCGCGTGCTGCGCTGGAAGGGCTATCCCACCCGCCACATCATCAACATCACCGATGTCGGCCATCTGACGAGCGATGCCGATGCCGGCGACGACAAGATGGAGCGCGCCGCCGCCGCCCAATCGAAATCGATCTGGGACATCGCGGCGCATTATACCGACGCGTTCAAGGAAGACGTCGCGCGGCTGAACATCACGACCGTCAGCGAGTGGACGGTGGCGACCGATCACATCCCGCAGATGATCGCGTTCGCGCAGGCGATCGAGAAGGATTGCTACCAGATCGAGGGCGGGCTGTATTTCGATACGTCGAAGGTGCCCAATTACGGTGCGCTCGCCCGCGCCACAACCGAGGACGGCGAAAGCCGGATCGATCCCGTATCGGGCAAGCGCAACGCCGCCGATTTCGCGATCTGGCGGACGTCCCCGCCCGGCGAGCAGCGTCAGATGGAATGGGATTCGCCCTGGGGCAAAGGCGCGCCGGGCTGGCACCTCGAATGCTCGGTGATGAGCCACCAGCATCTCGGCCACCCGTTCGACATTCATACCGGCGGCATCGATCACCGCGAAATCCACCACCCTAATGAGATCGCCCAGAATCAGGCATTTTGCGGCTGCGCGGATACCGGTGCGCGCATCTGGATGCACAATAATTTCCTGCTCGACCGTAGCGGCAAGATGAGCAAATCAGCGGGTGAGTTCCTGCGCCTGCAGACGCTGGTCGACGCGGGCTTCCATCCCCTCGCCTATCGCCTGATGTGCCTGCAAGCGCATTACCGCAGCGAGCTGGAGTTCAGCTGGGAGAATCTGGCGGCGGCGAATGTGCGGCTGAAGCGGTTGGTGATGGCCGTCGCCGCACTTAAAACCCGCGACGACGGAACGCTGAAAGGCGATGCTTCGAGCTATCGCTCGCGGCTCGATGATGCGGTCAGCGATGATCTGAACACCGCGCGTGCCTTGCCTGCGCTGGAAGAAATGCTTGCCGACAAAAAGCTGTCTCCCTCCATTCGGATCGGCACGCTGAGCGATTTCGATGCGATATTGGGGCTCGACCTCTCGACCCTCGCCCGCACTGATCTCCGCGTCCGCCCCGTCAGCGCCTCCCTCACCGAGGCCGACATCGACGCCCAACTCGCCGCCCGCAAGGAAGCCCGTGCGGCGAAAGACTTTGCCCGTTCAGACGCGATCCGCGATGAACTCGCCGCTGCCGGGGTCGAGGTGATGGACGGTGATCCGTTAGGATGGGATTGGAAGCCAAGCGTCTGACGCTGGATGCAACAGCAATCGCCCTACCCAATTGCCGTCATGCTGAACTTGTTTCAGCATCCACCGCGCCACACGCTCGTCAAGGCTGAGGCACGGTGGACCCTGAAACAAGTTCAGGGTGACAAATGTAGTTGAGATGAAAAGGTAAGATATGAAAGCCGTCCTGCCCGCCCTCGCCCGTCCGCTCATCGAACCGCATTTGCCGGCGGGACTCGATGTCGCCTGGTTCGCCAATCACGAGGATGCGACCGCGATGGTTGCCGATGCCGATATCGCCTGGGTCGATATGCAGCGTCCGCAATGGACCGGCGATGCAGTGGCCGCCGGCACGCGGCTCAAATGGGTCAGCACCATCTATGCCGGGCTCGATGCCTTCCCCCTGCCCCTGCTGAAACAGCGCGGCACGATCCTGACCAACGGCGTCGGTATCAACGCCGTCGCGGTTGCCGAATATGCAGTGATGGGGGTGCTTGCCGCCGCCAAACGTTTTGACGAAGTGGTGCGGATCGCCGATCGGCATGAATGGACGATCCAGGCACCGGGGCAAATCGAGCTGCTCGATACGACCGCACTGATCATCGGCTATGGCGCGATCGGCAAGCTGATCGGCGATCGGCTCGCGGCATTCGGCGTCAGCGTCACAGGTGTCACGCGATCGGGCCGCGACGGCACGCTGACGCCCGATCAATGGGCAGGCCGGATCGGCGATTTCGACTGGGTGATCCTTGCCGCCCCCTCGACGGACCGGACCAAGGCGCTGATCGGCGAGGCCGAGTTGACCGCGATGAAATCCACCGCCTGGCTGATCAATATCGCGCGCGGCGACATGGTCGATCAGGAGGCGCTGATCGAGGCGCTGACGAAACGCCGCATCGCCGGTGCGTTTCTGGACGTGGTGACGCCAGAGCCACTCCCGGCGGATCACCCGCTCTGGTCCGCGCCCAACACGATCCACACGATGCACCTGTCGGGCCGCAGCCAGACCAAGATGTTCCAGCGCGCAACGGCACTGTTCATCCAGAACCTGCACGCCTTTATGGCCGGTGACGCGATGACCAATGTGGTCGATCTTGACGCAGGCTATTGATCGACGATTTTAACGGCATTGCACGCCACCGCGTTTGCGCGCATTGGATTGACCGTTTTTCTGGACGACTGGACACATCATCATGGCCGCGAACTGGGCCCCCGATAGCTGGACCGTGCATGAGGCGCGCCAGCTGCCAAGCTACCCCGATTCCGCCGCGCTGACCGCGGCGACCGAAACGCTGCGCTCCTATCCACCGCTCGTCTTTGCGGGTGAAGCCCGCGACCTGACGACCGATCTCGCCCGCGTGGTGGAGGGCAAGGCGTTTCTGCTCCAGGGCGGCGATTGCGCGGAAAGCTTCGCCGAATTCCACCCGAACACGATCCGCGACACCTTCCGCGTGCTCCTTCAGATGGCGGTGGTGCTCACCTTCGCGTCGAAGCTGCCGACCGTGAAGGTCGGCCGCATGGCGGGCCAGTTCGCCAAGCCACGCTCTGCCGACACCGAGGTAATCGACGGGGTCGAGCTGCCCAGCTACCGCGGCGACAATGTCAACGATATCGCCTTCACACCGGAAGGCCGGGCGCCTGATCCCAAGCGCATGGTGCAGGGCTATTCGCAATCGGCCGCCACGCTCAACCTGCTCCGCGCCTTTGCGAGCGGCGGTTACGCCAATCTGCATCAGGTACATCGCTGGACGCATGACTTCATGGGCCGCAGCCCCTGGGCGAAGAAATTCGCCGATGTCGCCGACCGGATCGGTGAAGCGCTCGAGTTCATGGAGGCCTGCGGGATTAACCCGGAAACGGTGCCGCAGCTGAAAGGCACGGCGTTTTATACCAGCCATGAGGCACTGTTGCTGCCCTATGAGCAGGCGATGACCCGGCAGGATTCGCTGACCGGCGATTGGTACGACACATCGGCGCATATGCTTTGGATCGGCGATCGCACACGTTTCGAGGGATCGGCGCATGTCGAGTTCCTGCGCGGCGTCGGCAACCCGATCGGCATGAAATGCGGGCCGAGCCTCGAGCCCGATGCCCTGCTTCGCCTGCTCGACACGCTCAATCCTGCGGGGGTGCCGGGGCGGATGACGCTGATCACGCGGTACGGCCACGACAAGATCGAAGCCGGGCTGCCCAAGCTGGTGCGCGCGGTGCAGCAGGCCGGGCATCCGGTGCTGTGGAGCTGCGATCCGATGCACGGCAACGTGATCAAGACCAATAACGGGTACAAGACGCGGCCGTTCGATCGCATCCTCGCCGAGGTACGCGGCTTTTTCGCCGTGCACCGCGCGGAAGGATCAATCGCGGGTGGCATTCATGTCGAGATGACCGGCCAGAACGTGACCGAATGCACCGGCGGCGCGATGGACGTAACACAGATGGACCTCGCCGATCGCTACCACACCCATTGCGACCCGCGCCTCAATGCCGGCCAGAGCCTGGAACTGGCCTTTTTGCTCGCAGAAATGCTCAATGTAGAAATGGAGGAACGGCGGCGCGCGGCGGCGTGACGCGCTTGACGCCGCACTACACCACCCCTAGATCGCCTCTTCGCCCTGCGCGGCCCCTTCGTCTAGCGGTTAGGACGTCGCCCTCTCACGGCGAAAGCACGAGTTCGATTCTCGTAGGGGTCACCACCGGACAGCCGATCCGGATTGCTGCCTAGCCCGTCTGCAACAACCAGCATTCCGCCCCTTCCAGGCCCAACGCGGTCAATTTGCCGCTGTAACAGGCGCCGGTATCGATGCCGATCCGGCCGGGCTTGAACTCGACCGCTTCGGTGGGCGTATGGCCGTGGACGACAACGTATTGGTCGCGGCGACGGGCATCGAGAAACGGCCCCCTGATCCACCGCAAATCGCTGCCCTGTTGCTGGTCGAGCGGCACGCCGGGGCGGATGCCCGCATGGACGAACAGATAATCGCCAGAGCGAACCATGTCCTCGCCGGCCGCCATGATATCCAAATGTGTTTGCGGGATCCGTATTTTCAGAAGATCGGCCAGATCCTCAAGCGTCCCGCGATCAGCCTCGGCTCGCGAAATGCCGTAGCTGGCCAGCGTTTCGTATCCGCCGATCTTCATGAACAGCCGGATCGCTTGCGTGCTACCCGCGGTAGCGGCGGCAAAGACTTCCTCGTGGTTGCCCTTGATCAGGCGAACCTGATCACCCGAGGCGAGTAATCCCGCCACCGTCTCCACCACCTTTGCCGAATCCGGACCACGATCGATCAGATCGCCCAGAAAGATGAGCTGGAAATCGGCATCACCGCGCGCGGCGTCGTCTGCCTCTATCATATCGATCAACTGGTCGAGCAGGTCCGCACGACCATGAATGTCGCCGATCGCATAGATGCGCTGGCCGGGGGCAATCATGGGCACCGGCGGCGCTTTTCGGGACAGCCATCGTGCTAACACCCTGCCGCTATCCGTCGCAGTCGGCGCAAAATCAAGCGATCTTGCGCAGCCGCGACGGATTGCGACGGTGGCGGCAGGTCGATCAGTTCGCCGTCAACGGCTTTGCTGCGCGGCGACCAGCGAATTGCGCGGCGCTTGGGGCGGGCGTGAGGGCGACGGTGCGGGTATCGATCAGCCCGGTTGCCTCGGCCACGGCCTTGCCATTGTCGATCTTGCCCGCCTGCAATTCATCGGCGATCGCCAGCAACCTGCCGCTGATCACCGTGCCGGTCTGAGCGTCTTCGGTAATCGCGATGCCGCCCTTGGTTGCGGCGACCCGCGCCCACGCCGCCCGAACCGCTGCCCAATAATCCTTGGTTGCCGCCCAATAGGCGTCGGCTGCATTCACATCATAGCCGTCGAAACGGGTATAGCTGTTGAGCACATATTCCTGCACGACAGGCACGGTCTTGTCGCCCGCAGGGGCCATCTTGGTATTATCCTGCCAATGGATCCACCCTTGCGGCGTCGGCTGGTGGCGATTGATCGAAAGATAGCGATCATAGACGGGGTTACGGATCGCATCGCGCCGGGCAAGCGGACGCAAGGTCCAGTTGGAGCGCCAGCGACGGACGCCTGCTTCGGTGGTCCACTGGCCCCAACCGGCATAGCGGGGGCTATCGTCGACCTGATAAACGGTTTGCGACCAGCGACCGGCGCGCATTTGCGGGGGAACATTTTCCCACTCCCATTTGCCCGTGCCCCGGTACACGAGCACGCGCGAAGGCTGATATTCCCAATCCTGACGCCAGTGCTTGATGACATGGCTTTTCCCGCCATCCTCCACCACCAACAGATGCTGAAGCACGATCCGGTTCGGCGAATCGTGGATCACGCGCACCGATTCATGCCCGCCTGAAATCTTGCGGTCGAGCGGCGTGTAGCCGGGTTTCCACACTGTGCTTTCCTGCATGTCGAAGCGGACTTTGTAATTGCCGGCCATCGCGATGATGTCGGCGCGGTCAGCCTGAAACGCGGCGCGCGCTGCGGCGGAGTCCTGCCGCACAGGGCCATCGGCGAGCACCGGACTGGCGGTGAGGACGAGTGCAACTAGCGCCGTCGAGATGCGAAGTGAACCGATCATATCATTCTTCCTTCTTCAATTTTGATAATGCGACTTAGAAACGATAACTGACCGAAAAACTGGCGTTCCGACCGGGCTGGGTAAAGGCTGCGGGTGGCGTATCTGTCGCCCCGGCTGGCAGCGGACGGGGCACGGCCAAGCCACGCACATCCGACCACCAGCTATAGGTCGCGTCGGTCAGGTTGAAGATGCCCGCGCGCAGGATCAGCCGCTCGTTCAAGCGGGCAAAGGCAGTTGCGTCGATGATCGTGAAGGCATTGGGGCGAAAACACTCTCCCGTGCACACACCCGTCACGGCATTCGCTGCCTTCCGCGCGCTGTGCGTGACGATTAACTGCCCGCCGAACCGGTCGGCCCGTTCGCGCCATCCAAGTCCCGCCACGATTTTCAGCGGATCGATCGTCGCAAGCGGTCTGCGCTCGCCGCTTGGAGCCATCTGGTCCCCCTGCGCATAGGAAACGGCGAGCGACCCGGTGAAGCCCGCCCGAGCCCGTGCATCGACCCGAGCCTCGGCCCCCTTTACCTGCGCACGATCGAGGTTGATGAACTGGAACACCGCGGGGTTGGCAGGCGTGAACCCGCCGCGCACCACTTCCTGGCTGATGAAATCGTTATAGTCGGCCTGGAACACGCTGACCGACGCATCGATCGCTTTCGTATTCAGCCGCAGCCCCGCCTCGATGCTTTCGCTGGTTTCCGGCCGCAGATCAGGGTTGGTGATCGACGTATACCCAGATGCAAGGTTTACAAAAAGCTGGTTGATCTGCCCGGGTTCCGGCGCGCGAAATCCGCGCGCATAGCTGGCGAACACCCGGAAGACACTGCCCAGCTTCACGACCGTGCCGATCTTGGGGCTCACCCGCTGTCCGGTCTGTCGGCCGGCGGTGAAGCCGACCAGCGTCGGATCATTTTCCGGCGAAAGGCGATAATGATCGAAGCGGAGCGCGGGGTAGAGCGCCACCGGCCCGACCGTTAGTTCATCGCCGATGAACGCCCCTGCGAGCGTGAAATCGGTAGTCGGAAAAGCCCGTGTCGGGAAAGTCTCGCCAAAGGAGGGAATGACCCCGTCGCGCAGCCCGCTCTGGCGCAGCACGCTCACATCGCCGCCGATGATGATGCGGTGCTGCACCGACCCGGTCGCGAAGCGCAGCCGTGCTTCCGCCGACGCGCCATAGACCCGATTGTCCAGCGTATTCAGCCGCTCGCGATCGGCCAGCACGCGCCGATCCTCATCGCTGAACTGACGATCGGCGGCATCCTGCCAGTATACGCCAAGCCGGGCGAACTCGAGCGTGCCGGTGCCGTCGACGGTCCAGTCGCCGCCTACCCGCCAGCGCTGACCGGTGTCGAGCGCAGTCAGTCGATCGACGCTGGCGCTCTGGCCGGTCAGCACATCGGTGAAAAGCCGATTGCCGAGATATTCACCGGTCAGCCGAACGCGGTGGCCATTGCCGGGCGCGTAGACGATCTTGGCGAGTGCGGCGTTGGACTGGCCGTCCTGCGGATTGGGCAGGCTGCGCGTGACGCCGGTGCCGCCGACGGTCGCCTGATTGTCCAGTTCGTTGAAATCGCGCCGTGTAAAGGCAGCCATTGCCGACCATGGACCGCCACGCGCGGCCAGTATCGCTGTTTCGGTGAACTCATTGTCCGACGAGTTATATTGCGTCCGCACCAGACCCCCGACGGGCGTCGTGCCGAGAATGTCGACCGGATCGCTGGTGACGAAGCTTACCGCGCCCGCCAGTCCGTCACTGCCATACAACGCCGATGCCGGCCCGCGCAGAAACTCGACCGATTTGACGAGGCCGATGTCGACGTAATCGCCCCGCCCCGCATCCTGCGCGCCGAAGGTGAAGCCATAGGGTACGCGAACACCGTCGACCTGGATCAGGACACGGTTGCCGCCGATTCCGCGGATCACGAATCCTTCATTCCCGGCCCGCCCCGTAACGCCCATCGCCGCGCCGAACCGCGCAGGCGCCCGTCTGACGCTCACCCCCGCTTCGAAACGCACCAGATCCTTGATGTCGGACGCCAGTTCGTCCGCGATCTCCCCATCGGTTTTGACGGTGACCGTGGCGGGGGCATCATGCGCCGCCACCGGCGTCCGCGTCGCGGTGACGATGATATCACGTTGACCGTCGGCATCGGCGGCGTCGACCACGACCCCGGCGGACAGCGGATCGGAAGCGGCCAGCAACGCAACCAACGACACGGAAGATAACGACACGACTACACCCCTTTGCGAATCATTCGCAAAAGGGGACTAACGCTGAAATCCGTTAATGACAATGATTCTCATTAGCGTTTTGCAATCTGTTCTCGATGATGGTGCGGGCGATCTCACCCTGAAGCGTACGGGTACAGCGGCAGCGCCCTCGCGCCGACCACCACTCTGTCTGTCGACTGGACGAAGCCCGGCTGACAGACTGAAGACATATCCCGCACCGCTAATCCATCTTTCGCCCAGATCATGAGCTGAGCGGCCACAGATCCAACCGGATCGGCCATATGTGCGACACGGTCCTCGGCAACCCTGCCTGCCTGCCGGGCCGGGCCACCCTGCTGAGCCGCTGCCAATGCCGCGAGGTTCGGACTGGCGGGACCGATATCCCTTTCGCGCAGCGAAAGATCGGCAACGGCTTGCGGCGCGCCGATGGTTTCATTGACCATCGGCGGCATGTCCATCGTCGCCGACGGTTGCGCGCGTTTTTTCGGTTGGACCTTCCAGACGAGCATCCGCCCATTTCTGCTCAACCGCGCGCCCGAAAATGCCGCCGCTACGGCAGCTGGGCGACTGACAGGAACACGCGCGCCTTCAGGGCTGACCGCATAGACCAGGCGATAGCGCGAAGCGAAGTCTGCAGCCAATTGCGGCGCCGACAACTTGTTGTCGAGCAGCCAGGTCTCACCGGCTGCGCGAACGAAAAGCACTGCATGTTCCTCTCTGTCCTGCGCATCCCAGACGACAGCGATCTTCAGTGCATCCTTGTCAAAGCCGAGGGCGATCAGGGCGTGATACTTGGCAATCGCAAACCCTTCGCAATCGCCGCCGCGATCGAACATCTCCGCCGGTGTTTCCCAGCGATCGGCTTCGCCCCAATTCTCGCGATCGGCAACATACGGAAGCGCGTTCACGGCTCTGTCGACGCGCACAAGTTGTTCGGCCGCCGGCAGGCCGCGCCAAAGCAACAATTGGACCTGCCAGGCGGCGAAACGACAACCGCGCACGTCATCCACATCACAGCCAATATTGGCCGCGACAATCAATGGATCGACATGGTGGAGACCGACGCGATCGACCGCCATCATCCATTGCGGTGCAGCATCCCAATACTGTGCTTGTCTAGTCTCTGTAGGGAAGACCGTGGTTTTCCAGTCCACCTTCGCCGCTGCGGGAGAGTCGTTCAGAAACATTACGACACAAATGATTGTCGATAGCAAAGAACAACGCATCGCAGGGCAGCCCGGTTAGTTTCAAATAACGGGCTAACGGCTCAGCGCTAAGAATTTGGGTGACGAGCGTGGATAACGCGCAATTAACACGCATAACCACAAGAAAGTGCTGCACTTTTTTCCGACGTCTCGTTTCGGTACAGCCCTAAACTACTGCGGTTAAATACAAAAAATAATCGATTTATTATCAGCGCGTTATCAGCTCTCCACCCGAGGGCCGCCTTACGCTGCAATTACTAACGTCTTGTTTACCGAGTCTCCAATGTGCCACATTGCGTCCATAAGTATCTGGAGCGAATCGTGAATTTTCGTTAACCTCTGCTGCGATGGAGGGCAGAAAACCAACGATTAAGGCCGCTCAGGGGGGATTGCATGGTATCGAATGCTCGTTTCGCGGTTCTTGTAGCGTTCTGCTGTCTCTCATCTGTAACGCATGCGCAACAATTGCCGACAACTGATCCCAGTCGGCTGGACGAGCGGCTGCGTGATCGTCCGCAGGCGCCGAGCGTGAAGACGGATATTGTGCCCGATTTGCCGCAGCAAAGCGGCGCACCGGAAGGCAATCTGTCTGTATCCCTGAGCGCCGTCCGCTTCGAAGGCGCAACCGCGGTGTCGGCTGACGTCTTGAACGCGATTGCTGCGCCCTATCTCAACCGCGACATGCCGATTGCGGAAATCTTTCGCCTCGCCGAAGCCGTCACGGCAGAATATCGTCGGCGCGGTTTCGTCCTGTCGCGGGCCCTCGTCGGCCCACAACGCATCGAAGGCGGCGTGCTGACCATTCAGGTGCTCGAAGGCTATGTCGGCTCGACCAAAATCGAGGGCGATGCCGGCGGCTATCAGCGCTTCATCGAAGGTTATATCGAGCCGGTGAAACAGGCGCGCCCGGCATCGGGTGATGCGTTATCGCGCGCATTGCTGCTGATGCGCGATCTGGAGGGCGTCGATGTTCGTGCGATCATCACGCCATCGACGACGGAAGTCGGTGCGGCAGATCTGACCTCGAAATCGCCGGGCCCTCCCGGTCGCGAGGATGATGGTTCCGTCAAACCTAAT
>CAZWAL010000069.1:0-12602 GCA_964631905.1 uncultured Stakelama sp.
GGAAATATTGAGATCCTGACAGCAAAATCAGCGATTTACTTGGGGAATGTGGGTTTATGGTCATAGCCGTGTGGCAGATCGCCCAGGCGACGCTCAAAGCGCTTGCCGCAGGTATTGTCCTTGCCCGGCGCGCACCAGCAATCCCGGCCCCAGTCGCGCATCGATTCGAGCACGCGCTTGATCATCGGCTTGTCGGTGAACACCGCCCCGCCCTCACCCATGGTGATGTGATGCGCAGGATAGAAGCTGAGCGTGCCGACATGGCCGAACGTGCCGACGCCCTGGCCGTTGAAGGTGGCGCCAAGCGCGTCGCAGCAATCCTCGACGACCCACAGATTATACTTCTCGGCGACCCGCATCACCTCGGCAAGATTGAACGGATTGCCAAGCGTGTGCGCCAGCATGATCGCGCGCGTCTTGCTGGAAACCGCGGCTTCGATCATTTCGGGCTTGATGTTGTAGGTCGGCAGATCAACGTCGACGAACACTGGGACCATGCCGTACTGGAGTGCCGGGTTGACCGTGGTCGGAAAGCCCGTTGCCACGGTGATAATCTCGTCTCCCGCCTTCAACGCATCACTGCGGAAATAATGCGAGAACAGGGTCGACAGCGCGAGCAGGTTTGCCGACGATCCCGAATTGACGGTCAGCGCGAAACGCGAGCCCATCCGCGCGGCGAGCTGCGCTTCGAATTGTTCGTTGAACCGGCCCGTCGTCAGCCAGAAATCGAGCGCCGAATCGACCAGCGATTTCATGTCTGCTTCGCCATACACCTTGCCCGACACCGGGACCGGGCTTTCGCCGTACACGAACGGCTTGGGCGCATGAAAATTGCGCGCATATTGGCCGACCATGTCGAGGATAGCCTGACGGAATTGCTGCTCGTCATAGCCCGCCGTCATCGCTTCGAGCGCCTCAACATTGGGTACAAGGTCCAACTCCATCAATTTAGCTCCATCAAGTTTGCAGCTTGCAATGCGCGGTAATCCTGAAGCTGCGTCAGGGTAACGTCGCGGGCCGACATACCCTTCGCGACCGACTGGTGCCACGCAACAACCATCGACAGCGCTTGTCCGAGCCCCATCGTCGGTCGCCAACCCAACTCGCGGTGCGCCTTAGAACAATCAAGCGTCAACAAAGTTGCCTCATGGGGCTGCTCCACCGCCGGGTGATCCCAACCGCTTGCGCCCCATTCGGTGAGCATCCGCTCAACGATCCAGCTGACCGGGCGTGTATCGTCATTGGCCGGGCCAAAATTCCAGCCGGTCGCCGCCGTGCGGTCACCGGCGAGCAGGCGATCGGCAATCATCAGATAGCCGCCCAGCGCCTCGAGCACATGCTGCCACGGCCGCACCGAGGAAGGCGACCGAATCGATGGGCGCTGCCCAGCCTCGAGCGCGCGGACGATATCCGGCACCAGCCGATCGGCCGCCCAGTCGCCGCCGCCGATCACATTGCCGGCGCGTACCGACGCGACCGCCGGGCCGTTGCCGAAAAAGGATTGCCGATACGCGCTGATCACCAGTTCAGCCGCCCCCTTGCTGCTGCTATAGGGGTCATAGCCGCCCATCGGGTCATTTTCGCGGTAGGGCCAAATCCATTCGCGGTTTTCGTAGCATTTATCGCTGGTAATGCAGACGATCGCGGCGACGCTAGGCACCGCGCGGCACGCCTCAAGCAGGTGAACCGTGCCCATCACGTTGGTGGCATAGGTTTCGACGGGCTCGGCATAGGAATAGCGGACCAGCGGCTGGGCAGCGAGGTGAAACACAACTTCCGGCTGCGCTTCAACGACCGCTGCCCGCAACGCCTCAAGATCGCGGACATCCCCGCGGATGTCGCGTTTCAGCACGCCTGCCACCTGCGCCTGATCGAACAGACTCGGGTCAGTCGGCGCGGGCAGCGAATAGCCAGTTACTTCGGCGCCGAGATCGGCAAGCCAAAGGGCAAGCCAACTACCTTTGAAGCCGGTATGTCCGGTTAGGAAGACGCGTTTACCGCGCCAGGCGTTGCTGCTCACCAGACTTTCCAAGGTGCGCCGTTCTGCCACAGCTCTTCAAGATAGTTGCGATCGCGCAGCGTATCCATCGCCTGCCAGAAACCGTCGTGTCGATAGGCCACCAGTTCCCGACTTGCGGCGAGCGCTTCGAGCGGCTTCTGCTCCCAGATCGAGTCCGGTCCGTCAACCAGATCAAGTACCGATGGATCAGCGACAAAGAACCCGCCATTGATCAGGCCGCCATCTCCGGCCGGCTTCTCCCGAAAACTGGTGACATGATCACCATCGAATTCAAGCGCACCAAAGCGACCGGGGGGGGCCACTGCTGTAATCGTCGCCTTTTTGCCATGCGCCTTGTGCGCCGCAATTAGCGCTGTGATATCGATTGACGCGACCCCGTCGCCATAGGTGAAACAAAAGGGGGTGTTGGGCGTCAAATAAGGACGAATCGCTTTCAGGCGACCGCCCGTCATCGTATTTGCGCCAGTTTCCACCATCGTGATCCGCCAGGGTTCACTCCAGTTCTCATGGACTTCCATGGCGTTTTTCTTCAGGTCGATTGTAACGTCGGCCGTGTGCAGAAAATAATTCGCAAAATACTCCTTGATCAAATACCCCTTATAACCAAGGCAAATGATAAAGTCGTTGACGCCATGCGCCGAATAAATCTTCATGATGTGCCAAAGGATTGGCATACCGCCGATTTCGACCATCGGTTTGGGACGAATAGACGTCTCCTCACCGAGGCGGGTCCCCAAACCGCCTGCCAGAATTACTGCTTGCACAGGTAAACACCCCTTAGGTCGACTTTGGCCCCGGGCGCTGGCTATGGGATGGGAATCAGGGAATTGTCAACCCAGCCAAATGGCCTAGTCGGATTGCAAGTTTCAGTTATATTACAATGTACTGGCGGTTCGCCCGGTCAAACGTTACGCTACCCGTACAATGCCTGCGAGGGATATGGGTTTGCGTGACCATCGTGCGTTATGCAGACTGATCATGCTCGTACCAAATGCGCGGCAACCGCCGGCAATCATAGCCGGAACGGTGCAAATATCGTGGCTTAAGAGTGTTAACGCGATGATTGGCCGGATGGCAAAGTCGCGACGGAGGGCTTCGAAGCGGCTGACTTTGGCGGTGGCGGAAATCGGTAAATCCGGACAATCGGACCGCCCGAGATGCCTGGCGCAGGGGCAAAATAAGCAACTTGTGTGCCGCCCTGGATGTATCGGTTATAGAGGCGCAGTTCATCGCCATAAAAGGACGCTTCGGCGCGATAGCGGTCAAAGTCTGACAAAATGGCATAATCGGCCCGACACCCGGGCAGCTTTGCCGGATCGGTTGTGCCGAGATCGACCACTGACGATTTACCACGCAGACCGCCGACAAAATCGGCGGTCGTCTTGCCTTTCAGGAAATCAGTTGCATCCACACAGCCCGCGGCCCCGATCGGTGTGAGAAAGTCCCAGGGCTGTCCGACCATATCGAGCCCGAAATGCTCGAGCATCACCGTGCTGCCACGCGGCACATTTGCCTTGGCCCAAGCCGCTGCCCGCGAGCGCGTGTCATGTTGCCGCTCGATCGCCTGGGCGTTGGCGGTCGCGACCATCGGGATGCCGATCAACGCCAGTAGCGCCGCTTGAACGGCGGTGAGCGGCACGCGCGGCACGAAACGGTGCAGCTGCGCGGCAAGCGCCATGATTGCCACCGCCGCAAAGATCGACACAAAGGGCAGCAGCGGCAGAATCCACCGGCCCCAAATGATGCGTTGCCCGCAGATCGCGACGAAGAACACGATCACCGGCGGCAATAGGATCGCCGCCGCCGCCGGCGAGCGATAGGCCACAAGCGCGATCCCCGCCGCTGCAAGGACCAGGCCGACGACGCCGATCGAATCGCCGAGTGGACTGGTGAGATACCAGCCGACATTCCAGAGGAAACTGCCGCCGGTTGCGCCCAGATGGTGCAATTGCGCTTCTCCCGCCAGATTGCTGGCGACGGTTGCGCGATCGAGTAGCAGGTAGGGCGAGCCCAGCAGCAGGGTCACCGGTGCGGCAACCAACCCCGCAGCGATGCGCAGCATTTCCTGCCGCGCATCACCGGTTTGGCGCATCAGCCTGACCACGCCGGCCGCCAGCACGCTCAAAATGATCACCGCACAAGGCCATTTGGTCGCGCAGGCAAGCCCGGCCATTGCCCCGGCGATCAGATAATCGCGCCACCGCCCGCGTTCGAGCACAGTGATCGACACCAGCACACACAGCAGCATGAAAACGGTCGCCTGCACATCGGTACGCACCACTTGCGACCATTTGATGTGCAGCGGATTGATCGCCAGCAACAGGCCGGCAATCAGCGCCGGACGGGTACCGAAAAGGCGATCGGTGATCCGTATCGTCAGGAAAACGCACACAGCGCCACAGATGATGAAAAAATAACGGACAGGCATGAAGATGATGCCAGGATCCTGATACGCAGCAGCGGCAAAGGCTTCCGCACTGGGGAAGCGGCCGCTTGCCAGCCCCACGACGTACACACTCGCTTCAATCGTTGCGACGGCATAGAGCATCGTGGTGCCCGGATGCCCGAACCATTCAGGATTGAACGATTGGTTCCTGATCATTTTCAAGCCGGTGATCATAAAAAACGGCTCGTCAGGATCAAGCAACGCGGGCAAGCCATAACTTGCCCCGTGAAGTCGCATCAGGAAGGCGACTATCACAATAACAAAAATAATCTGATTTTTTCTTGATCGAAAAGCGTCGTTTAACGTCATTATTTGCCGATCAAGTTGCGGATCTTTAGCTGGCGATCCAGATACCGCAGCCAAATACGTCAAGCAACCCTGATGGCAGACGTGCGATCACCGCCTTGTTTCAGATTCGAAATCCCGGACGGGGGCCAGATGGGGCAGGTCGTTCTATGCTTAAGCGCAGGGCACTAATCGGCCCGGCCGGTCACTCCTTCACCAACCGCACATCCGCGATCTCAAGGCTGAAATCGCCGGGGCGTTGATTGGCGGCGATCAGCAGAAGTTGCGTGCTGCGGGGATCAAACCGGGGCAAATCGGCAAACCGCACGGTCACTTCGGTCCATTTGTCGGTGATCGCAAACTGCTTCATCGCTGGTGCGCGACCAGTTGCTTGCGAAAATCCCATCACTGCAAATGATTGCCCCCGCCCCTTTGCCCAAAAGCGGATGGCGTTTGCTGCTGACAAATCGGCCGGTTCGAAGGCGATCTTTGCCGGGGCAAAGGCTACCCCTGCCCAGGGAGCGATGAAATCGGCTGTAATCGTGCCGGTCATCACGAGCGCCGGTTCACCATTGGGTGCGGCACCCGCAACGGTCAGGGCAACGCTCGATTTGCCGCCCGCGATCGCATCGGTAGAGCTTTGCCAGCCTGCCCCGAACGGGGCGGTGATGACGGCCTTGCCATCTTTCATCGCAAACTGCGCGATCCTGCCATTCGCGGGCAGCGCAACCGGCACGAGGCCCGGCGCGGCCGTCTCCTTCGCAACGGCGGCACGGCGCGCGGCGCGCAGATCATTGGCCGAGCGCCCGTCCTTCCAGATTTCGGCAATCCGGTGAACATCGGTGATCACCACCGTCGGATCGCCCTCCACCAGCAACAGATCGGCTTTCATACCCGGCGCAATTCTGCCGCGATCGGCCAGCCGAAAGGCTTTGGCGGTCGCCCCCGTCGCCCCGTTGAGCGCCTGTATGGGGGTGAGGCCTGCCTTCACCAGCAGATCGAGTTCATGGTGCAGGCTGATGCCATACCATGTCGCGGGATTACCGGCATCGGTTCCCGCAAGCACCGGCACACCGGCCTTGGCCAAAGCAGTGATATTGGCGGACTCGATCGCGTCGAGCGCCGCGGCACGATCCGCCCCCATTTTCTGGCGCAGGCTGTCCGCGGTGCTTTTGGACAGCAACCCGGCCAGACCCGGCGCGTCCAGCAATCCGGCGGTGCCCGATCGACCCGCAAATGCTTCGAACACCGTATAGGTCGGCACGATGAACACGCCGCGCTGCTTCGCAAGCTGGGCGAACCCCGCGCCACCGTCCTTGTTTACGAACAGATGGACCAGGCCATCGGCGCCGGCTTCGATGGCATCGGTGGCTGTGGCCAGGCTTTGCGCATGCACGACGGCAAGCTTGCCGCGTTTGTGCGCCGCTGCCACGAGCGCCTTGATCGTCGGCAGATCGAGCGTGGGCAGCGATCGCCCCACGGTGCTGCCGGGCTCGCTGATGATCTTGATATAGTCCGATCCTTCGGCAACGCGCGCCGCCACCCAGGCATCGGCTTCGGCGGGCGTCGGGAGCGTCGGGACGGGCAAACCATATTGGGTGCCATGCCCCTTGGGCACCGTCGCCAGATAGCCGGCAGAAAACAGATCGGCCTCGCGCGCATTGTCGCGCGCCGCCATGCGGGCGCGTATGGCCTTGGTTCCTTCAGGCGTCGAAAACATGTCGAGCTGCGTGGTCACGCCGAACAGCAGCGGATCATCTTGCGCCTGAAAGGCATGGACGTGCGCGTCGATCAGGCCAGGCAGCACGGTCTTGCCGGTGCCATCGACGATCCGGGTGGCGGGCCCGGGCTTTGCCTTGGGATCAATCGCCACGATCCGGTCACCGCGGATCAACACCGAATGCTGGCCAGTGCGCCGCTCGCCATCGAACACCGTCACGTTACGGATCAGCGTTTCGGTGGGGGGAGTTGCCTGCGCATGAAGGGCAGCGGGGGTGAATGCCAACAGGACCGGCAACATCAAACCGCGCGCGACCATCGTCTCTTCGCCCCCCGTATTGCCGCCGGAACATGCCATAGGCGTATTGCATAGACAATACAGCGCGATCGGGCATCGGGCAGATTGCGATGCGCCTCGCAGGGGCTATACCGGCCTCTATGCTCAGACCATTCCAACTGATCCGCGCACTTTATGTGGCAGTGCTTTGCCTGTTGTCGGGGCTCGTCGCTGCGCTGACACCCCCGGCTGCTGCCCAAACGATCCTCACCGGCGACAGGATCGACGGTACGCCGGTGATCGACCGGCTCGATGCAGGTGATCTCACCACGGGCCAGGTGCACCGTTTCTGGTTTCGCGTCAGCGACAATGCGATCGGGCAAGCATGGTATGTGCCCGTCATCGTCGTTCGCGGCGCAAAGCCCGGCCACCGGCTGTTGCTGACCGCGGGCATCCACGGCGATGAACTGAACGGCATCGATGTGATCCACCGGCTGGTCGGCACGATCGATCCGGCGCGATTGTCGGGCACAATTGTCGCAGTGCCGGGGCTCAATACGCCGGGGCTGCTCCACCACACCCGCGCCTTTACACCGGGGGACGGGGTGGACGGTGCCAATCTGAACCGGTTGATGCCCGGCGACCCAAAAAGCACCGACCGTGCCGATCTTTACGCCGGGCGGCTCTGGACGCGTCTGCTGCGCCCCAATGCCGATACCGCGATCGATCTCCACACCCAGTCGCGCGGCACTGCCTATCCGATGTATGTCTTTGCTGACACGGAGCGCGCCCGCGCAATCGGCGAGCTGATCGGCCCGGACATGATCAAGATCGATCCCGGCGTCGCGGGCAGCGTTGAAACCGAAATGCTGAAAAGCGGCGTCCCCGCGATCACGCTCGAGCTGGAACGACCGGAAATGTTTGACCGCGTCGTTATCGGCCGCGCGTTTGACGGGATCAAGCGGGTGATGGTCGAGCTGAAAATGCTCGCCCCCGGCAGTGCCCCGGTGCGTACGGTCACCCCCTATATCGGTGATACACTGGCGCGCGTAGCGACCAGCAGGGGCGGCTATGCAACGTTGCTGGTCGATCTGGGCGATGCTGTGAATAAGGGCCAACGGGTGGCGACGATCGCCGATCCATTTGGACGGATCATCGAAACATTGATCGCGCCGGAATCAGGCCGGGTAAGTACAATCGCCACTGATCCACTGCGCGATCCGGGCGATACGCTGATGCGCATCCTCTATACCGCACCGGCGACGCCAAAGGCCAAAGCAGCCGAGTAAATTCACTGCAACGCTAGGGAATGGGAGCTTCGGCCATTCATCCTCCAGTGTTGGTTCATGGTCCACGCACCCTGCGATTTGTGGCTTTGGTGTTACACTTTTCAAAAATCCTAAAGACATTCGCGCGCGTCTTTTTGTGCTGCGTTGCAAAACAACAAATGTTGATACACCCTTAGTCAGTAATTTTGTTACCTCTGGGGGGATATAATGCGCTTTAATCGGAAACTCGCCGCCCTGTCGGGCGTATCGGTTGTTGCCTTCATGCTTGCGGGCACGGCCCATGCGCAAACTGCGCCGGCCGAAGAGACGGCACCAACAGAAGATGCAGCAATCGTCGTTACCGGCAGCCGCTTGCAACGTGACGCCAACGCGACATCTCCCCTTCCGATCAGCAGTATTACGGCCGAACAGCTTCGCGCCGCCGGTAATACCGACGTCACGGCAACGCTGCGTACCATTCCCGCGCTGATTTCTTCCGGTACCGTGGCTGATTCGCTTGAGCGTGGCGGCGGCGGTGTCGGTCAGGCGACGCTCAACCTGCGCCAGCTCGGCTCTAACCGTACGCTGGTTCTCGTCGATGGGTATCGCCATGTTTCCGGCGTTGCAGGCGCGCAGACCGTCGACGTGGCGACTATCCCCAACGCGCTGATCCAGAGCGTCGAGGTGCTGACCGGCGGTGCCTCGGCCGTTTATGGTGCGGACGCTGTGACCGGTGTGGTCAACTATGTGCTCAACAAGAATTTTGAAGGGCTTCGCGTTGACGCCCAGGGCGGCATCTCAAACGAGGGCGATGGCGAGACGTTCCGGATTGAAGCAACCTACGGCAAGAACTTCGCAGGCGGTCGCGGCAATTTCTCGTTGACGGCGGGCTATACCAACGACGCCGAAGTGCTGATGGGAGACCGTGATTTCACGGCGAATAACGGCCGCGGCAACAACTCGACGACCTACCAGAACCCGGCGCGGCGTTTCCAGAAGGGTGATATCAGCGCAGCGGCAACCCCGAATTTCGCCAGCTATTTCCGCGTTGGCGGCCCCGGCCCGCGCACGACGCGCATCTCCTTTGGACCGACCATCCCGAACAGCCTTGCCGCGTTTCAGGCCCTGTTCCCCGGGCGGACGCCAACCGCGGCCGAGCAGGCACTGATCGACCGGGCAGCGAACTCGCCGACCTTTGTTATCGCAGCGCAGCCGGTGTTCGCCATCAGCTCCAACGCTGGCCTCATCTTCCGTGCCGATTTTGCGCGGTTCAGCACCGATCTGAACAATAACGGCATCGCCGATTGTAACGAGAGCTATGTCGGCTGGACCGGCTTTGGCGGCGGCGGCTGCTATGTCTCGACCGGCAATGGCGGCGTGAAGATCTTCGAAGACGGCATCATTTCAACCAGTCAGAACCAGTTCGGCGGCGATGGCGCGGTGGAGCGCACCAACCAGACTTCGCTGATCCCGGGTAGCGAACGCTTCTACGGTGATTTCCGCGCCAATTTTGAGCTTTCGCCAGCGGCGGAGTTCTTCGTGGACGCCAAATATGCGCGCACCAACACCACGTCGCGCAACAATTACAACACGTTCTACGATTCGCTGCTGATCTTCCCTGACAACCCCTTCACCCCAGCGGCGCTGCAGGCGGAATCGAACGCTGCAGGCGGCTTGCGCGTCAGCCGCGACTTCCTCGATCTCGGGCCGAACATCCAGACCGCAAAGCGCGATACCTATCGCATCGTCGGCGGCGTTCGCGGCGAGGTGACGAGCGATCTCAACTATGAGCTCGTCGCCAACTATGGCCGTACCGACAACTCGGTCACCCAGAGCAACTCGGTCCTCTATGACCGCCTTTTCGCCGCGATCGACGTGGTGCGTGGCCCCAACGGCCAACCCATTTGCCGGTCGAACATCAGCAACGTGCCCTATCCCGGGTCGGAAACCTTCCCCTTCATCGAAGGCGGGTTCTTTACCTTCCGGCCCGGCGATGGCCAGTGCCGACCGGCAAACATCCTGAACGGCGTCAACTCGATCAGCCAGGACGCCGTCGATTTCATCACCACGCCGACCACCGATCTGTTCCGGCTGACCCAGCTGGTCATCACTGGCTCGGTTTCGGGCGATACGAGCAGCTTCTTCAACCTGCCGGGTGGCGCGCCGCAGTTCGTCATCGGTGGCGAGTATCGTCGCGAAACGTCAAGTTCGCGCTTCAGCGATCTCGAACTGGGAATCTTGCCAGCCAACTCGCCGGCTGGCCCGGCGGGGACGTTCATTGGTGACGTTTCGGCTAACCAGCAGCTGATCTTTGATCCGTCGACCCGCACGCTCAACACCGGCGGATCGTTCGACGTCAAAGAAGTGTTCGGCGAATTCTCGCTGCCGCTGCTCAAGGACACACCCTTCTTCCACGAGCTGACGGTTGGGGCAGCAGGCCGCTATTCCGATTACTCGACGGTTGGCGGTGCATTCACCTGGAACGTCAACGGCATCTGGGCGCCGATCCCCGACATCCGGTTCCGCGGCACCTATGCACGCGCGATCCGCGCACCCAACATTGCCGAGCTGTTCAGCCCGGCACAGGGGGCAACCTTCCGTCCATCCGATCCGTGCGACGTGGTCAACCAGAATGCGACGCCAGCGCGGCGCGCAAACTGCATCGCCGCGGCAACGGCGCTGGGCATTGCCAATCCGGCGACGTTCATCGCCAATTACAGCGACCCACTGACCGGCCGCTTCTCGGGCACCAGCGGTGGTAACCCGAACCTCGACAAGGAAACCGCAACCACCTTCACCGCAGGCGCGGTGTTGCAGCCGCGCTTCATTCGCGGGCTGACGATGTCGGCCGATTATTACTCGATCCGCATCAACGATGCGATTGCGGCGGTGCAGGCGCAGGACATCGTCAACACCTGCTACGACAACACGACCTTCCCGAACCAGTTCTGCAGCCTGTTCCGGCGCAACGGCCCAACCGCCGGGCCTGCGACCTTCGGCTTCAACTTCCTGACGCAGACCCAGCTGAACTTCGGCCGGATCGAAACGTCAGGCATCGATGCCAGCATCAATTATGGCTTCGATATCAGCCAGTATAAGATCAACATCGGCTTGAACGGCAACTGGACGGAGAAGGTGGACCGCTTCTTCGATCCGAACGACCCGACGCTGGTCAACCCTGCGCTGCGCGAACTGAGCGTTCCTGAATTTTCGGGTACCGCCAACGTGAACCTGCGGCGCGGCAAACTCTCTGTCGGGTACAACGTCCAGTATATCGACAGCACGGCTGTCGCGGGGGCTATCCAGATCGAGCGGATCGCGACCGAATTCGGAGACGCAGGCTTTGCGCCGACCTATTTCATCCACGGCCTGTCGTTCAATTACGATATCTTCAAGGACAGCGCGATCTATGGCGGCGTCAACAACCTGACCAACGCCGTGCCCTATCTGTCGAGCTCGGCTTATCCGGTATCGGGCCTCGGCCGGCTGTTCTTCCTGGGCATCCGCACCAAGCTGTAAGCGCGGGCGGTTCGCCCAGATAAATGATCAATGCGAGAGCGGCGGGGGAGCGATCCCCCGCCGCTCTTGCGTTGCGCATTTCAAATAGTTTCGAGGCCGGGATTAGTGATCCGGTTGCATGATTGGAGTGACAGAAGTGTCTATCTGATCTGTCCCGATAATGGGCCCATCATCGCTTTGATATTGTGCGATTATGCCGCCAAAATGGATGACTGGAGCACATTACAAAGGTTTTGCTGGACGAGCCACAACTCGACTGGACTTCAAGACGACGCTGAGCAAAACGTTCGTCAAGGCAGCCGTGTACGGCTGCTGCCTGACCAGTCTGACTGGCCGGGCTGCAGGTGGTGGGAGCAGCAATTGCTGCTCGACTGACAAGGAGTCCCACCATGACGAAATTGAACGACCTGCAGCGGCTGCTGCTGAACAATGCCGCCCAGCACCAAAATCTCAATCTTTTTCCATTCGACGACAATCTGGATGCCAGACGGGCAAAAAGCGCAGTCGCCAGCCTGATGAAATCCGGTCTCGCCGAAGAAAGCGAGACCATGGATCCAAGCTTTGCGTGGCGCAGCGACGGGAAAACCAACTACGGGGTGCGCATCACGCCCATGGGCAAAGTAGCGCTGGGTCTGGACAACGAGCCGCTCCCCCACCCAGCACCGCCGCCGCGCGCCGTAGTCAAGGTTAGGAAAGCAGCGCTTGTGCTGCAGATGCTGCGCCGAGCGGAAGGTTCGACGCTTGAGGAACTCGTTCACGCGACGGGATGGCTCCCACACACCACTCGTGCGGTGCTGACCAGTCTTCGAAAAAAGGGACATCAGCTTGAAAAGTCCAAGCGCGACGGGCTGACGTGTTACCGTGCAAATGGTGACGACTAATGGCACAGCCACTGGAAGCGCAGATCGCAGCACTCGCCCGGATGTCTTCGAAGCAACTCAAGGCTGAATGGGTTCGCATTGTCAAAAACCCGCCACCGCCGCTGACCACTGACCTGCTCGCCCGCGGCATCGCTGTCAATCGGCGTGCAAACGGGACCCCCTATCGGCGCGCAAAAGGGACCCCCTT
>CAZWAL010000070.1:0-12343 GCA_964631905.1 uncultured Stakelama sp.
GGTTCCTGCTTGCCATCCTGGCCAATTTCGCAGGGTATGCCGTCTATTTGACGGGGCTCAAGCGGGAGCTTGTCCAGCCGAACCGGGCGTCCTGGCTGATCTGGAGTGCCGCGATCCTTGTCGAGGCGAGCACCTATGCCGCGGTTAATCCGGGGGCGGCGCAAAGCGTTGTGTTCCTCGTGTCCGCCGCCGCCTGCATCATCGTCACGCTCGCCATCTGGCAGCGCTCAGCCTGGAGTGCGCCGACCCGCAGTGAAACGATCTGCATGGCCGCGTGTCTTGGTGCGTTGTTCCTCTGGGTGATGTTCAGTTCGGCATTCTGGGCGCACATGCTGGTGGTGGCCGCCGTGCCAATCAGCTTCTGGCCAACATGGGAGAGCGTGCAGCAGGATCGCGCCCGCGAACGGTCGCCCGCTTGGGGATTATGGACCGTCGGCGATCTTGCGACGTTGATCGTGGCGCTCCGTGCGGGCGATGTGGACGTTGGAAGTTATGCTTACATCCTGGTCGAACTGCTGTGCCATGCCAGCGTCTGGTTCATGATTGGTCTTGCGACGATCAACCCCATCCGATCGCTCGGTTTCCGCAACGGCAATTTCTATGTGCTCGACAAATATCTGCCGGCATCGAACCTGTTTTCGGTGGGTGAGAATCATCTGGGCAAGGCCGTTTTTGCCGCGATTGATTTTGCCGAGGGCGACCGGATCGTGAAGTTCACCGGCCGCCGATTCCGTGCTGATCAGGTGCCAAGCGTGATGCGCGGCGGCGGGGACAGGTTCGTGCAGGTGACGCCCGATCATTATATGGGACCATCGGGGCGGATCGATGATCTGATCAATCACAGCTGCGCGCCCAATGCGGGACTGCGCTTTACCGATGAGGGCGTGGTTCTCGTCGCGATCCGCCCGATCGCGCCGGGGGACGAGATTACCTGGGATTATTCGACGACGTTGGCGGAAAGCAACTGGCACATGATCTGCCAGTGCCGCAGCGAGGAATGCCGCCGAGTCATCGGGAATTTCGAGACACTCAGCCCCGAACGGCAGGAATGGTTCCGTGCGCGCAATCTGGTCGCGCCCTATCTGCGTCGCCGGGATGATGTCGCACCGGTGGCGGTCGTACCTGAAGTGAGGTTGGGGGCGGGTTAAGCCGCGATTGCGTTGGCGACCGGTTCGCTGGGTGCGGCCTTCAGCGTCAGGATCGCGACCGCGCCAAGACCCTTGCCCTGGCTTTCCAGCGCGAGTCCGCCCTCCATCGCATTCATCGAATTGGCGCACCAGTGCAGGCCAAGCCCACCTGATTTATGTGCACGGGTCGAATAGCCGCGCTGGAACAGGGTGGCACCAACCTCGGGCGAAAATCCTTCGCCGTCGTCATGAATTTCGACGCGGATCTTGTCGTTGACGGCGTTGACCAGCACCCTGATGCTTCCGCTGCCCGTCCCGCGCGCGGCGATCGCCTCTGCGGCGTTGCCGAAAAGATTGCCGATCACCTGGCTCAGGATGACGCGGTTGGCCATCACGGGCCATGACTGGGCCGGAAAGCTGAAGGCGATCGACAAGTCGCTCGAATAGCGCGCGATCGTTGCGTTCTGCGCGACGATTTCGGTGATGTCGCACTGGTCGAGCGGGGGGCGTTCATGCGCTTGCGCCTGCTGCGTGCCGATAATCTCCAGCACATGCTGCATCGCCTCACGTCCAGCCTCGAGCTGCCGACGCCGTTCGGCACGGTCGCTTGCTTCGGCCTCGACAGCTGCTGCCACAAAGGCGGCGAGTTTCTGACGACGCGCTGCCGGAATATCGTCGCTGGCGAGTTCACCGATCGCACGGTCTACAATCGCGCGGTCGGTAACGCCGTCATCGGCGATGCCGCGCGACAGGATCGTGCTGATCGGGTTCAGCGCATTGCGCACATTGTGCATCACCGCGACCGCACTTTCGCTACGGCCAAGCGCAAAGCTCTGCACTTCCAACTGTTCGCGCAAATCTTTCAGCTGGCGCAGCATTGAATTGAAGCTGCGGCCGAGCGAGCCGATTTCGTCACGGCGATCTTCCTCGTCAAGCAAGCCGAGCGCGCCCGATGCGGTAACGACCTGCATGTGCCGCTCGACACGATGCAGTGGCGCGAGCACCAGTCGCGCAATCATCCGCCGCAGCACCCAAAGCAGCACCATCAACAATACCGTCGATCCGGCGATCGCCAGCAGGAGCATGCGCTGTCCCAGGATGGAAACGTCGCGGGGCACCTTGAAGCTGACATTGGCGACGGTGTGCCGATCGGCGCCAAGTATCGGCACCGCGATGGTCATCACCGATTGGCCCGGGGTGATCGTTTCCTTTGTCGACATGTTGCTCAGGTCGAGCCGCGCCTTGAGTTGCAACAGGTTGGCAAGCTGTGCGGAGGTGAGCTCTCGGACCATCATCACATAGCCGCGCGGATCTCCGGTGCCGTCGCTGCGCCTGACCTTCGCGACACCGACCGCCGCCACAATCGGTCCCAGCCGGGTATAGAATGCGGTAGAGCTGCGGCCATTCAGCGCGCGGGCGAAATTGATCTTGCCGATCTGTTCGATCAGCTTGCGGCGCATGGCCGGTTGGTCAGTCTGGCGGGCGATGTCGAGCCAGCGCGCGATCACGACGTGCCCGTCCATGCCGATATAGGCCATGCCGTTCACGTCCAGGTTGGACATGGCGAGCGTGGAAAAACTCTCCTGTTCGAACTTGGCGCTCGGCTTGCCCATGTAATCGTAACTGGAATTCCAGTCGCCATAGTCGCGGACCGCCGTTTCAACCTTCGAGATATACTCGTCGAGCGCCGCGCGAGTACGATCGACATGCGCGCCAACCGAGGTGTTTTCGAGCTGGTTGAAACTGGGGGTGATGACGCTGGCAAGCAACAGCGTGATCGCCAGCGAGCCGAGCAGGCCGACCGCCGTCAAGATCAGCAAAAGCTTGGCGCCAAGCGATCCCGGTGCGCGGAGCGTGCCCCCGAACATCGTTCTTCCCGAACCTGTGGCCGTCATCAGCCGTGCGTCCCGTTCCCTGCCTGATGCCCGGGATCATATAGGGCGGGGCCATCGCCTGGATCATCCTTGCCCTCGATGAAGCGCGCCTCGGCCATTTTGCGGGCTTCGATCGCGTCGATGGGGCGGGAGAAGAAATAGCCCTGCAGATGCGATGCTCCGGCCAGGCGCAGGGCCTGAACCTGCGCATCGGTTTCGACACCCTCTGCAATAACGCCAAGCCCGAGCGCACGGCCGAGATGGATGATCGAATGGACGATTGCGGCACTCTCGCGCTCGCGGCCCATGCCATCGATAAAGCTGCGATCGATCTTCAGGCAGTCGAGCGCGAATTTGCGGATGTTGTAGAGGCTCGAATAGCCTGTGCCGAAATCATCGAGCGCGATACGGAAACCCATTTGTCGCAGCTTGTAGAGCGTATCGGCAGCACGATCGGCATCGTCGAAAATCGCCGTTTCAGTGATTTCGATCTGCACGCGCTGCGGCGCGACGCCCGCCTGCTGCACCCTCTCCATAACGCGCCCGACAAAATTCTGGCGGCGGAATTGCCGCGGCGAGAAATTGACTGACACATATTGATCGGGCCAGTTCTTCACCTCGTTCAGCGATTGATCGAGCACCCAGTCGCCCAGTTCGTGAATCAGGTTCGATTCCTCAGCGATCGGAATGAACATGCCCGGCGAGATCGGCCCGAATTCAGGGCTGTTCCAACGCAGCAACGCCTCGAAGCCGATAATCTCGAGCCCTTCACGCGCGACGATGGGCTGATAAACGAGCTTCAGCTCACCTGCGGCAATCGCCTTGCTGAGGCCGCTTTCGATCTGGCGGCGGAAGCGGATGCTTTCGTCCATGCTCTCATCGAACGGACGCACGACACCGCGACCAGCGCGCTTCGCTTCGTTGAGCGCGAGATCGGCGCGGCGCATGACGTCGACGGGATCGCGCACTGGCTCGGCCTCGGTCACCACGACGCCCATTGACGCGCTCGCCTGGATCGAATGGCCGAAGACCTTCAGCGTTACCGAACAGGCGCGCAACATCAGCTCGCAGGCCATCACAGCGGCTTCTTCGCCCGGTGTATCGAACAAGATGCCGAATTCGTCGCCGCCGAGCCGGGCGACAATGCCGCCTTCGGGCACGGCGTCGTTCAGGAGTTGGTAGACCGATCGGATCATCTCGTCCCCGGCGAGATGGCCGAGCGTATCGTTGACCAGCTTGAACCGGTCGAGATCCAGCATCGCGGTCGCAAAGCGCTCCTTGCCGCGCGACCGTTCAGTCAGCGCGCGGAGGAAGGCGAGGCGGTTAGGGGCTTCGGTGAGCGAATCATGATTGGCGATGTGGACCGCATGGCTCTCATTCGCCGCCAGCTCAGCGCCCTTTTCCTCAAGCTCGACCACCTGTGCGGCAAGTTTTTCGCGGGCCTGGGCCAAATCGATATCGAGCTTCCACCGGCTGGCCAGCGCCGTCGCGGTCTGCACCACTTCGGCTACTTCGAAAGGCTTGGCGATGTAGAAAATCTTGTCGGCAGGGCCGGCTGCTTTCGAAATCTCGATTGGTGAAAAATCCGAATAGCCGGTGACGATGACGATGTTGATATTGGGATCGAGCTTGCGGATGCGGGTCGCGGTTTCCTTGCCATCGATGCCCGGGGGCATGCGCACGTCGATGAAAGCGACTGCATAGGGGTCGCCGTCCGCGAGCGATTTCTCCAGCGCGGCAACGCCGTCGAGCCCCTGCATGGCATGCGTCAGTTCGAACGCCATCGGATCGCCGTCAGCCTTTGGGGCGGGGGCATCGTCATCACCGAACAATTCGGCGGCCATCGCGGACAGTGCCGCGCTCTCACCCTTGTCTTTGGGCGCAAAGCTCTGGCGATAGGATTCATGCATCGCCGGTTCGTCGTCGATCACTAATATGCGCACCGGGCACTCCCGTTCTTGGTTGCCCGGACCATGCCAGTCACATGGTTAAAGAAGCGTTAGAATTTCCGGCTCACGCCCCGATCACTCTACCGTCACGCTCTTCGCCAGGTTGCGCGGCTGATCGACGTCGGTGCCCTTGAACACGGCGACGTGATACGCCAGCAACTGCACCGGCACCGCATAAACCAACGGCGCGATCAGCGGGTGGACCTTGGGCATTTCGATCGTCGCGATCGTGTTTTCGCCCGCCTGAGCAATGCCGGCTGCGTCGGATATCAGCACCACCTGGGCGCCACGCGCCTGCGCTTCCTGCATGTTGCTGACGGTCTTGTCGAACAAGGGGCCCGATGGGGCGAGCACGATCAGCGGCACATTATCGTCGATGAGCGCGATCGGGCCGTGCTTCATCTCGCCCGACGCATAACCCTCGGCATGGATGTAACTGATTTCCTTCAGTTTCAGCGCCCCTTCGAGCGCCATCGGGTATTCTGGTCCGCGGCCGAGATAGAGCACGTCACGCGCCGCCGCGATCTTTGGGGCCATCGCGGCGATTTCGTCATCATGGCCAAGCGCGTGGTTGATCGCTTCGGGCACTTCGCGCAGATGTCGCACGATCTCGCGCTCCAGATCGGTCGTCAGCAATCCCTTGGCGCGCGCGAGATTGATTGCGAGCGCGGCCATCACTGCGAGCTGGCAGGTGAACGCCTTGGTGGAGGCCACGCCGATTTCGGGCCCGGCATGGGTGGGGAGCAGCAGATCGACTTCGCGCGCCATCGAGCTGGTGGGCACGTTGATGATGCCTGCGGTCGTCAGCCCAGCGGCCTTCATGTGACGAAGCGCCGCGAGCGTATCGGCAGTCTCGCCACTTTGCGAAATGACGATGCCGAGCATGTTGGGGGTGAGTACCGGATCGCGATACCGGAATTCGCTGGCGACATCGGCCTCTACCGGCACACGCGCGAATTGCTCGATCCAGTATTTGCCAATCATCCCGACATAGCTGGCGGTGCCGCACGCCACGATCGCCACCCGTTCGATCGATCCCAGATCGAACTCCATGTCTGGCAGCGCGACCTGTTCCTCCACAGGTCGCAGATAGCTGCGCAGCGTTTGCGCGACCACCAGCGGCTGCTCGTAAATCTCCTTCAGCATGAAGTGGCGGTAATTGCCCTTGTCGATCAACTGGCCCGACGCGCCCGAATTGACGATCGGGCGGGTAACGCGCTGATTCTCGCGATCGAACACCTCGACCGAAGCGCGGGTAATCACGACCCAATCGCCCTCTTCGAGATAGGCGATGCGCTGGGTGAGGGGGGCGAGTGCGAGCGCGTCCGACCCCAGATAATTCTCACCCTCGCCATAACCCACCGTCAGCGGTGCACCGAGCCGCGCACCGATCAGCAGATCGAGTTCGGACTTGAACATCACCCCCAGCGCAAAGGCGCCGTGGAGGCGTGGCAGGACGTTGGCCACGGCCTGCCGCGGTGCGACCCCGCGTTCGACTTCGCGCGCGATCAGGTGCGCGACGACCTCGGTATCGGTCTGGCTCAGGAATTGGCGGCCATCGGCGATCAGTTCCTCACGCAGCGGCTTGAAATTCTCGATGATGCCATTGTGGACCAGCACCACGTCGCCGACGATGTGAGGGTGGGCATTGTCTTCCGTCGGCGCGCCGTGCGTTGCCCAACGGGTGTGGGCGATGCCGCTATCGCCTGGCAAAGGCTCCTCGGTGAGCCGCTCAGCAAGATTAACCAGCTTGCCCTTAGCGCGACGGCGATCGAACACGCCGTCATGTACAGTGCAGATACCAGCGGAATCGTAACCGCGATATTCCAGCCGCTTGAGCCCGTCGAGCAATCGGTCGGCGACGGGCCCCTGGCCCAAAATACCTACAATGCCGCACATCAGCCCACCTCATTTGATGCCATCAACCATGCTGTTGTGCCTATGGCGTCCTAACATCGCCTTGTCAGCCCATGCGTGTCGTATAGGTTGGCCAAAGGAATATGCTTGGGGGCTCGACGATGGCGACGATGTGGAAGATGATAATCGGAGCCACGGTGATGGCGCTGGTGCCTGCCGCCGCGACTCCGCAAAGCGCACCACCCGCCAGCTATTACAGCACAGCCGGGCATGATGGCGTTTTGTCGGGCGGGGTGAAAGTGATCCCGATTACCACCCCGAAGGGCAAGTTCAACGTCTGGACCAAGCGCGTCGGACATAATCCTAAGCTCGCGGTGTTGCTGCTCCATGGCGGTCCGGGCGCAACGCACGAATATTTCGAGGCATTTGACAGTTTTTTGCCCGCCAAGGGCATCGAGTATATCTATTATGATCAGCTCGGCTCCGGCAATTCGGACCGCCCGACCGATACCGATTTGTGGACGATCGACCGTTTTGTCGATGAAGTCGAACAGGTCCGCGTCGCGTTAAAGCTTACCCGCGATAATTTCTGCGTGCTGGGGCACAGTTGGGGCGGCATACTCGCGATCGAATATGCGCTGAAATATCAGAACCATCTGAAGTGCCTGATTATTTCAAACATGATGGCATCGATTCCGGCGTATAACGTCTATGCCGAAAAGATACTGATGCCTGCAATGGACCAGAAACTGCTCGCGCAGGTGAAGGCGTTCGAGGCCGCCGGCACGACAAGTGATCCACGCTATATGCAGATCCTGATGCCGCTGCATTACGAGCAGCACATCCTGCGGCGCCCCTCTGCCGAATGGCCCGAACCCGTCACGCGGTCATTCGCACACCTCAACAGCCAAGTTTATACGCTGATGCAGGGGCCAAGCGAGCTCGGCGCGAGTGGCAGGCTGGTCAATTGGGATCGGTTCGCAGATTTGGCCCGGATCAATACCCCGGCGCTGGTTTTGGCGGCCCGTCATGACACCATGGACCCCGCGCACATGACGGCAATGGCCAAAAAGCTGCCGCATGGCACACTCGCAATGATGCCCGATGGCAGCCACATGGCGATGTATGACGATCAGGATCGCTATTTCACAGCGCTCACCACGTTTTTGAAGGCGCAGGAATAGACCGCGCGTTAGCCGTCGCGCTTCTTTGCCGCCATCACGTCGCGGAAGCGTTTGGCCCAGCCGGGTTTGGCGTCCTGCTTGCCGCGCGCTACTGCCAGCGCATCGGCCTCCACATCGCCGGTGATCACGCTACCCGCGGCGACGATTGCCCCGGCGCCGATCGTGACCGGGGCGACCAGCGCGCTGTTCGATCCGATGAATGCGCCCTCGCCGATCACGGTCTGGTATTTGAAAAAGCCATCGTAATTGCAGGTAATCGTCCCAGCGCCGATATTTGCGTTGGGGCCGACGACCGTGTCGCCAAGATAGGTGAGGTGGCTTGCCTTCGCACCGGGCCCGAGCACGGTCTTTTTCATCTCGACGAAATTACCGATTTTGGATTTCGCCCCCATCACCGATCCGGGGCGCAGCCGCGCAAATGGGCCAACTTCTGCCTCGGCGCCGATTGCGGTTCCTTCGATGTGGCAAAAGGCATGGATCACCGCGCCTTCTCCCACCGCCACGCCGGGGCCGAAGAATACATTTGGTTCAATCGTCACGTCCCTTCCCAGCTTGGTGTCGTACGCGAACCAGACCGTTTCGGGCGCGATGAGGCTTACTCCGGCTGCCATCGCTTCTTCGCGGCGCTTCGCCTGCCAGCGCGCTTCGGCATAAGCGAGCTCGCTGCGGCTATTGATGCCGATCACCTCGTCAGGATCAGTTTCCACCACGATCGCCCGACCTCCGCCGGAAAGGGCAATCATGACAATGTCGGGCAGATAATATTCGCCGGCCGCGTTATCATTGCCGACGTCCTCAAGCAGCGACCAGAGATCAGCCGCTCGGACCGCCGTCACCCCGGAATTGCAGAGGTTTACCGCGCGCTCGGTGTCGCTCGCGTCCTTATACTCGACCATCTTGGCAATCGCGCCGTCGCTACCGGCGATGATGCGGCCATAAGCCTTGGCATCGTCAGGTCGAAAGCCCAGCACGACGACGCGGGGGGCATCGTCTGCCTCCAGCCGTTCTGCTAGCCGCGCAATCATTGGGGCTGACAGAAACGGCGTGTCACCGAAACAAACGATCACGATACCGTCGAAATCCGCCAGCGCCTCGCGCGCTTGCAGTGCGGCATGGGCGGTCCCGAGCTGTTCGGCCTGCACGGCGATCGTGACGTTGCGACCTTCAACGGCCTTTACGAGCTGATCGCGCCCGACGCCCGCCACCACGACGCTGCGCGACGTTCCGGCTGCATCGAAACTGTCCAGCAAATGCAACAGCATCGGCTGCCCCGCAATCGGGTGAAGCACTTTGTGCAAATCGGATTTCATGCGCGTGCCCTTGCCGGCGGCAAGGATGATGGCGGCGATTGGTCGCTGGGTCATCGGGCTCCCTCAGTCGCAGCGATGGCATGATTGTGTTGCCAATTCCATAGCGATGCTGGCAGGCGAGGGTGATGATGACAGACATTCACCCCGGCGTCCGGCCATTCGACATTGTCGGCTTCGATCTCGACGGCACCTTGCTCGATACCAGTGGCGATTTGCTCAATGCGGTGAATCACGCGCTCGGGATTGCCGGCAGGCCCTTGCTGCGTGTTGATCAGATCAAGACGATGATCGGTGGCGGCGCAAAGCATATGCTGCAGCTGGGGCTCGACGCGACAGGAGGCTGCCCGCCCGAGGATTTCCGTCCGCTCTACAAGCAGATGCTCAGCTACTACGAGGCCAATGTCTCGGCGGAGACCCGGCCTTTCGACGGCGCGCTGGCGGCGTTCGACGCGCTGGAATCGCTGGGGATCAAAGCCGCCATCGTGACCAACAAGTTCGAATCGCTTGCGGTCAAATTGCTCGATGAACTCGCACTGCGCGATCGCTTCGTCACCGTCATCGGCGGCGATACGATGGGCAAAGGCTTTTCAAAGCCGCACCGGGCGCCGATCGATGAAATGATCACGCGCTGCGGTGGCGGGCGCGCCGTGTTTATCGGCGATTCGATCTACGACATCATGGCCGCGAAAAATGCGGGCATCGCCAGTGTTGCGGTCAGCTTCGGGTTTTTGCTCGAACCGGTCGAAGAGATGGGCGCCGATGCAGTAATCGATCACTTTGATGAATTGCTGCCCACACTCGCAATGCTGGGCAATCGCCGCACGGCCTGATTGGCCGGGCAGCGATTGCAGGTAGACGTGACGCTCTAACTTACTGCGACGGCGCAAGCTTGGTGTTCAGCACCCAGCCGACATTGTCATTCTCGTCGGCGACTTCCCACCACAGGCCGTTCTGGTTGCCCGTGGGGTACAGGATCGATCCGGCTGGCAGCGTACGAATTGCCTTTGCCGACGCCACCGGGCTGACACGCATCGCGACTGGAGCCTGGGCGGTGAAGGTCTTTTTCGGGGCAGCCTGCGCAGTCCCTTCATCGCCCGGGCGGGTATAGCCGAGCTCGTCGACCATTTTCGCATAGGCTTGAATGAAGGCGAGCGTCACGATGCGGCCGATATCGGTGTTCTCATAGCCACCACCGACGGCACCTGCGCCGATTCCGCCGACCCCGAAGGCGCCACCGACCGCAAAGCTCGTGTCGCGCTTGGCAGCATAGCCTTCGGTCACCGCAAGCGTTTCAGTCGTGCGGACATTGGTGAGCGAAAGGACGGTATTCGCTTCCGACTTGCGCGACTTGATGCCACCCAGCAGTCCGCCGAACGGTCCACCGATGATCGCACCGGCGACCGCGCCGGCCGCATTACCGCTGACGTTCGAATTCGCGCCCTGGATTTCGGCGACCAGCACATAGTCTGCCGCCTTGATCTGACCCTGGCCGACGTTCGATCCACGCTGCAGGCCAAGCCCGCCGCCGATCGCGCGTTCCTGCGCCGCGGCATCAAGGCCGGCACCGCGATCGACAATGTTGAAACAGCCCGAACGCTGGACGAGCACCCGCAGCAGTCGCGCTGGCGGGGCGAGGCTGTTCTGTGTCCAGCCCGACGAATCCTGTCCGTCGACGATCGAAACGGTCCCGTGCTTTGTGGTGCACCGCGGCACATCGTTCATCGCCGCTTGCTGGAGCTGCTGGCCCTTTGATGCCTTGGCCTGCTTTGGCGGCCGCTGCGCATTGAGGGGGGCGGACACCACCAGCAAAAGGGCAGCGCTCGTCATCAGCTTCATCATGGTCATGATAATCCCCCCAGAAAACTCTACAGACTCGATACGTGCTGAATAGCTTTTTGGATGCACTGGGAAAAGGCAAAATGCGGTAGCGGGACGATCGCGCTTGTGGCGGAAGGGCACGTTACTATGCTGCCTGCTACCGACAATGATGCCCGGGACAACGTCTATGTCACAAGCCTCACGAATCCCGTCATGGAGCCCGCCAGCCGATAGCGGGATCACCGTTCGCTGGCAGCAGGCGGGGGCGCTGTCGTTCGAGCTGGCTGAGGCGGGGACGGGTGATCGGCTGGCGCTGTGCCTACACGGCTTTCCGGAGCTTCATTACAGTTGGCGCTTTCAGATCCCGCTGCTCATCGAGCGCGGCTGGCGGGTCTGGGCGCCCAATCTGCGTGGTTATGGTGGTACCGACCGGCCCGAAGGCATTGCCGCCTATCACATCGACCGGCTGCTGGAGGATGTTGCAGCGCTGATCGACGCCAGTGGCGCGCGGGAAGTGCTGCTGATCGCGCATGACTGGGGCGCAATCATCGCGTGGCAGTTTGCGATCCGGAAGGTGCGCCCGCTGGTCGGCCTCGTCATCATGAACGTGCCGCACCCGCATTGCCTGAAGCGCGAATTGCGCAAGCCCGCGCAATTACGGGCAAGCTGGTACGTGTTCTTCTTCCAGCTGCCGCGGCTGCCCGAATGGGTGTTCGGGCGCAACCGCGCGCGGATGATCCGTCAGGCCTTTGTCGGCATGGCGGTCGACAAGTCCCAATTCCCCAAGGACGTGACCGAAACCTATGCCGCCGCCGCCAGCCGTCCCGGCGCACTAAAGGCGATGATCAACTATTACCGCGCCGCGTTCCGCTCGGCTGGGGAGATGACCAGCGGCTCGGGCAAGGTCGACGTACCGACGCTGATGATCTGGGGTGAGGAAGATACCGCGCTGACGATCGGCTGTGTGGACGGCACCGAGGATTATGTGGCGGATTTCCGCCTCGAGCGGCTGCCCGGCGTGTCGCACTGGGTACAGCAGGAAGCGCCGGAAAAGGTGAATGTGATTTTGGGAGGCTGGCTGGACCGACCTCAGTCCTAACTGATCGCCCCAAATCCCGTATGTCGATCGCTTTGCCCTTTTCACCCAGCGCTGCTAGGGCGCGGACATCATGGCAACTCCGCTCGACCGCATCCGCAATTTCTCCATCATCGCGCATATCGATC
>CAZWAL010000071.1:0-12318 GCA_964631905.1 uncultured Stakelama sp.
GGCAATGGCCGCCGCGAAAGCTTCCAGCACGCGCCGATGCCGCGGATGACCAACACCTTCATGCGCGGCGGGCGTGATAATCCGGCGGAACTGCTCAGCCGCGTCAAGAAGGGCATTTTCGCCAAGTCGTTCGGCGGCGGGCAGGTCGATATCGTCTCGGGGAAGTTCGTGTTCAGCTGCACCGAGGCCTATCTGGTCGAAAACGGGAAGCTCGGCGCGCCGATCAAGGGCGCGACGCTGATCGGTGATGGCCCCAGTGTCCTCACCCGCGTGATCGGCATCGGCGATGATATGGCGCTCGACGAGGGCGTCGGCATGTGCGGCAAGGGTGGGCAGAGCGTGCCCGCAGGCGTCGGGCAGCCGACGCTGCTGGTCGACGGGCTGACGGTGGGTGGGACAGCGGTGTGATCGGACAGTCAACCGCTCCCCGTTAAGGCGACTATTGCGGAAATGATGCGCAGCCGCTCGTGGGCGAGCGACCCGATCCGCGTCATCAATGCCCGGCGCGGAATGGTCGCAGCGAAGTGCGTGACCATCACGACATCTGCGCCTTCGACCTTAAAGCGCGGGTGGAGGCGGGCAATCGTTACGGTGCCGGCCTCGGGAACGATCAGCGGAACAACAAAACGCGTCTCGTACGCATCAATCTCGTCAGACTGGCAGTCTAGCGCCATGCTGCCGTCCGGCAGTCGAAAAACGTCGAACTGCGCCATCAGAACTGCCGATATTTCTCCAACGGAAGTCCGTGCTGTTCAACCCATTTGTTCCAATAATCAAAAGCTGCCTGGTTCTCTTCGCGAAATCGCCTTTGCTCTTCCTGTCGGCTTGCATCTCGCAATGCCGCTTCGCAAACCTGACTCAGATTGAGCCCAACCGCACGAGCGGCCTCGACGACGCCGGTATCGAGCGATAGGTTGACGGCCTTACGCTTGTTGGAACGAACTGGGTCTAAATTCATGCGCACAATTTATGCGCAGGTTACAAGCGTGTCAACGCGGGGATATTGCCAATGGCCGAATTCTTCGATGCAATCAGCGACAAGCACCGTGCCTTCATCGCCAAGCAGCCCGTGTTTTTCGTCGGGACCGCGGCGGAGGGGTGCCGGGTCAATGTCAGCCCCAAGGGGATGGATGTTTTCCGGGTACTCGGGCCCAACCGTGTCGCCTATCTTGATCTGGGCGGATCCGGGAACGAGACGCAGGCGCATCTCAGCGTCGATGGACGCATCACGATCATGTTCTGCGCGTTCGACAATCCGGCGCTGATCATGCGGCTGTACGGGCGGGGTACGTATACGGTGATTGGCGAACCGGGGTTCGATGAACTCGCGGTTCATTTCCCGAAACTGCCTGGCACCCGCCAGATTTTCGATATCACTGTCGACAGTTTGCAAACAAGTTGTGGCTGGGCGGTGCCGAAGATGACGCTGGAGAAGGAACGTGACACGCTGGTGCGCTTTCATGCTCAGCAAGACCCAGCAGAGCGGCTCGCTCGGATCGCAACCCGCAACAAGAGCATCGATGGCCTGCCCGTGCGCGTGCAGACCGTGATGCTCGACGCGGCCGATTGAATGGCGCTGGTCGAGCTCGGCCGTTTCGATCGTAACGAAGCGCATATCCTGATCGGGCGGCTCAAATCAGAGGATATCCCGGCCATCGCCTTTGATGGCAACGCCAGCATCGCCGATGGCAGCCAGTTTTTCATCCCGGTGCGGGTGATGGTGCACGAAGATGATCTCGCCACTGCCCGGATAATCGTCGCCTCAGCGGCGCGCTAGACCAGATGGCACGGCACATGCCTATTTTTCGGGCAGCCGTTCGCAACTGCACAAAAAATTGACTCTCGTCGCAGCTTGCGACGACCGTTGATTGCGCAAAAACCCCCGATACTGCGATAATCTTGCGTCTGGCACGGCATTTGCTGTGCTGCACAAGCACGCATTCGCTTTGGGGGGACAGGCGCTTGAAACTAGTCATTGCCATCATCAAACCGTTCAAGCTCGATGAGGTCCGCGAGGCGCTGACCGATATCGGCGTTGCCGGGATGACCGTGTCGGAGGTGAAGGGTTTCGGCCGGCAAAAGGGCCAGACCGAAATCTATCGGGGGGCCGAATACACCACCAACATGGTGCCCAAGATCAAGATCGAGATCGTTTGTGGGGACGATCTGATGCCGCGCGTGATCGAAACGGTGCAGGCAGCCGCCAATACCGGCGCGATCGGTGATGGCAAAATTTTCGTACTCGATGTCGGCCAGGCGGTGCGCATTCGCACCGGCGAAACTGACATGACTGCATTGTGAGCCAGGTTGTGAAGGGGGCAGAAATGACGCGTTCGATGAAACTGGCTGGCACGCTGGGTGTTGCCGCAGCGTTGTTCGCCGCACTGCCGGCATGGGCACAGGAGGCAGCCGCTGCGGCGGCACCTGCAGCGCCGTTCGTGCCGACGGCGGCGATGGTGAACAAGGGTGATACGACCTGGATGCTGATCTCGTCAGTGCTCGTGCTGATGATGTCGGTGCCGGGTCTGGCGCTGTTTTATGGCGGCCTTGTGCGTACCAAGAACATGCTGTCCGTACTAATGCAGGTGTTCATGATCGTCTCGGTGGCCAGCCTTGTCTGGGTGTGCTGGGGCTATTCGATGGCCTTCACCGCAGGAAGCGGCGATACCGCACCATTTGTTGGTGGCTTCTCCAAGGTGATGCTGAAGGGCGTCGACGCGACGACCCTTGCGGCCACTTTCTCCAACGGCGTTTATCTGCCCGAATATGCATTCGTTATCTTCCAGATGACCTTTGCGTGCATCACCCCGGCGCTGATCGTCGGGGCCTTTGCGGAACGCGTGAAGTTTACCCCGCTGATCATCTTCGTGGTCGCGTGGCTCACGATCGTCTATTTCCCGATCGCCCACATGGTCTGGTATTGGGCAGGCCCTGATTTCCTCCCCGCCAACCCGACCGATACCGGTTATCTCTGGGGCAAGGGCGCGCTCGATTTCGCTGGCGGCACAGTGGTTCACATCAATGCAGGGATTGCCGGTCTGGTCGGCTGCCTCGTGATCGGACCGCGCCTTGGCTATAACAAGGAGCCGATGCCGCCGCATTCGCTGACGATGACGATGATCGGCGCTTCGCTGCTCTGGGTGGGCTGGTTCGGGTTCAACGCCGGGTCCAACCTCGAATCGAACGGTGTGACCACGGTTGCCTTCATCAATACCTATGTCGCCACGGCGGCTGCGGCGATTGCCTGGGCAGTGCTCGAACAGGTCATTCATCGCAAGCCATCGCTGCTGGGTGCCGCAACAGGTGCGGTTGCCGGGCTGGTCGCGATTACACCGGCCAGTGGCTATGCCGCCCCGATGACCTCGATCGTGCTCGGCTTCGTTGCCTCAATCGTCTGTTTCTTCTTCGTCACCACGGTGAAGAAGGCGCTGAAATATGACGATACGCTCGACGTGTTCGGCGTCCACTGCGTTGGCGGGATCGTTGGCGCGCTGGGCACCGCGATCTGCGCGGCGCCGTCACTCGGTGGGCAGGGTTATTTCGATTACACCGTCACGCCCGCCGGCTTCTATCCTGAGAAGTACGACATCATGGCGCAGCTTATGGTGCAGGTGCAGGCAGTCGGGCTGACCCTCGTCTGGTCGGGCGGTGTCTCGCTCATCCTGTTCCTGGCGCTCAAGTACACGATTGGCCTGCGTCCATCCGCTGAAGTCGAGGCCGAAGGGCTCGACATCAACGAACATGGCGAACGCGCTTACAACTACTGACAAGATCGGGGCGCGCCCGACGAGGTGCGCCCCCTAAGAGGTTCCTCCTGCGAACATCCTAAGGCCGGTGCGGCAACGCACCGGCCCTTTTTTGTGGGTTTCGTCGCTTGATTGGCGGAACGCATAATCGCAACAGTCATAGCGCTGCGACAAACCCCAATTCGCTGCTCAAGGCTGTTTCTGGGCCGTGACGGTGAGCCACCGAGCGGGCTCGCTGAAATAGCCGGTCCCATCATAGTTTTGGAAGGTTACGGCGCGCCATTCGCCGGCCGCCTCATACGCCTCAATGGCACCGGCGCGGTCGAGATAGTTGTAATATCGCCCGTGCTTGTCCCATCCGGGCTGGCCATCGGTCTTGAAGCTCGCGAAATGCCAGCCGCCCGGCTTCAAGGCACGCCACACTCGCCGAAGCACGGCGGGAAGTTCATCGATAGGGACGTGCAACAGGGAAGCGCAGGCTACGACTGCGTCATAGTGATCCGTTGCATCGAGATCGTCGAACCGAAGCACCCGGGCCCCTGCTTCAAGCCGTTCACCCGCAATCGCTACCATTGCCGGAACGCCGTCTGTCGCATCGACCCGAAACCCACACCGCTCCATTTCGGCGGCGTCATGCCCGCTGCCACAGCCGAGCTCCAGGATGAGCGACCCAGGTTGCAAACGCGGTAGAAACTCGAGCAGATCGGGTGACAGGATGGCTGGCCGAGCTTCGACATAAGTCGCCGCATTGGACTGGTAAAATGCCAGCGTTGACCCGTCGGCCGCAACCCCAGCGCCATCGCTATCGGGCTTGGCGCCAGCGTCGCTGATCGCCTTGCCCGCCCGGCGCGCAGCGAGTGCGCCGCCGAGGATGAAACCGCCGGGTACGAGGAAAATGGCTGCGACCAGCCCGATGCGATTCCAGTCTTTTCTATCCACGCCCGAGCCTTAGGCTGGAACGCGACTCGATTGAAACCCCGTCATTGCGAGCGGAGCGAAGCAATCTAAGGTGGCGCGCGCATCGCTGGATTGCTTCGCGATGCTCGCAATGACGATTTCTGGAAAAACTTAGATTGGGGCGATCAGCCAAGGTCCGCCAGTATGAAATCGGCGCAGCGCTCGCCGATCATGATCGACGGGGCGTTGGTATTGCCCGAAACGAGTTTGGGCATGATCGACGCGTCGGCGATGTAAAGCCCCGTCACGCCGCGCACGCGGAGTTTTGGATCGCAGACCGCGCCGTCATCCGATCCCATCCGAGCGGTGCCGACCGGGTGATAGATGGTGTCGGCACGCGCGCGGATCAGTCGTTCGAGCGCATCGTCATCGTTCAGGTCGATCGGGTTGCGGTCCTTCGCGTCGTATTTCGTCATCGGCGGGGTTTCGAGGATGCGGTACATCGCCTTCACCCCCTTTTTCATCAGGTCGATGTCGCGCGGATCGGTGAGGAAGGCGGGGTCGATCAGCGGTGCGGCGCGGGGATCGATCGAGGCGAGCCGCACCGTGCCCTTGCTCTCGGGCCGCAGCACGCAGACATGGCCCGAAAAGCCGTGCGCGGTTACTTTCGATCGGCCGTGATCCTCAAGCGCGGCGATCACGAAATGCAGCTGCACATCCGGGCACGGCGCATCGGGGTTCATCGTCAGGAACGCGCCGCTTTCGGCATAGGGTGACGTCATCGCCCCCTCACGCTTGCGGAACCACTGGATCAACGCGCGCGCCGAATTGAGCGTGCCGGTCAGCGTTTGCCCCAGAAACTGGGTGTTCTTGGTTTCATAAGAGGCAACATAATCGAGGTGATCCTGCAGATTCTCGCCCACTTCGGGCCGGTTGATTCGCACCGCGATGCCGTGTTCGCGCAGATGCGCGGCGGGGCCGATGCCTGACAGCATCAGCAATTGCGGCGTCCCGAACACCCCGCCCGCAAGGACAACCGCGTGCTTTGCCCTGATCTCGCGCGCCTCGCCGTCCTGGGTATAGGCGACGCCCCAGGCGCGGCCTTCGTCGAACAACACGCGTTCGGCGGTCACCCCGGTCATGATCGTGAGATTGGCGCGATCCCGCGCCGGCTCCAGATAAGCACGCGCCGCACTCCAGCGCTCGCCGCCCTTTTGGGTGACTTGATAAAGCCCGATGCCATCCTGGCGCGCGCCGTTGAAATCGTCGTTGCGCGGGATCTGGAGCGACGCGCCCGCCTCAATGAAATCGAGCGAGCCGGGGTTGGGTGAGGTCTGGTTGCTCACATGCAGCGGGCCATCGCCGCCGTGGAATTCATCGGCCCCGCGCACATTATTCTCGGCGCGCTTGAAATAGGGCAGCACCTCGGCGTGCGACCAGCCGGGGCAGCCCATTGCCGCCCAATTATCGTAATCCCATGCGTTGCCACGAATGTAGATCATGGCGTTGATCGCAGAGGAGCCGCCCAGCCCCTTTCCCCGTGGCTGATATCCGCGTCGACCGTTCAGCCCCACTTGCGGGACGGTTTCGAACTGCCAGTTGGTCTTGTCGGTCTGAAACGGAATGAAGCCCGGAATGCGCGTACGAAAACCGGTATTCTTGCCTCCCGCTTCGAGCAGCACGACCTTGTACTTGCCGTTCTCGCTTAAGCGGCCGGCGACGGCGCTCCCGCCTGATCCACCCCCGACGACGACGATATCGGCTTCTTCCAAGATTCTTCCCCTCGCACCACCCGGTCGCACTGTTCGCGCTCGAGCCATTGTTGCTTGATCGATTCCGACGTTTCCCGGCTGCCGTCATGGCTCCATCCCGGCGGCATCGCGATATAGCCGAGCTTGGCACGCAAGCCGGGCGCAGCCCACACATCCTTTGCGATGCCGATCCATTCGTGGAACGCCGCCCAGAGCAGGTTGAAGCTGCCGAGTTGCTTGACGATGCCATAGCGCGGGCGATCATCATCACGCTCGGCGACGAAACTGCCGAACATCTTGTCCCAGATAATGAAAACACCTGCATAATTGCTGTCGAGATAGCGCGGATTGGTCGCATGGTGGACGCGGTGGTGCGACGGTGTGTTCATGACGGCCTCGAACCAGCGCGGCATCCGGTCGATCACTTCGGTGTGGATCCAGAACTGATAGACCAGGTTGATCCCCGCCACGAAGAACACGAGCGGCGGTGGAAAGCCGATCAGGAACAAGGGCAGCCGGAACAGAAAGCCGAGCGAGAAGAAGCCGGTCCAGGTCTGCCGCAGCGCTGTCGACAGGTTATAATGCTGGCTCGAATGGTGGATGACATGGCTTGCCCAGAACCAGCGGACCCGGTGGGCGGATCGGTGGAAAGCATAATAAGCCAGATCGTCGATCACAAAGGCGATGACGAACCAGTACCATTGATAACCGATGTCGAAGACGCGGAACTGCGCCACCCAGGTCGCGATGGCATAGGCTGCCCCGCCCAGGATGGCGCCCGCCACGGTGCTGCCCAGCCCCAATGAGAGCGACGTCAGCGTGTCCTTCGGTTCGTAGCGTGTCTTGTCACGTGCCCAGGCGACCAGCATTTCCGCCAGCACCAGCAGGATGAAGGCGGGGACGGCCAGCTGGACGGGATCGGGCAATTCCATACTGGTCTGTTTACACCAGTGTCAGTGGCGCTGCCAGTGCGCGCGCATCATCGGGAAAGACATTCATCAGCGTGACTGGTCCGAACAACCGCTCGCCGGTATCGATCGTCACCCCCTCGGGCGCGTCGCGGATCGCGAGCGGCGGGGCGAGTCGCCGAGCTGCCACTTTTGCCCCGTGCCGCTTCAGCACAGCAACGGTGCCGTTACCCCCCACCAGCGCCGCATTGCCATCCTTGCTGACGATCGCGCGGCGCGCCTCGAAGCCGACCAGCATTTCCTCGGCGATCCGGCAGGCATCGTCCTCGCTGGCGATCTTGCCCTCGCCAAGGCGCAACAGCCGGGCGATCAGCGCGAGGCCAAGCACGCCGACCAGCGAAATGATCAGCTGCGTCGTGTTCATCGATCCCCCGCCAGAGCATCGAGCATGGGGCGGATTCCCGACAGGTCATAACGGGCCTGCCCGGCCTTTTCCTCGAGCATATCGGGGTCCGCGCCGCCCTTGGCCATCGCCAGTGCCCATAAATTGCAGCTGCGCGTGCCCGACCGGCAATAAGCGAGCACTGGCCCGGTTGCCTCGGCGAGCGCTGCTGCCATGGCGTCAAGTTGCGGGGGGGAAAAGCCGGCATGGGTGATGGGGATTGCAACATAGGCCAAGCCAAGTGCCTCGGCGACGGCCTGAATGGCGGCGCCGTCCGGCTGGCCCATTTCCTCGCCATCGGGGCGGTTGTTGATGATCATCGTAAAGCCCGCCCGCGCGATATCGGTCACGTCGGCAGGCGAGATTTGCGGGGCGACCGAAATCGTCTCGTCAATAGGGCGGATCATGCAGACTCCCGGATTACGGCAATAAACGCGTCACCGTAAGCCTCCATCTTGCGCGCGCCAATCCCCGTGATTTGCCCCAGCGCGGCACGACTGGTCGGCTTCAGCGCCGCCATTTCGCGCAGCACCGAATCGTGGAAGATCACATACGGGGGCACCTTCGCCTCCGCGGCAAGATCGCGGCGTTTCGCGCGCAGGGCGTCGAACAGCGGATCATTGGGCATCGCGGCGGCATCGGCGCGCCTGCGCCCGCCCGCCTTCTTGATGGGCGGCGCGACGATCTGGACGATCGTTTCGCCCTTCAGCACGGCGCGCGCATCGCCCCCCAGGCTCAACCCGCCATGCTCGGTCGTCGTCAGCAGCCCGCGCGCCTGCAGCGCGCGCGACAAGGGGCGGATCAGCGCGGCCTCGGTGCGCGAAACGATGCCGAACACACTCAGCTGTTCATGGCCCAGTTTCTCGATTCGTTCATCGGCGACGCCCGTCAGTACCTTTTCAAGGTGGCCGACGCCAAAGCTCTGCCCGGTGCGGTACACCGCCGACAGGATTTTGCGCGCCAGCTCGGTCGCGTCGATCAGCGCGGGCTTGTCGAGGCAATTGTCGCAATTGCCGCACGCGGCAGGCGGGTTTTCGCCGAAATGGCGCAGCAACAGCGCGCGGCGGCATCCGCCGGTTTCGACCAATGCCGACAATGCCTGCAATTGCGCTCGCGAAACCGTCTGGCGCTCGGGCTCCATCTCGGCAATGCGCTGCAGTGCGCGGGCGAAATCCTCCGCGCCCCAGAAAAGATGCGCGACCGACGGATCTCCGTCGCGCCCGGCACGGCCGGTTTCCTGATAATAGGCCTCGATCGATTTGGGCAGCCCGGCATGCGCGACGAAACGGACATCGGGCTTGTCGATCCCCATGCCGAACGCAATCGTGGCGCAGATCACCATATCCTCGGACCGGACGAATGCCGCCTGGTTGCGCGCGCGGACGGCGGGGTCGAGGCCCGCATGATAGGCGCGGGTGGGCCGGCCCGTGCTCGCCAGCTGCTCGGCAAGCCGTTCGGTGGCGGCGCGGGTCTGGGCATAGACGATGCCGGGGCCGGGGGTTTCGCGGATCACCTCGATGATCTGGCGGGCGGTATTGTCGCGGGGGGAGATCATGTAGCGGATATTGGGCCGGTCGAACCCGGCAATGATCAGCCCGTCCTTGGGGATGCCGAGCTGTTCGAGGATGTCGGCGCGGGTATGCGCATCCGCCGTCGCGGTCAGCGCGAGCCGGGGCACATCGCCGAATTGGTCGAGCAGCGGGCGCAGCAGCCGGTAATCGGGGCGGAAATCATGCCCCCATTCGCTGACGCAGTGCGCCTCGTCGATCGCGAACAGCGCCAGCGGTGCCTGCCGAAGCAAATTGCGAAACGACTCGTTCGAGGCGCGTTCGGGCGCCACATAGAGCAGGTCGAGCTCACCGCGCCGGAACCGCGCCACCGTTTCTGGCTGATTGGTGTCGACTGACGTCAAGGTGGCCGCACGAATGCCGATTGCGTCGGCAGCACGCAGCTGATCGTGCATCAGCGCGATCAGCGGGCTGACGACGACGCACGTCCCCTCCAGCACCACCGATGGCAGCTGATAGCAAAGCGATTTCCCCGCGCCCGTCGGCATCACCGCCAGCGTGTTCTGCCCCGCCATCACCCGCGCGACGACATCACCCTGCACCCCGCGAAACGCCGGAAAGCCGAAGGTCTTTTGTAGCGTGTCGAGCGTTGAGGGCATAATCTGGCGCTACCGGCGAAGCGCCCATCACCGCAAGGGAGCATCCTTCATGTCCGACAACATTGTTCGTCCCGGTCGACTCCACGGCAAGATTGCGCTCGTTACGGGGGCAGCGCGCGGCATCGGTGCGGCGATCGTCCGTGCGTTTGTCGTAGAAGGGGCAACGGTATGGATCACCGATATCGACGGTGACGCTGGCGCGGCGCTGGCGAATGAGATCGGCGGGAACACTCGGTTCCTTCCGCTCGATGTGGGTGACGAAGCCGAGTGGGAAAGCGTGATGGCTGAATTGCTGTCACGCGACGGGCGGCTTGACGTGCTGGTCAACAATGCCGGTATTACGGGGTTCGAGGATGCCAGCGGCCCGCATGATCCCGAACATGCCTCGCTCGCCGAATGGCACCGCGTCCACCGGGTCAATCTCGATGGCACCTTCCTTGGGTGTCGCTATGCGATCCGGGCAATGCGCGCGCGGGGCACGGGAGCGATCATCAACATATCGTCCCGGTCAGGGCTGGTGGGCATTCCGGGGGCAGCCGCCTATGCCTCGTCCAAGGCGGCGATTCGCAATCATACCAAATCGGTGGCGCTATGGTGCGCGCAGCAGGGGATGCAGGTCCGCTGCAACTCAGTGCACCCCGCCGCGATCCTGACCGCGATCTGGGAGCCGATGCTCGGCGATGGCCCTGACCGCGCCGAACGGATGATCGCGCTGACCAGGGATACCCCGCTGAAGCGCTTTGGCTTGCCGGAGGAAGTAGCGGCGATGACGGTATTCCTCGCGTCCGACGAGGCGACCTATATCACCGGCAGCGAGTTCGACATCGATGGCGGGTTGCTTGCGGGATCGGCAGCGTCACCGGGCTGATCGCATCGCTTTGTTTTGGGCCTTGTTTTCGCCGCGCTTGTCGGGTGAAAATCGGCTATCGTCACGATGCGATCCAAACCGACAGGAAGTGTGATGCTGCCAACTGCCCGTGTGATGGGAAGTGCATTGATCGTGATGATCGCGGGGCTGCCCGGCATCGCCGGCGGCGCAAAGCCGATTCAGGGCGAATATCTGGTGCGGGGTGACGGGGTGGTGGCGGCGACCGTTGGCGGTGTGCCCGGCAAGATGCGTGTCACGCCCTGGGCACCGGCCGCCCCCACCCTCAACCCCGATTATGCGCAACGGATCGGCCTGCGCGGTGGTCTGTTCGGTTTTTCGGTGAAGGTCGGCCCCGTGAAAGTGCGCGGCGAAAGCGGGGTTACCCGGCTGCAGTTCGGCAATGCATCGTTCAAGCGCCGCGTGGTTTGGTTCGAACGTCGTTATGATGCGGGGGCGGATGGCGCGGTGGGGCCGGGCGGCTTGCCGGTCGACCTGATCCGCTTTCAGTTGAAGCCCGCCGGGGCAGGCGAGCGCACCGCCACGCTGCCGCTGGTCCAGCAGATCTTCCGCCCGGCAATGACGCGGGTGGTGGTCGGCGGGCGCACGATCTCGATCCTGTTCGATCCGCAACATCCACGCACGCTGGCAACGGCAGGGGCGGGTGCGGCGCTTGCGGAGGCACTTGGCGGGCAATTGGTGGGTAACGGCGACAAGGCGGAAATCGCGTTCGGCGTCACCCGCCCGGTCCGCACGATCCGGCTGGCGCGGCCATTGGTGGTCGGCCCGCTGACACTCGAATCGATGTTGGTGCGGGTCGCCGACAATGGTTCGGTGGCGGGGATTGCCGATGCCGATGCTGATCCCGACGAGATTGTGGTCACCGCCAAATCGAAAAAGGATCGCCGTGATGTCATCATCATCGGACGCGATCAGCTGGGTGGATGCTCGTCGATCGTTTTCGACAAAAAGGCAAAGGCAATCCGGCTGAGCTGCGTCTAAGCCGGACGCATCCTTACTCCGCCGCGAGCACACCCTCTTCTTCGGCGCGTTCCTGGGCCTGGCGGTTCCACATTTCGGCATAGAGGCCGTTCTGGCGGAGCAGCGCGGCATGGGTGCCGCGTTCAACAACGGCACCGGCCTCCAGCACCACAATCTCGTCGGCGTTGACCACGGTCGACAGCCGGTGCGCGATCACGATGGTGGTACGGCGCGCAGAGATTGCCTCCAGCGTGTCCTGAATCTCGCCCTCGGTCCGGCTGTCGAGCGCGCTGGTCGCTTCGTCGAGGATCAGGATCGGCGGATTTTTGAGCAAGGTGCGGGCAATAGCGACGCGCTGCTTCTCGCCGCCTGACAGTTTCAGCCCGCGTTCGCCCACCCGCGCGTTGTAACCGCCCGGTTGCATCGCGATAAAATCGGCGATCTGGGCGCCGCGGGCGGCTTCCTCGATTTCGGCCTGGCTCGCGCCCGCCCGGCCATAGCCGATGTTATAGCCGATCGTGTCGTTGAACAGCACCGTATCCTGCGGGACGATGCCGATCG
>CAZWAL010000072.1:0-2974 GCA_964631905.1 uncultured Stakelama sp.
CGACCAGCCTGAAAATCGTGCAGATGATGCGCGAAGCAGGTGCTGCCGAAGTGCATATGCGGATCGCCAGCCCGCCGACGCGGCACAGCTGTTTCTACGGTGTCGATACGCCCGAGCGTGCCAAACTGCTCGCCGCGCAGCTTGATGTCGGGGGGATGACCGACTTCATTCATGCCGACAGCCTGGCGTTCATTTCGATCGACGGGCTGTACAAGGCCCTTGGTCAGGCCAAGCGATCCGACACGCAGCCTAGTCACTGCGATGCCTGTTTCACCGGTGATTACCCGACCATGCTGACTGATCAGGACGAATGCGAAACGGTCGATCAGTTCGCGATGCTCGCCGAACGGGTGATCTGACCGCTTTTTCTCGCTAATTTTCCGATACCCTGCCCTCCCGCCCGTAAAGGCCGGAGCCGACCGGAGCATCACTGTGACCGACAAGCCGCTTGCGAACCAAACCGCCCTTGTAACAGGTGCCAGCCGTGGAATCGGCGCTGCGACCGCAAAGGCGCTGGCGACGGCCGGCGCGCATGTCGTGCTGACCGCGCGGACGACCGGCGGGCTCGAAGAGGTCGAGGAGGCGATCTACAAGAACGGCGGCACCGCAACGATCGCGCCGGTGAACCTGACCGAAAATGACAGCATTGCCCGGCTCGCGACGGCGCTCTCGGGCCGGTACCCCGCGCTTGACATCATGGTGCTCAGCGCTGCAACGCTCGGCACGCTGACCGCCGTGCCGGTGATCGACCCCAAGGGATTTGCCAGCGTGATGACGCTCAACGTCAGCGCGCAGCTGGCGTTGCTGACCGCTTTTGACCCGATGCTGCGCAAATCGGCGCATGGCCGCGTGATCGGGCTGACATCGTCCGTCGCACGCCAGAACCGCGCCTATTGGGGTGAATATGCCGCATCAAAGGCAGCATTCGAGGCGATCCTGACCAGCTATGGCCTGGAAGTCGCGAATATCAGCAAGATCCGCACCGCGCTGATCGATCCCGGCGCGACCCGCACCGCCATGCGCGCCCGCGCCTATCCGGGCGAGGATCCGGCATCGGTGAAGGACCCGGTGGTGGTCGCAAACCGGATCGTGCGCCTGCTGGCCGATGATTTCGACACCGGGCTGTACGAGCGGATCGACGGCTGACGCCAAATCCCCTTGGATTGAACCGCTCCAATTTCCCGTTCGTGTCGAGCAACGTCGAGACACCCTGCGTAGCACTGGTGGCATGTTTCTCGACTTTGGCCCTGATGGCCGAAGTTTATCCAGAGCGCCTGCCTTGGCAGGCAGTCGAAGGGCTCGAACCGAACGGGTAAAAGAGCTGTCCCCGGGCGCTACCGCTTCACCAGCGTGACTTGCGCCACGTCGATCCCGCCGCCGCGAAAACCGCCTTCGCAGTACATCAGATAAAATCGCCACTGATTAATAAAATCACTGTCGAATCGTGTCGGCAAAATTCCGTCGGCAACGGCTCCATCAAAGGCCATCCGCCAGCGCTTGAGCGTTTCGGCATAGTCAGCACCAAAACAGAATTCGTCCTGCCAATCGAGCCCCTGTGCGTCGGCGATCGCGCGAAAGCGGCTACGCGACAACAGCATCCCGCCAGGGAACACGTATCGCTGGATGAAATCGACATTAGCGGCATAGGCGTCGAATATCGCGTCATCGATCACGATATACTGAAGCGCGGCGCGGCCGCCGGGACGGAGCAGCCGGGCAATAACGGTGAGATAGTCGGGCCAATATTCCTGGCCGACCGCCTCGACCATTTCGATGCTCGCAATACCATCATAGTTGCCAGTAACGTCACGATAATCGGTGAGCGTTACCTCTACCCCCGACAGGCTTTGCGCCGCGATGGCAGCGCATTGCTCGGCTGACAGGGTGATTGCGTGAACCGATCGTCCGGCCTCGGCGGCCAACGCTGCAAACCCGCCCCAGCCACAGCCGATTTCGAGCAGACGATCACCGGGCACGGTGGCGGTGCGATCAAGGATGGCCTGCAGCTTGCGGCGTTGCGCCGCTTCCAGCGGCTCGGCGGAATCGGCGAAAAGAGCGCTCGAATAGCTGAGTGTCGGATCGAGCCAGGCGGCGTAGAAATCATTCCCCAGATCATAATGATCGGCGATATTGCGCTTTGCCCCGGCACGGCTGTTGCGGCGGGCAAGATTGGCCCATTGCTTGATCCATCGATTGACGCCTTGTGCCCTGCCCGTGCCGCCAAGCGTGTGGCGATTGGCGCTGAAGATTGCGAAGATCGCCACCGCATCGGGGCTGGTCCACTCCCCATTTCGCCAGGCGACATACCAGCCGCCCGACCCGCTCGTCGCCAGACGGAACAAGGCGCGCCAGTCGACAAGATGGAGGACCGCCTCAACCCCCGTTGCGCGACCACCCAATACCGTGATCGACCCGTCGGGCAGTTGCACCTCGATCGAACCGGTTGCCAATCCGGCGTCGATCCGTGCCATCACGCTTTTGCCGAAACGGGCGAACAGTCCAACCAGCAATCGCACCTTCCGGCCTGTTCGCGCAGATTGCGGCGGCGACATGGTGCGCAGCGGCGGGTTCATCGCCTGTCCGGATGCTTCCCCTGACATGATCTATTGCAGCTGCTTTACCGCCGCGAGCGCGCGTTCGCGTGCTGCGCGGTGGCCGATCCGTTTCGGCGGGTAGCTGGCCGGACGGCGACCGGCCTCGTCGGGATCATGAATCGCCGTATCGGGCAATTTGGCGAGTTCGGGCACCCATTGCCGGATATAGGCCGCCGCATCGAATTTCTGTGACTGCGACAGCGGCGCCATGATCCGGACAAACATGTTCGAATCGACCCCTGTCCCCGCCGTCCACTGCCAGTTTACCGCGTTGCTGCCATAATCGGCATCGACCAGCGTGTCCCAAAACCATTGCTCGCCCTGCCGCCAATCGATCAGCAGATGCTTGATGAGGAACGAGGCGGCGATCATCCGCACCC
>CAZWAL010000072.1:2984-12079 GCA_964631905.1 uncultured Stakelama sp.
GGTTATGCATCCACCCCGTCGCCCAGAGCTGGCGCATCCCGGCATCGACGATAGGATAACCGGTCTGCCCCTGCTGCCAGGCACGCAGATCGGCATCAGCGTCACTGCCCGTTCGCCACGGCAGCGCATCGAACGCAGGCCGGGCATTTTTCGACGCATATTCGGGAAACTGCAGGATCACATTCTGCGCATAATCGCGCCAGCCCAGCTCGCCCAGGAATGTCTCCACCGATCCGCCGGCGTTTGCGACACGATGCCAGATCGTCGCGGGTGAAATCTCGCCGAAATGCAGATGCGGTGACAGGAAAGACGTGCCGTCGGTTGACGGCAAATTGCGCTGCTCGCCATATGTCGATGCCGCCGCCACGAACGCTTCGAGCCGCTTGGCCGCGCCGGCCTCACCCGGTTGCCAGAACGCCGTCATGTCGATGGCCCAGTTGGGCCTGGTGGGCAGCAGTTGCCAGTCGGCTAGCGCATCGCTCGCAGGCCATGCGGCAGGCGCGCCGATCTTATCCGGTGCAGGCATGGGCTTCGCGGGCGGCATCGTGGCCAGCAGCGCACGCCAGAATGGCGTGAAGATCTTGTACTGCCCGCCATTGCCAGTGGTAATCGATCCGGCAGGCGCAAGATAATTGCCGTCGTGCAACGCCAGATCGACGCGCTTGGCGAGTGCTGCCTGGGCATTGCGCCACCACGGCTCGTAATGGCGCAGCGCATGAACGCGTGTCGCCCCAACCTCGGTCGCAAGCGCTGCAAGAACCTTGTCCGATTTGCCTCGCCGCAGGATCAGGCGCGATCCCTTCGCCCGCAACGCTGCATCGAGAGCGGTCAGACTGTGGTGCAGCCACCAGCGAGACGCCGCCCCCATCCGCCTTTGGCGAGGGGTTTCGTCGTCGAGCACATAGACGGGAATCACAGGGCCCTCGGCCGCTGCCGCAATCAGTGCCGCCTGATCGGCCAGCCGCAAGTCACGGCGAAACCACAGGATGGTCGGTGCGTTCATGCCGGGACGTCCGCCATTTGCCTGATTGGATCACTCAGCAGAAGTTGATGCACAGCCTGATCCATCCTGTTCAGTCGATGCGCCGTCTATGCGTGACGCTGCATTGCCGAAAGCGAAAAATGCCCGCCGAGCCGCAGGATCGATGCGACGTGCCGCCCCGCCACTTCCAGCGCGTCGTACCCATAGCCACCGCCGAGCGTGCTGGCGAGCGGCAGGCCGCGCGCAATGGCGAGGTGAGCGATGAAGTCCTCGCGCAGCGCAAGGCCATGCTCGGTCAGATCAAGCCGCCCCAAACGGTCTCCTGCAAAAGGATCGACGCCTGCCTGATACAGGATGATCTCGGGCGCAAACGAACGAACCAGCGGGATGAGCGTAGACGAGAGCGTCTCCAAATAGACTGCATCGCCCACACCGTCAGGCAGCGCGACGTCGAGCGTCGACCGCGCCTTGCGCACCGGGAAATTCTTGTCGGCATGGATTGAATAGGTCGCAATGCCGGGCCTGCCGGCAGTGAGCGCGGCCGTACCGTCCCCCTGATGAACATCGCAATCGACGATCAGTACGCGCGAAACCCGACGCTCCTCGATAAGCCTCACGGCCGTGATCGCGAGATCGTTAAAGACGCAGAAGCCCGCACCCGTATCGCCCAGCGCATGGTGGCTCCCACCCGCACTGTTCGCTGCAAAACCGCGTTCGAGCGCCAGCAATGCGGCGGTCCAGGTGCCGCCGGGCACCATCTGTGCGCGACGGGCGACCTGGGGTGTTACCGGAAAGCCTATCCGTCGTTCCTTGTGTGCAGGCACCCGCGCCTCGATCACCTCGGCGACGTAATCTGCGTCATGCACCGCCTCCAGCCAGTCGACCGGCATCGCTTCAGGCACATGCCAGTCGATCGGAATGCCGCTCTCGATCAGCAGATCGCGGACAAGCCCGTTTTTGTTCCATTGATAGCCGCTGCGCGCCGGCGCGGGGGCGACATAATCGGGGTGATGGACGACGGCGAACACGCCGCTTAGGTAAGGCGCAAAGCGCGCCTGCGCCAGATTGCGAGGAGAGACGAATGACTGAACACTATACCCGCCCCGATGTGGCGATGTTCCTCGCTTTTCTGAATGCCTTGCCCGGCCCCAAAACGCATGAACTGCCTCCTGCCATGGCGCGCGCCATGTACGTGGCAAGCAAGGATGCGGCCGATTTGCCGGTAGGCGAGCTCGCAGTGATACGCGATCTTTCCGCACCCGGCCCGGCGGGCGCGATCCCGCTTCGCCTGTTCGATTCTCGCGCTGAACGCCCGGCCGGACCGGTACTGGTATTCTATCACGGAGGAGGCTTCGTGATCGGTGATCTCGATACGCATGCCGGTATCTGCGCGGAAATGGCGCGCCAGCTCGATTTGCCGGTGATCGCGATCGACTACCGGCTGGCTCCCGAACACCCCTTCCCCGCCGCCACGGATGATTGTGAAGCGGCAACGCGATGGATTGCGGGCAGCCCCGCTGAACTCGGCTTGAGCGTGACCGGCCTTGTCCTCTCCGGCGACAGCGCAGGCGGCAATCTGACGATCGTTACCGCGATGGCACTTCGCGATTCCGCTGCTGCCGTGCCGGTGATCGCTCAATTCCCGATCTATCCCACCGTCGATCGCGCCGATGCCTATCCATCGTACGAACTGTTCGGCGAGGGCCGGTTGCTGACCAAGGACGGGATGAAATGGTTCGACGAAGCCTATGCCACCACCCCCGGTGACTGGCGTGCGGCACCGCTACACGCCAGTCACCGCGATATGCCGCCCACGCTGGTCATCACCGCCGGGCTCGATCCGCTCCGCGATCAAGGGCGCGCTTACGCCGCCGCACTGATCGCCGAGGGCGTGCCGACGGTGTACCGCGAAGCGATCGGCAACATCCATGGCTTCGTCACGTTGCGAAAGGCTATCCCGTCCGCGCAGGCCGAAGTCGACGGCGCGCTCAGTGTACTGAAGGGCATCATCGCTGAGGCCATGGCGGCGCGCGCGTGAGCACGCTTGGCTATCGCCCGTGTGCGGGGATCATCATCATGAATGCGGACGGGCTGATCTTTGTCGGCCAGCGTATCGACAGCGTGGTCGAGGCATGGCAGCTGCCGCAGGGCGGGATCGATGATGGGGAGGACGCCGAGGCCGCGGCCTTGCGTGAGCTTGGTGAAGAAACCGGCATTGCGCCCGCGCATGTCACGCTCATCGCGCAGGCATCCGGCGAGTTTTTCTACGATCTGCCCGATGAGTTGATTGGCAAGGTGTGGAAGGGCAAGTGGCGCGGCCAGCGGCAGCGCTGGTTTCTCTATCGTTTCAATGGTTCAGATACCGACGTGAACATCGCAACTGAACATCAGGAATTCCGCGCCTGGCGCTGGGCGCCTCCGGCCGACGTGATTGATCTCGCGGTGCCCTTCAAACGTCAATTATATTCGGACGTGTTCGCCGCCCTTGCCGAGCATATGCCTCAATAAGGCTTGGCGATCATCAGCCAGACGGCGGCGACCAGTGGCATCGTGCCGATCAACCCCCAGATGATCCAGTTGAGGCTGTCGCGACGATAGCTTTCGGGGATCTCGCCACCTTGCGCAAACCCCTTGGCGACGCGCGCCTGGCGGATCTGGATGGGGACAAGGATGACCAGCCAGATCATGCCTGCCACCACGAACAACACCTGGCTCCACAACAGCCATGCTGATCCGAACAGGTCGAGCCCCGCGATCCACGCCGCGCCATACCCCCCGCCGATCGTCAGGATGATGCCCCAGAAGGTCAGGCTCCAGTCGGTCAGCGTCACCAGCCGCTGGGCAAAGCCGATGATGCGCGGATCGCGGGTGCGATCGGCAAACACCTTCCAGAACGCAGTCGCGGTGATGTTCCCCATCAGCATCACAATGCCGGTGATGTGAAGGAACTTGGCGATGTCATAGGCCATGGGAATGCTGGTTTTCCGTTACGCGATAATTCACTGGCCACTGCCGGGCACGCCCGATGGCGTCAAGCTGGCTCGCCGCGCTCGATCCGCGCCATTTCGAGGATCGCGAGAAACTGGCGGGCCTGCCCGTCGAGAATGAGCCGAACCATCACTGCTGTACCAACCCCACCCAACGTACCGCCCCAGGTCGGCGCATAGGCCAGTAATGCCTGTTGCGTTGCGGTCGGTGCCAATTGCGCGACGAGCGCGCCGATCGAGAACGGGATCGATACATACGCGAACAAGATCGTTCGCGCGAAATAACCCTGTCGTTCCGCATTGGCTTTTGCGAGCGCGATCAAATCGTCGAGCATAGCCGTATCAATCTGATCGAGCAGCGCAAAGGCTCGCCGGGTTCGCTTGGTCATCCGCAAACGTCGCAGCGAATCGAACCCCGATCGGGCTCGCCAAGCGCTGAAAAAACCCGTCCACAAAAACCACCAGGTCGGGAAAAGCCGCTGAAGGGTATCCCAATGGTGCAAGACAGGGTGATTCGGCACGGGCGCCCACGCCGCCATGCCGGGCAAGTGGAACATCGGCGTTGCCTTAATTGTCTGTTTCGCCATTGATGCGCCGCCCCCGGAATGCGCTGCCAATCAATCAATATATGCAGCACAGGTTGCCCAGCGCAAATGGGTGGAGCGATGCGGCCGGACTGGCTATCAGGTTGCATGACTGTGCTGACCTCCATCGAAAGCCGCTTGATCGATATCGCTGCCGATCAGCCAATGCTTGCGCAAGTCGAGCGCTGGGCAACGATCAATTCGGGCACGCGCAACCTGGGTGGGTTGGCCGCCGTTGCGGGCGAACTGGCTGACGCGTTTTCCGCGCTGCCGGGTGAATTGATGCTGGTCGAAGCGCAGCCGGTGGAAACCGTGACCAATGATGGCGCTATTGCGGTCCTCGATCACGGAAAGCACCTTCACCTGAGCGTGAGGCCCGGGGCTGCGGTGCGGATCCTGCTGACCGGGCATATGGATACGGTGTTTCCCGCCGATCATCCATTCCAGACGCTTGAGCACCGGCCCGATGGCACGTTGAACGGCCCCGGCGTCGCGGACATGAAGAGCGGCCTTGCACTGATGCTCGCGGCGCTGACTGCGCTGGAGGATAGCCCGTATGCCAACCAAATCGGGTATGACGTGCTGATCAATTCGGACGAAGAAACCGGCTCGCTGTCTTCCGCCCCGCTGATCGCACAGGCAGCGCAGGGCAAGATCGCCGCACTCACCTATGAACCCGCACTCCCCGATGGCACGCTGGCCGGCGCGCGCGGGGGCACCGGTAACTTCTCAATCGTGGTACGCGGGCGCAGTGCCCATGCCGGTCGCAACCCGGATGACGGCCGCAATGCACTGGTCGCCGCCGCCGATATCGCGCTGCAGCTGACCACCGCCCGCAGCCCGACCTTGTCGGTAAACCCTGCCCGGATCGATGGCGGCGGGCCGAATAATGTCGTGCCCGATCTGGCAATCCTGCGCGTCAATTTCCGCCCCGCCTCGCAGGACGAGATCAACCGCGCCAAGGCCCATATCGATGCCGTCATCATCGCGGCGGCAGAGCGTCATGACGTCAACATCACCGTTCATGGCGGCTTCAACCGGCCGCCCAAGCCAATCGATCCGGGCGCGGCGAAGCTCTTCGCGCTGGTGAAGGAGGCTGGCAGCGACCTTGGCCTCGACATTGCCTTGCGAACAACTGGCGGGGTATGCGACGGCAACAATATCGCGGCATGCGGGGTGCCGGTGGTGGATACGATGGGCGCGCGGGGCGGTGCGATCCATTCGACGGACGAGTTTCTGCTGGTTGATAGCCTCGCCGAACGCGCCGCCCTTTCTGCGCTGACGATCATGCGCATCGCCGAACGGGGGCATTTGTGACGTTTCGAATCCGGGCTGCACGCGGAGCTGATCTGCAATCGCTGTACGAAATGGCAAAGCTGACCGGCGGGGGCTTTACCAACCTGCCGCCAGATCGGACCGCACTGCGTGCCAAGCTGGAGCGCAGCGACGCTGCCTATGCCCGCACCGATGGCGGGATTGAAGATGAGCTGTTCCTGCTCGTGCTCGAGAATGCGGTAACCGGCGAAGTGCGTGGCACCTGCCAGATCTTTGCCAAGGTGGGCCAGCATTACCCCTTTTACAGCTACCGCATTGGAGCGCTAACGCAGCACAGCAAGGAGCTTGGGCGGACATTTCGCGCTGATATGCTGGCCTTGACGACCGATCTTGAGGGGTCGTGTGAAGTTGGTGGGTTGTTCCTGCATCCGGGTGAACGCGCCGGGGGGCTCGGGCTGTTGCTCGCGCGCAGCCGCTATCTGTTTATTGCGATGCACCGTGCGCGCTTTGCCGATCGTATCCTCGCCGAATTGCGCGGGATTATCGATGAAGCGGGCGGCTCGCCGTTCTGGGACGGCGTTGCGGGGCGTTTTTTCGGGATGAATTTTCAGGACGCCGACTACTTCAATGCCACGCATGGCCATCAGTTCATTGCCGATCTGTTCCCCAAGCACCCGGTCTACACGGCGATGCTCTCCGAAACCGCACGTGCGGCCATCGGTCTGCCGCATCCGTCCGGGCGCGCCGCGATGCGGATGCTGGAGAATGAAGGGTTCGCGTTCGAAAACTATATCGACATTTTCGATGGTGGCCCGACGATGACGGCCAAGACCGATCATGTCCGGTCCATCCGCGATGCCAAACCGGCCAAAGTTTCGGCGATTGATGCAGCCGCGACCGAATCGGCCTTGATCGCAACGGGGACGCTCGCCGATTTCCGCTGTTGCTTCGGCAAGTTGGGCGGGGAAGGAAAAACGATCATGATTGACCCCGGCAGTGCCGCGACACTCGCGATCGAAACAGGTGCCCATATTCGCTGGGTGGCACGGGCATGACGATGGTGGAGATCAATTTCGACGGACTGATCGGCCCGAGCCACAACTATGCCGGGCTGAGCCATGGCAATCTGGCCGCGACGCGCAATGCCGGCGCAATGTCACGCCCGCGTGCCGCCGCATTGCAGGGCATCGCCAAGATGCGCGCCAACATCGCGCTTGGGCTGACGCAAGGGGTGCTGCTGCCGCATGCCCGCCCCAATCATCGCTGGCTGGCCAGCCTGAACACCGATTATGCCGCCGCATCGCTGCCGCTGAAGGCGCAGGCGCTGTCGGCATCGGCAATGTGGGCCGCCAACGCGGCGACGGTATCGCCCGCGCCTGACACAGCTGATGCGCGCTGCCATTTGACGGTCGCGAACCTCGTGACGATGCCGCACCGGAGCCATGAATGGCGCGGTACGTTAGCACAGCTGCGGCTGATTTTCGCAGATCCCGCCTTCGCGGTTCATCCGCCGGTCCCTGCGCCCTTTGGCGATGAGGGGGCTGCCAATCACATGCGCATGGCAGACCGGCATGATGCGCCGGGGATCGAGATTTTCGTTTACGGCGTATCGGGCGGCGGCTTTCCGGCGCGCCAGCGGATAGAGGCAAGCGAGGCGGTCGCGCGCGGGCACCTGCTCGATCCGGCGCGGACCTTGTTTGTCGAGCAATCCGAAGCGGCAATCGCGGCAGGTGCCTTTCACAATGATGTGGTCGCGGTGGCGAACGGCCCGGTTTTGTTCGCGCATGAACAGGCCTTTGCCGACAAGGCGGGTTTCTACGCCGCACTGCACGAACGCATGCCCAGCGCACAGATCGTCGAGGTGCCGGCCAGCGCCGTCAGCCTCGATGATGCAATCACCTCCTACCTGTTTAATGCCCAGCTCGTGACGTTGCCGGACGATGCGATGGCGCTGATTCTGCCGGAGGAAGCGCGCGCCAACCCGCGCGTCTGGGCCTGGCTCCAGGCGCTGATCGCCGGCAACGGGCCGATCCGTCGGCTCGAGGTGGTGAATGTGCGCGAATCAATGGCCAATGGCGGTGGCCCCGCTTGTCTCCGGCTGCGCGTGGTTGCGGATCCAGCGACGATCGATCCGCGCTTTCTGGTCGACGATGCCCGGCTCGATCAGTTGGCGGCAGTCGTCGAAACCCATTGGCCCGAAATGATTGATCCGGCATCGATCGGGGACACCGCGCTGATCGCACAGATCGAACGCGCACATGCGGCATTGCTCGACACAATCGGCATCACGCGCGCCGAAGCTGTCGGGTTAATTGACAGTTTACCCTCTTCGTAAACGCGAAATCCCGCTTTTCCGGGATTGGCCCGCCGCTTGCTTAATCAGGGACATGTTGCACAGCATCGGCCGCCTGTTCGTCATCAAAACCAAGTTCGAGGCTTTTCTCGTGATCTACGGGCTTGGCACCGGCGCGATCGAGCGTGGATTTCATTATGTGCAGCAATATCCCGGGCCCGGCGGCTGGATGCTGTTCGCGGTTTGCCCGATCGCTGTTTTCATGGCCGGTGCGCGCATCCTCGATTCGATCGAGCGCCAGCAGGCGGATTGATCCAGCTTTCGGGCGTGCAACGATAACTTCGTAGCGGTGGCGCGTTGGATAGCTATTTCCGGCGCGATGAATATGCCGCTTACCCATTTGCAACGGCTTGAGGCCGAAAGCATCCACATCATGCGCGAAGTGGTGGCTGAAGCGACCAATCCGGTGATGCTCTATTCGGTGGGCAAGGATTCCGCCGTGATGCTCCATCTGGCGCGCAAGGCATTTTACCCGGCACCGCCGCCCTTCCCTTTGCTCCATGTCGACACGACCTGGAAATTCCGCGCGATGTACGAGATGCGCGAACGCGCTGCCGCCAATGCGGGCATGGAATTGATCGTCCACCAGAACCCCGAGGCATTGGCGCAAGGCATCAACCCCTTCGATCACGGTAGCCGCCACACCGATATGTGGAAGACCGAAGGGCTGAAACAGGCACTCGAGCTGCATGGTTTCGACGCAGCATTTGGCGGCGCGCGGCGCGATGAGGAAAAATCCCGCGCCAAGGAACGTATTTTCAGCTTCCGATCGGCACACCAGCGCTGGGACCCGAAGAACCAGCGGCCCGAGCTCTGGCGGCTCTACAATGCACGCAAGCACAAGGGAGAGAGCATTCGGGTGTTCCCGATCTCCAACTGGACCGAGCTCGATATCTGGCAATATATCCAGATCG
>CAZWAL010000073.1:0-11981 GCA_964631905.1 uncultured Stakelama sp.
GGTCGGCACGATCCGCGCGGGCAACACCTTCGAACTCGTCAGCCGCGAAGGCGCGTTGGTGGCGAACAATCTGCTGCTGTCGGTGATCCTGGGGATCGTGCTGATCGGCACGCTCTACCCGATCGTCGCGGCGGGGCTGTTCGGGACGCAGCTGTCGATCGGTCCGCCCTTCTTCAACAAGGCGGCGGGGCCGGTGGCGCTTGCGCTGGTGATGATCATGGCAGTCGGGCCGCTGGTCCGCTGGCGTCGGGATGAAGCCGGGGCAATTGCCCGGCGAATGTATTTGCCGATTGCGGTGACGGTCATCGCGCTGATCGCATTGGTTGTTTTTGCAGCGAATGCCGGCATCCTGCCGATCCTCGGCCTGTGCCTGGCCGGTGGGCTTGCCGTCGCGAGCTTTGCACCCCTGTGGAAGCGCAATTTGCGTCGGACGCCAATGTTTACCTATGGCATGGTGCTGGCGCATCTGGGGATCGCCGTCAGTCTCGCCGGCATGGCGTCCGAAACGGCGTTCACGCAGCAGACACTGGTCGCAGCAACCGTCGGCGTGCCCGAGCGCGTCGGCCCCTATACGATCACACTGGAGGGGATCACCCCGCGCGCCGGGCCGAACTGGTCGGCACTCGAAGCGCGGCTGAAGGTGCAGCGTGATGGCGGCACGCCCTTCACGATGATGCCGCAGTCTCGCTTTTTCTCGACCCCCGTCACCGTGACGAGCGAATCGGCGATCGCAACGGTGTTCGACGGCCAGCTCTACACGGTGCTCGGCCAGCCCGACGAAGCCGGTCGCTGGCAGCTGCGTTTGTGGTGGAAGCCGTTCGTGACGCTCATCTGGGCAGGCGGGGCGATGATCGCGCTCGGCGGGCTGTTGTCGCTGATCGGGCGGGTCAGCCGTGACCGCAAGACGGCACCGCGGGAGGCCTTGGCATGAAGCGCGGGCTGCTCTGGGTGCCATTGGCGATTTTCCTGGGGCTGTTTCTGGTCGCTGGCTATGCCTTGATCAAGCCAGCCGACCGCACCGTGCGATCGGCGATGGTAGGGCGCACCGTGCCTGAGTTTTCGTTGCCGCCGATGCTGCCCGGCAAGGCCGGGGTGGAAACTGCTGACTTTCGAAAGGGTAAACCCCGCCTGCTGAACGTGTTTGCCAGCTGGTGCATTCCGTGCGCGGCCGAAGCCGGGCAACTCGAACGGCTGAGGCAAATGGGCGTACCCATTGATGCCGTCGCCATTCGTGATCGGCCCGAAGACATTCGCATGTTCCTGGCGCGCTATGGTGATCCTTTTGAGCGGATCGGCGATGATCCCGAAAGTGCGGTCCAGCTCGCGCTGGGTTCGGCGGGCGTGCCGGAGACATTCGTGATCGACGGGCGGGGTAAGATCGTGCTGCAGCATGTCGGCGAGATTCGCGCCGAGGATGTGCCCAAGATATTGGAAGCGATGGGCAAGGGATCATGATCCGCGCGTTGCTCGCCCTGTTACTGCTCGTCGTGCCTGCTGGTGCGGCATATGCCGATTCGGCGCGCCCGCCCGCGCGGCTGGCCGATACGCAATTGCCCGATCCCAAGCAGGAAGCCGAAGCGCAAAAGCTGATGCTCGAGCTGCGCTGCCTTGTCTGTCAGGGCCAGTCGATTGCTGACAGCAATGCCGAAATGGCAGGCGATATGCGCGCGCTGGTCCGCCGCCAGATTTCCGACGGATCATCGCCCCAGCAAGTGCGCGAATGGCTGATCGCGCGCTATGGAGATTATGTGACCTATGATCCGCCCCTGTCGGCCGCGACGCTGCCCTTATGGATCACGCCGATCGCGTTCATCGTGATCGGGCTGTTTCTGGCGCGCGCCAGCTTCAAGCGGCGGAAGCGCGCCTGATGGGCTGGGCAATGCTGATTGGCATCGGGCTTGTCGCCGCCATCCTGCTTTGGCGGCTGGGGGTGCCGAAGATGTTATGGACGTCGAGCGCCGCAGCACTGGTGTTCGGCGCGGCAGGCTATGCGTTGCAGGGGTCACCGAGCCTGCCCGCCAGCCCGGCCAAGGGGCAAACCGAACAGCTCGAAGTCGCACCCGATATCGTCGAACTTCGCGGTGCGCTGTTCGGGCGTATCACCCAGGATGCCGCCTATCAGACGGCCGCCGATGCGATGGTGCGCAGCAATAATCTGGCCGCCGCCGTCAAGGTGACGCTCGGCGGAATCGATCGTAATCCGCGCAGCGTTGCGCTCTGGACCAGCCTTGGCAGCGTCCTTGTGGCGCATGATGGCGGCAATCTGTCGCCATCGGCGCTCTTCGCCTTCCGCCGCGCGATGTTTATCGCGCCGCGCCATCCCGGGCCGCCGTTTTTCCTGGGTCTCGGCTATGCGCAGTCGGGCCAGCTGCAGAATGCGCGGCTGTGGTGGCGGCGTTCGCTCGAGTTGTCGCCACCCGGCGCAAGCTACCGGATGGCGATCCAGGAACGGCTGATGCTGCTCGATCAGTTCATCATGATGAACCAGCAACAGGGCCAGGGTGCTGCTCCAGCGATGCCGCCCGCTGCGGCGCCTGCGCCTTAACGGCTAGGCAAAGGGCCGATTGAGCCGGACGATTGCCCAGTTCAGCCACGCGGCAAAGCTGACCCAGAGCAGGTAAGGCACGATCATCAGGCTCGCAAAGCTGGAGATCGGCCAGATCAACGCGACGAGCAACACCAGCGATACCCACAGGAACACCACCTCCACCAGTGCCCAGTCGGGCCGCTGCGCGCGGAAGAACAACGGGCTCCAGAGCAAGTGGCAAAGCGCATTGGTGGAATAGAGGCACAGCACGCGGCTCCGCTCCCAGGGTTCGTCGGCGGCATACCAGGCAGTAATCGCTGACCAGGCAGCGAGCCCCAGGATGATCGTCCAGGCAGGACCGAACAGCCAATCGGGCGGCTGCAGGCTCGGCTTTTTCAGATTACGATACCAGGGGCCGATCGGTGTCATCAGCCCGCCGGCCGCGCCGAGAAAAACAGCGCCGCCAATGGCGACGATAACGGGTGTTTCCATGCTGCTCGGCCTTGCCCGTCTTGTAGAGTGTCAAACAAGTGTTACACGCAAAGCATGCGTGCGTCCTTCCCTTTCTCTGCCATCGTCGGCCAAGACGAAATGAAACTTGCCCTGCTGATCGCCGCGATCGATGCGCGGATTGGGGGGGTGATGGTGTTCGGTGATCGCGGTACCGGCAAATCGACCGCGGTGCGTGCTTTGGCTGCTTTGTTGCCGCCGATGCCAGTCGTTCCCGGCTGCCGCTATGGCTGCGCGCCGGGTCAGGCCGTGTGCCCTACGCCCGAGACGCATCTGCCCGGCAAGGCGACTGCGCCGGTACCTTTCGTCGACCTGCCACTGGGGGCGACAGAGGACCGTGTAGTCGGTGCGCTCGATCTCGAAAAGGCGCTTGGACACGGCGAAAAGGCGTTCGAGCCGGGGCTGCTGGCGCGCGCCCATCGCGGCTTTTTGTACATCGATGAGATTAACCTGCTGGAGGATCACATCGTCGATCTGCTGCTCGACGTGGCGGCATCCGGTGAGAATGTCGTCGAGCGCGAGGGGCTGAGCGTGCGCCACGCCGCCCGCTTCGTCCTGGTCGGCAGCGGCAACCCCGAAGAAGGTGAACTTCGCCCACAGCTGCTCGACCGGTTCGGGCTGTCAGTGGAGGTGCGGACGCCGCAAGACCTGAAACAGCGCGTCGAAATCCTGAAGCGCTGCGATGCCTATGAACGCACGCCGGATAGCTTTGCGGCTGACTGGGCGAAGGCCGAACGCAAGACGCTGAAACGGATCGCCAAGGGCAAGGAACTGCTTGCGCAGGTCGAGGTGCCCGATGCGGTGCTGACGCGGGCGTCCGAACTCTGCATCGCAGTGGGTGCAGACGGGCTTCGCGGCGAATTGACGCTAATGCGCTCGGCGCGCGCGCTCGCGGCATTGGAGGGCGATGTGCTGGTGAGTGAAATACATCTCAAGCGCGTTGCCCCGCTGGCACTTCGTCACCGATTGCGCCGCAACGTGCTCGACGAAACCGGATCGACCGCGCGGATCGAGCGCGCGATGGAAACCATGTTCGCGGCATGATTGAAGCGGGCGAAATGCCGCCCCTTTTGCAATCCGATATCTGGTCGGATGCGCTGCTGGCCGCCCGTTTGTGCGCGATCGATCCCTTGCTCGGCGGTCTGGTCCTGCGTGGCGGCGGGGAAGCACGCGACGCGGTGATCGCGGCGCTGGTCGAAGGCCTGGACGCGGGAGCGCCGGTACGTCGCGTCCCATCCCATATCGACGATGAGCGGCTGCTGGGCGGGCTCGATCTGGGCGCGACGTTGTCGAGTGGGCGGGCGGTGTCGCGGGTCGGTTTGCTGGCAGAGGCCGATGGCGGGGTGGTGATCGTGCCGATGGCCGAGCGGATGGCGAGCAGCACCGCCGCCCCGATCGCCGCAGCGCTCGATACGGGCGAAGTGATCGCCGAACGTGAAGGGATGGCACTGCGTTCACCCGCGTGCATCACCGTCGTGTTGCTCGATGACGGGGTGGAGCCTGATGAGCGCCCGCCGGTCGCGCTGGCCGAGCGGGTGGCGTTCTGGTTCGATTTTGGTGACGCGCGTCCACCACAGCTCGACAACGCCCATGCGGTGGCAGTCAGTGTGGGGGAGGTGACCGCACCATCCGCCGATGTCCTTGACGCCATCGCCGCTACGACACTCGCGCTCGGCATCGACTCAGCCCGTGCGCCGAATTTCGCCCTGCGTGCCGCGCGGGCGGCTGCGATGCTGGCTGGGCGTCGTGCGATCACCGAGGATGACGTGATGATCGCCGCCCGGCTGGTCCTCGGCCCGCGTGCCACGCGAATGCCCGCGTCACCCGAGGCTGAGCCTGAAGCCGAAGCACCCGAGCCACCACCGCCACCGCCGCCCGAATCGGAAACGAGCGAACAGGAAAGCGGCGATCCGCAGCCGCTGGAGGATGTGGTGCTCGAAGCCGTCCTGGCTTCGCTGCCCAAGGACGTGCTCGCCCAGATCGCGGCAGGCGGGCAGCGGCGGGGACCGCAGGGGCGGGGGCAGGGCAAGGGCGCGAAGCAGAAATCGGCGACGCGCGGTCGCCCGGTCGGCGTGCGTGCCGGCATCCCGCGCGGCGGGCTCCGCCTAAGCCTTATCGATACGCTCCGATCGGCGGCACCGTGGCAGCGCGTGCGCGGGGCGGAGGCTGGCCGGGTCAGCATCCGCCGCGACGATCTGCGTATTCGCCGCTTTGAAAAGAAGATGGAGGCGACGACGATCTTCGCGGTCGATGCGTCAGGCTCCTCCGCGCTGGCGCGGCTTGCCGAGGCGAAGGGCGCGGTCGAGCTGTTGCTGGCCGAAGCCTATGTGAAGCGTGCGCAGGTGGCGCTGGTCGCGTTTCGCGGCACGGTGGCGGAACTGATCCTGCCGCCGACCCGGTCACTGGCGCGCGCGCGCAAATCGCTTGGCGCCTTGCCGGGCGGGGGCGGCACCCCGCTTGCCTCGGGCCTGAATGCTGCACGTGAACTCGCCGAGGCGGCACGCAAGCGCGGTCGCACCCCGTTTCTGGTGATCCTGACCGACGGCCGCGCCAATATCTGCGCCAAGGGCACGATGGTGCGTCAGGCCGCCGAGGATGATGCCGAGGCCGCTGCCAAGGCGATCGGCCTGTCGGGCATCGGCAGCGCGTTCGTCGATATCTCACCGCGCCCCCGGCCCGAAGGCGCGAAGCTCGCCGCGATCATGGGCGCGCGCTATCTGCCCTTGCCACGCGCGGATGCCCGCGCGATGCACGCCGCCGTCAAGGGAGCGCAGAATGCTGACTGATCGCGCGCGCTGGGATGTCGAGGGGCGCGACTGGCCCAACCGGGCGCACAGCCGATTTGTCACGACCGACCGGGTCAAGTGGCATGTCCAGATGATGGGCAGCGGTCCGGTCGTCTTGTTGATCCACGGTACCGGTGCTGCGACACACAGCTGGCGCGATCTGATGCCGTTGTTGGGGGTGCATTTCACGGTCGTGGCCCCCGATATGCCGGGGCATGGCTTCACTGTCGGGCGGCCTATGGGGGGCTTGTCGATGGGCGCGATGGCGCGGGCGGCGGGGGCGTTGCTCACCGAATTGCAGCTCAAGCCTGCACTCGTCGTCGGTCATTCGGCGGGGGCAGCAATCGCAGCGCGAATGGTGCTCGACGGGATTGCAGCACCGGCGGGGGTGATCGGCCTCAACGCAGCGCTTCAGCCTTTTCCAGGGCTTGCCGCCAAGATGTTTCCGACGCTTGCCCGGATGCTGTTCGTCAATCCGTTTGCGCCGCATATCTTTGCCGGCATCGCGCGCCAGCGGGGGGAGGCGGGGCGGTTTCTGGCGCGCAGTACGGGCTCAACGATCGATCCGGCGGGGGCCGATTTCTATGGTCGGCTGTTCGCCACGCCAGCGCACTGCGCCGGGGCGATCACGATGATGGCCGATTGGGATCTCGAGTCGTTGGCGCGCGATCTGCCCCGCTTGTCGACGCCGTTGCTGCTGGTGCACGGCGACGATGATGCCGCGATCCCGCTGGCGAGCGCGCAGGCTGCTGCAGCTCAGGTTGCCGGGGCGGAAATCATCAGCTTGTCCGGATTGGGGCATCTGGCGCATGAAGAGCAGCCCAGTGCGATCGCTGATCAGATCACCGGGTTTGCGCGGGTAGTGGGGGTGATGGCAGCATGATCGGCGACAATATCGGCTTACTCGAAATGGGCCTTGTGCTCGGGCTGACGCTCGTTTTTCTGATCTACCAATACTGGTCCACCGGCCGCTCGATCGCCCGCGACAAGACCGCGCGGGAACGCGCCATACAAGATGCGAACGCCGACTCGAACTAAGTCGTTATAAGCGCATCAGTAAAGCGCGCGCGGCATCCGGAAAGGCAGCATTCCCTGCACGATCGGGGAACGGAACCGACCGAGTGACAGGCTTTCGTGCACCGCGTGGACATCCTCGCCGAATAGCCGTGTCGATAGCGCGGAGCGCGCATAAAAGGGCGCATCGACCCAGGTCTTGGTCACTTTTGGCCGGAAACCGGCATCAGCACGGGTCAGCCGATCAACCAGCCATGCGGAACGCGGCAGACTCGCGGCGGGCGGTTGCATCACATCGTGCCAGCGGCCCTGGCGATCCATTTTCAGCGCGAGATCGAACGGCGTGCCGTCACGGCGCGTGCCTTCATACAGCACCGCGACGTCATTCTTCAGGTGCGCGCGCGACCAGTGCCAGTCGTTGAAGCCATCCTCGAGCGCTTCCTCACCGAAGTTCGAATCGAAATAACCGCTGCCGTTCCAGCTGATATCGGGGTGGTTCATCGTCACTTCCACCCGCGCCCGCGGGGCCACGGGGTGCCAGCGATGCTTGCCTGCATTGTCGAGATGGAAGCCGGTCGTGCCGATCATATCGGGATACACGCGGACCTGCCCGCGCACTGGATAGGGTAGCGGGGCGGATGTTTCGTTGATGTCGATCAGCAGCGAATTGCCATCCCAGTGCAAGCCGCTCGGGCCGACCATGAAGTTATCCGCATCGCGGCGGACGCGGTGCCAGGGGCGTTCGGTCATCGCCCAGGCATTGCCGCGCGGTCCGTTCATCGACACATTGATCGAACAGTGATTGGCCGGGCTGTGGCGGCCGCTGAGTTTGTAATAAGGTGAGAAAACGCTGCCGATAAAGGCGATGATCGTCAGGCCGAAGCGGCTCCCATTTGGTCCTTCTGGGTCGCTGCAGGCGTCGATGTACCACCAGGCATAGCCCTGCGCATCGACCTCGACGTCGAAGCGAGGTCCTTGAGCAGGATATCGACGGCTAATCCGCCGCTGAGGGCTGCCATCGGCACGCCGGCGCCCGGGTGGGTGCTCCCGCCCGCGCAATAGATACCAGGGATCCTGGTCCGGGCGCCCTGCCGGCGGAAGGACGCCGCCCATCCGTGCGAGGCCCGTCCATAAAGGGCTCCACCCGTCGAGGGAAACAGGCTCTCGAACGTTGCCGGGGTCGACAGCACCGTTGCCGATGGCGGAAGCTCCAGCGAAAGGCCCGCTCGCTCCGTAATCTGCAGCATCCGCGATTGGCATTGGTCGATCTCCGCTTCGGTAAATCCGGGCCCGTCGCCATTGGCGGGGGCGTTGACGAGTATTTGCAGGCGTTCGCGCCCGACTGGTCCCACACCGCAATCATCGCGGTCCTGCGCGCAGATATAAACGGTGGGTGCGCTTGGCAGACGGCCAGCCGCCAGATCGACGAACTCGGCCTCGTAATCGGGCGAAAAGAACACGTTGTGGTGCGCGAGCGGAAATCCGCTGGTCGTGGTGTGGGCGGTCCACACCATCGCGCCGAAGGATCGCTCGGCGGGGGCCATACCTGCCACTGCGCCGCGCGCTGCCGCGCCGAATCGGCCCTCGGCAATTGCCGCCGGATCGGCATTGCAGATAATCGTCGGTGCGCTCAGGCGCTCGCCACTGCCAAGAACGACGCCTGCAGCGTGGCCATCTTCGACCAGAATCTCGCGCACTGGCTCACCATAACGATAGCGCACGCCATTGGCCTTGCCGATCGCCTCCAGCCCGCGGGCAAGCGCGTGCATACCCCCATCGATCAGCCACACGCCGCGCGCCTCGACATGCGCGATCAGCATCAGCGTGCCGGGGCATTGAAACGGGGAGGACCCACAATAGGTCGAATAGCGCCCGAACAGCTGCCGCAGGCGCGGATCGGCGAAGTAATCGCCAAGTGCGCCCCATAATGTCTGGAAAGGGCGGGTGGTCAGCAGATCGGCGGGGTTCGCCTTGCCCATTTCCCAGGCGAGACGGACCGGCCCGCCGCGCTGGCTGCGCAGGAAAGGCTTTTGCAGCGACGTAAAGATCTGCTTCGCCTCCGCACAGAACCGGCGATAGCCTTCGGCTGCATCAGCACCAGCAAAATCGGCGATAGCGGCTTCGCTTTGGGCGCGATCGGCGAACAGATCGAGCCTGTCGTCGCCCCAGGCATGTCGCGCAAGCGTGGTGCTGGGGGTAAGCTTGACGTGATCATCGAGCGACGCGCCGCAGCGATCGAAAATCTCTTCGAACACTTCGCGCATCGTGAAAACTGTCGGCCCGCCATCGATCAGCGCGCCACCGGAATCGACCTGCCGCATCTTGCCGCCCGGGGCATGCGCCGCTTCGATGACCGTCACGTCCAGGCCGCGCGCCGCCAGCAACGCTGCGCTGGTCAGTCCCCCGACTCCGGCCCCGATGACGATAACCTTTTCGCGCTGCATTCCGGCCTTTCCACGGCAGAGCAAGTTGATGGCAATTGACGCCCCTTGCTCAACCGTCCAACTATTTGGACATATGAAACCGTCCACAACCAAAGACAATAGCTCTTGGCGGGAACGCTGGATCGCCACGCGCAACCGGGTGCTCGCCGATCCGGGCTTTCAGCGTTTTGCCGCCCGCTTCGTTCTTACCCGACCGATCGTGCGCAGCAAAGCGCGCACGATGTTCAACCTCGTTGCGGGGTTCACCTACTCGCAGATCATCGCTGCCTGCATCGAGGTAAAGCTGCTCGATTTCCTGGCTGACGGGGCGCGCGATCTGGATGATATTGCCGAGCACATTGCGATGCCGGGCGAGGCGGCGGATCGTTTGCTGCGCGCTGCAGCCTCGATCGGGCTGGTCGAACGGCTCGGTCCTGAGCGCTGGGCGTTGGGTGGGGACGGCGCCGCGCTGCGCGGCAATCGCGGGATTGCCGAAATGGTGGCGCATCACCGGCTGCTTTACGCCGATCTCGCTGATCCGGTGGCTCTGCTGCGGCGCGGGGCGGGGGGCGGGCAGTTGTCCAATTACTGGACTTATGCCGAATCGGCCGGGCAGGGCGAGGGGCATGAGGTTGCCGCCTATTCGGGACTGATGGCGGCATCACAGCCGCTGATCGCGACTCACGTAATCGACAGTTATGATTTTACGCGGCACCGCCGGATGCTCGATGTCGGCGGTGGGCAGGGAGCGTTCATCGCCGCAGTCGCCGCGCGGGTGCCGGCTATCACGCTCGGGCTGTTCGATCTGCCCGCTGTGGGAGAGCGTGCCCGCACTGCGCTGGATGCGGCAGGATATGGGCCGCGCGTGACGATTTATGGGGGCAACTTCCTCGACGATGCGCTGCCCGGCGGGCATGATCTGATCACCTTGATCCGCGTGCTGCACGACCACGACGACGCGCCGGCGATGCAATTGCTGCGCAACATTCGCGCGGCGCTGCCGCCTGGCGGACGTCTGCTGATCGCTGAACCCATGGCCGAAACGCGCGGCGCAGAGGCCGCCGGCGACGGCTATTTCGGCATGTATCTCTGGGCGATGGGCTCTGGCCGACCACGCAGCATAAAAGAAATTGCATCGATGCTGCAGGCGGCAGGTTTCAGCACGAGCAGACGGGTGCCCACACCCCTGCCTTTGACGGTGAGTGCGATTGTGGCGGAAGCTTGACGGCAAAGCGTCCAGAACAGTTGACAATAAAAAGTGTCCATATAGGATGACACAAGAGGCGAGAAATCCCGTTACGCATCGGGATCGCCGGGGGAGTGGACGTTGGAAACGCTGGCCGTCATTTTGGAAGCACCGGAGACGCTCTCACTGCGTTCCATGGCGCTGAATCCAATGGCGCCGGGCGATTTGCTCGTCGAAGTGGCCTGGAGCGGGATCAGCTCGGGCACTGAAAAACTTCTTTGGTCGGGCCGGATGCCGGCTTTTCCGGGCATGGGTTATCCGCTGGTGCCGGGATATGAGTCAGTCGGCCGGGTTGTTGATGCGGGGGCCGAGGCACGGTCGCGAATCGGCGAATGGGTGTTTGTGCCGGGTGCCAATTGCTACACGCATGCGCGCGGCCTGTTCGGTGGTACGGCGCGCCGCGTTATCCTGCCGGCGGCGCGGGCCATGCCGGTCGATGAGTCGCTTGGCGAATCAGGCATTTTGATTGCGCTTGCCGCAACCGCCTATCACGCGATCGCTGGTGGTGAAGCGCCTGACCTGATCGTTGGTCATGGCATCCTCGGGCGGTTGATTGCGCGCATCGCCATTGCCGTCGGCGCACCGGCACCGACCGTTTGGGAGACCGCGGCGGCACGTCGTGTGGGTGACTTCGGCTACCGCGTCATCGATCCTTCGGAAGATGATCGCAAGGATTACAAGACGATCTGCGACGCAAGCGGCGCGGGCAACATCCTCGATACGCTGATCAGTCGGCTCGCCAAAGGCGGGGAGATCGTTCTCGCCGGTTTTTACGACAAGCTGACCTTCTCTTTCCCGCCCGCCTTCATGCGTGAGGCGCGGCTGCGTATTTCGACCGAATTCGTCATCGAAGACCTGCGCGCTACCGCAGCGTTGGTTGATGGCGGTGCCCTGAGCCTTGGCGGACTGGTCAGCCATGTGCGGCCAGCCGGTGAGGCGACCGAGGCATATCCGGCGGCCTTTGGCGACCCGGAATGCCTGAAAATGGTTCTCGACTGGAGAAGTGAATGACGATGCTCGACATCGATGCTCTGCGCAACGAAGCCGCGCACGAGCCCGACCCTGTTCATACCGGTGAAGTGACCAAGGAAACCCAGATCATCGCGATCTACGGCAAGGGTGGCTCCGGCAAATCCTTTGCGCTCGCTAACCTCAGCTACATGATGGCGCAGCAGGGCAAGCGCGTGCTGCTGATCGGCTGTGACCCAAAGAGCGATACGACCAGCCTGTTATTTGGCGGTAAATCGACCCCGACGATCATCGAGACGAGTTCGAAGAAAAAGCTGGCGGGCGAAGAGATCGGCATCGAGGATGTCTGCTTTCAGCGCGACGGCGTGTTCGCGATGGAACTGGGCGGGCCTGAAGTTGGTCGGGGTTGCGGCGGACGCGGGATCATCCACGGCTTCGAGACGCTGGAGAAACTGGGTTTCCACGAATGGGGCTTCGATTACGTCCTGCTCGATTTCCTGGGTGAC
>CAZWAL010000074.1:0-11970 GCA_964631905.1 uncultured Stakelama sp.
TTGAGCGCCATGCCCTGCACGCCGTTCGAGAATTCGACCATCTCGCCGGCCTGGACATTGTCCAGCCCGTGGATGCGGGCGATGCCGTCACCCACCGACAGCACTTGCCCGGTTTCCGAGACCTGGGCCTCGGTGCCGAAGCTGGCGATCTGGTCCTTGATGACCTTCGAGATTTCAGCGGCGCGGATATCCATGGGGTGAACCTTTTAGCCTTTCATCGCGAGCGCGAGAGTATGGAGACGGGTCTTGATCGAGCTATCGATCATCTGGCTGCCGATGCGGACGACAAGCCCGCCCAGCAGCGACGGATCGACCGAAAGGTCGACCGAAACGTCACGACCGATCCGCTGGCGAAGCGATTGCTTCAGCGCGGCGACCTGATCGTCGGAAAGCGGGTGCGCCGATGTGACATCGGCACTGGTTTCGCCGCGAAACGTCGCTGCGAGCTGGCGAAACGCGCGCATGATGGCGGGCAATTGCGCCAGACGACGATTATCGGCGAGCACACCGAGAAACTTGGTAGTCGTGTCGTCCAGCTTCAGCTTCTTGGCGACCGCGGTCACTGCCTTCGTCGCGGCACCGCGTGCGATCAGCGGGCTCGTCGTCAATGACTTGAAATCAACTGACTGGTCGAGCGCCGCGCGCACGGTGGCCAGACTTGCTTCGACCTTGTCGATCGCCTTCGCCTCACGCGCCAGCTCGAACAGGGCCGTCGCATAGCGGCCCGGTAAGCTGGCTTGAATACCGCCGGAATTCTCCACGCGATCGACATCCTCATTGGGAACAGAAAAAATTGGCCCCATGCGCAAACAGGGCCTCAAAGGGCCCCCGCTTGGGTTGCGCGGCTGCTAGCATCGGTATGCTGGCGATGCAAGCCGGGCGGTCAAACTGGTTCAGGGTCGCAATAATCCGCCACACCTGCCGGAAAATCGCGCCTTTTTCACCAAAGCGTCATAATTGGTTAACTCGCTGTTGGTGCTTTTGGCCGCATAAATCCGGCGCCGGGGGAACGCCCGGTGCAACCGGATACCCTATATGCGCGTCGCCGCTACTTTCTTTTCCGACTGGTTCAATGGGCAGACGGCAAGCATCGGCGTCGCGCTGCGGCGCGTGTTGATCGCGCTGCTCGCCATTCAGGCGGTTTTGGCGCTGACGTTGATTGTCGGGTCCATTTCTACCAGCAACGGGATGCGCGTGCTGGTACGCGAGAAAATCTACCCGATCGCGCAGTTACAGTCGGTGACCGACAATTATGACAAGGCGCTTGCCACCGCGCACAAGGTCGTGAGCGGCAATCAGACGGCGGCGGGTGCGCTCGATACAATTGCGACCGCGCGCGCGGCAATCAAGCGCAACTGGGCGCTGTTTCGGGCGCATGATCTCGATCCGCGCCATGCCGCCATGATCGCGCAAGTCGATAAGGCAAGAACAGAGGCCGATATCGCCATCGGCGGCCTCGACCTGCTGTTGCGCGAGCAAGATATCGAAAAGCTCGGATTTTTCGTCAGCGGTCCGCTCAACGCGGCAATCGACCCGCTGACAGTCGCGAGCGATTCGTTGATCGCTGGCCTGCGGGAGGATGCGACGAGCGAACAACGCCGGATGCAGGCGCGGTTCTGGCGCGCTTATTTTGTCGTGACTCTGGTGACTTTGCTGGCAGTGCTGGTCGGGTGGTGGGGGATGCGCATGGTGTCGCACCGGATCACCCAACCGCTCGCCGACATCGCCGTCGCCACGCACAATATTACCGACGACAAGCATGATGCCGTCATCCCCGGGCTGGACCGTAGTGATGAGATCGGCGCGATCGCCCGCGCGCTGGCCTTTGCCCGCCAGCGATCGATCGACGCTCGCCGTCTGAGCGAAGAATCGCGGCGCGTTGAGGAAACGCTTCACCGCCGCGAGGTGAAGGATCACGCTGCCAATGCCAAACGTGCTGCCGACCTCGATGCGCTGTTCGCGGTGTTCGAACGCCAGGCCGCCGATGTTGTCGCAGGGCTGAAATCGGCGGGACCCCGTCTGCGTGAAACCGCTGCCGCCATGTCAGGCGAGGCGGCGGAGGCAGAACATCACGCGCTCGCCACCGCATCGCTGGCCGAACAAAGCGCCACCAGCGCACGCACGATCGCCCAGTCGAGCAGCGCCCTTGCGAGTGCGATCGACGATATCAGCCGTGCCGCCAATGATTCGCGCGCCGGGGTCGGCACGGTGCGTGCGCGGACGATTGCCGGGCGTGATCATGCCGAATCGCTGGGTGAGCTGGTCAGCGAAATCGCGTCGGTGCTCGATTTCATCGCGATTATTGCTGGGCAGACCAATCTGCTCGCGTTGAACGCCACGATCGAGGCGGCACGTGCTGGCCCCGCCGGGCGTGGCTTTGCAGTGGTTGCCGAAGAAGTGAAAGGCCTTGCCCGCCAGACCCAGGCAGCCGCCGGGAAGATCGAGGCACGGCTGTCGGCGGTGCGCGAGGCAAGCGCGACGGTGCTGTCGACAATCGAATCGATCGATACATTGGTCGCCGGGCTGGATCAGTCCGCTACCAATGTCGCCGATGCGGTCGAGCAGCAACGCGACATGACCCGCCGAATCGCCACCGCAATTGCCGAGGTGGAGGGTGGCACTGCTCATGCCGCCGCCAACATGCAAACGCTTCATGGCCGCGCCGAGCGCACCCGCGGCACCGCCAGCGACCTTGCCCGCACTGCCGATGACGTGGCCGGCAATGTCGACCGGCTGCGCGGCCAGATCAACCAGCTGATCGCCAACGTCCGCGCTGCCTGACGCGCCCTTTTACCTTCCGCTCGCAGTGTCTGGCGCTAGAAAGAGCGTCCACATCTACGGGAGCAAAACAAATGGCCGAGGGCACAACGATCCGGATGACGATGGCCGACGGCGCAGATGTCGCAGTATATCATGTGCAACCACCAGGCGCGCGACGTGGCGGGCTGGTGCTGGTGCAGGAAATCTTCGGCGTTACCGATCACATTCGCGATCTGTGCGACGAGTACGCGCAGGACGGGTATGAAGTGCTCGCCCCCGCGCTCTTCGATCGCGAGCATCCGGGGTTCGAGGCCGATTATACCGGCGAAGGCTTCGCCCGCGCCGTGCAGCTCGCCCGCGAGTTACACCCGTTCGACCAGAGCCTCAGCGATGTGCAGACCTGTATTGACGCGCTCGCCGTGTCTGGCCCGGTTTTCGTCGTCGGCTATTGCTATGGGGGCTCGGTCGCCTGGTTCGCATCGACCCGGCTAACCGGCGTGGCGGCGGCATCGGGCTATTATGGCAGCCTGATCCCCGGCGCGGTTGATGAGGAGCCGAAGGTGCCGGTGATTCTCCACTTCGGACGGTTCGACAGTGGCATCCCGATGGAAGGTGTCGAAAAGGTAATCGCCCGCGACTGGCCCAAGGCTGCGGTGCACGTTTACGAAGCAGGTCACGGCTTCAATTCCGATCGCCGCAAGGATTACCACGAACCCAGCGCCGATCTGGCGCGCGAACGCACGCTTGAGCTGTTTGAGGCGAATGGCGGGTCAGCCTAAGCTTGCTCCACTAGCAGTTTATTGGGGGACGAATGACCGAAGGCGGATCAAACCGCTCGGTCCTCGCGTTTGTCGCGATGATCGTGTTTGTCGACATTGCCGGGCTGGGGCTGATCCTGCCGGTGATGCCGCGACTCATCATCTCGCTCAGCGATGTGACGATCGACCGCGCTGCGGAGATCGGCGGGTGGCTGTTGTTTGCCTATGCCGTGATGCAATTCCTGTTCGCGCCGGTGATCGGGGGCTTGAGCGATCGGTTCGGGCGGCGGCCTGTGTTGCTGCTGACGCTGTTCGCGCTTGGGATCGATTATGCGCTGATGGCCTGGGCGCCGACGCTTGCATGGTTGTTCCTGGGTCGGATCATTTCCGGAATCATGGGCGCGACCTTTACCGCCGCCAATAGCTGCATTGCCGATATCGTTCCGCCGGCAGAGCGCGGGCGGGCCTTTGGCGCGCTGGGCGGGGCAGGGGCGGCGGGGTTCGTGCTCGGACCCGGGATTGGCGGCCTGTTAGGCGGGCTTGGTGAGCGGGTGCCGTTTATGGCGGCAAGCGGCGTTGCACTGGCGGGCGCGCTGATCGGCTGGTTTGTACTGAAGGAAACGTTGCCGCCGGACCGCCGCCGCGCCTTTTCGATCCTGCGGGCCAATCCGGTCGGCAGCATCGTGCAGATGGCACGGATACCGCTGGTGATCGGGTGCCTGGTCACAATTCTCTTCATGCAGCTGGCAGCGCAATCGCAGCTTTCGGTGTGGAGCTTTCAAGGGATCGCGCGCTTCGGATGGAGCCCTTTGATTATCGGCATCACAATCGCATTGTTCGGTATCATGCTGGCGGGCGCGCAGGGTTTTGCGGTCGGCCCGCTCGTCATGCACTTCGGGGCACGGCGCACGGCGGTGATGGGACTCAGTTGTGGCGTGCCATCCTATCTGATTCTGGCGACGGCCCCGAATACGGCCGTCCTGCTTTTTGGGATGGTAGTCGGTGCGTTGGCGGGCGTTACCTTTCCGGCGATGCAGCAGATGATGACGCTGCGCGTGCCCGACGATTCGCAAGGCGAGCTGCAGGGTGCGATTGCCAGCGTCATCAGCCTCACCTCGATCATCGGTCCACCGATCATGACTGGCGTGTTCGGGGCGTTTGCCGATGCAGAAGGGTTATATTTTCCGGGCGCGCCGTTCCTGCTGGCGGCGATATTGCTGTCCATTGCGTGGCTGGCGTTGATCGTCACGATGCTGCGTCATGGCGGGGAGGCGGCGGTTTGATCGCAGCCGCCAGCCGCGCTGAGCATCAGACGATTCCGCCTTCATCCTCGTAATCGAGCAGGTCGGCCGGCTTGCAGTCCAGTTCCTGGCACAGCTTTTCGAGCGTCTCGAAACGGATGCCCTTCACCTTGCCCGATCGCAGCAGCGACAGGTTGGTCTCGCTGATGTCGATCCGCTGGGCGAGTTCCTTGGCGCGCATCTTTCGCCGCGCAAGCATGACGTCGAGGGTGACGATGATCGGCATGGCTCAGACGATCTGCGCGTGATCGGCGGCGATTTCGGCGGCAACTGCCTGGACCCGGCCAAGCAGCCTGATCGCGAGGCCTACGCAGATCAGCGCGATCTGGGTGGTGATGTAAGCGCCCGTCACTGCGTCCATGCGGTCGCTGGCGGGGCCAATCGCGATTGCAAGGATCGCGCTGACCGTCAGCCAGTCGCCGACACGCCCGATTAGTCGGCCGCCGCGCGCGGAGAGAATGGTTCCGCCCGCATAGACCTCAAAGAGCTGCCGAGCCGTCCAGAGCGCGGCAATCAGTGCGACGGCGGGAAGCCACCTCAGCGCGGTTTCCGCGATCATTGCCGCTGCGGCTGCCATGTCAGGTGTGCCGATCGCAAAGATCAGGCCTTTGAGCGGCACATAGATGATCTGGCTGAAGAGCAGGAAGGCGCCAAGCCCAGCCGCCCAGCCGAACAGGCTTTTCAGCCGCTGGCTTTCGGCGTGTAGCCGGTCGATGGTCAAAACTTTCATCATGCGTCCCTTCAGTTGATGTCGAGGTTCAAGGTGACCTGCAACGAGCCGCTGCCGATCGAAATTTGGGTGTGCAGGCGTGGACTTGCCGAACTGGCTTTGGGGAAAGGCGTGTGGCCGGTGCCCCAGACAAGCGCCGCCACGAACGCCACCGCGCCAACGGCGAGCGAATTGCCCGTCCAGCGGGCGCGAAACTGGCGTTCCGGATAAATCGACTTTCCATGTCTCATATGCATATCCTCATTTAATTTACGTAAAACATAAATTAAATTATATTTTATGTCAATTCCTCCGTCGAGAAGGCGATTTATGAAGGAGCCTCAAGGGGTTGCGATTTCCGAATCGGCGGCTGTTTTGATCGCAACGCGCGGGATGTGCGCAGGTGCGGGGCGGCCTATACCCGCTGCATGAGCACAACAGACACACCATCCGCCCTCAACCCCGACGCGGCCTGGGCCGCCTTCATCGCCCGCGATCGGCACAGCGATGGCCGTTTCGTCGGCGCGGTGTTGACCACCGGGATTTACTGCAAACCGAGCTGCCCGGCGCGGCATCCCAAGCGCGAAAATGTCGTGTTCTACCGCGACGGCGCCGAGGCGGTGGCAGCGGGCTTTCGCGCCTGTCTGCGCTGCAAACCCGATGAGGTCGGGCGTGACCGGGTCGCGGTGGCCCGGGCGGTCGCGATCATCGAGGCCGCCGATGCGCCAATTGGCTTCACCGAACTCGCGGTCGAGGTCGGCTATGCGCCGCACCATTTTCACCGGCTGTTCAAGCGTGCGACCGGCGTCACGCCTGCAGCCTATGCCCGAGGATTGCGGGCACGGGCCGCAGCGCAAGCGTTACTAAAGGAGACGAGCGTGACCGATGCGATTTACGAGGCAGGCTATTCGGCCCCCAGTCGTTTCTACGAAGGGGCGGGCAAGCGGCTTGGCATGACGCCAAGCGCTTGGAAGCGCGGCGGGGCGGGGGCGACGATCCGTTGGGTCATCGTCGATACCAGCCTTGGGGCGCTGCTCGTCGCGGCGACCGACAAAGGGCTGTGCCGGGTATCGTTCGACGAGGGTGAGGCGGCGCTGCGATTGCGCTTCCCTCAGGCGGAGATCCTCCCCGGCGGTTCGGCGCTCGCTGATCTGGCGGCGCAAGTGGTGGCCAGCGTCGAATCGCCCGATCGCGATATCGATCTGCCGATGGACGTGCGCGGCACCGCATTTCAGGAAGCGATCTGGCAGGCACTCCGCCAGATTCCCCCCGGTGAAACCCGCAGCTACAGCCAGCTCGCCGCGATGGCAGGCAACCCCGGTGCGGTGCGTGCGGCGGGCACGGCGTGCGGAGCAAACCATCTCGCGGTCGTCATCCCCTGTCACCGCGCCCAGCGCAGCGATGGTACGATGGGCGGCTATGCGTACGGGGTCGATCGGAAGGTCGAACTGCTGAACCGGGAGGGCGTGGCATGACCAGCTTTGTGATCAATGGACTCGAGCCAACCCCTTTTGCGCCGTTGTTTGGACGCGATGACGCATCACTCGCCGAACTTGGCGTCGTGCGAATGACGGTGAGCGAGAAACCGGGCTTTCCTTGCCGGGTAACGCTCGAAGATGCCGAAGTTGGTGAAACGGTATTGTTGCTCAATCACGAACATTTGTCGGATGGCCCTTACCGCCAACGTCATGCGATCTTCATTCGTGAAACCGTTCGCGAACCGGGGCATTTCGCCGATGCCATTCCCGATCAGTTGGCGATCCGCACGCTTTCTGTCCGCGCCTATGATGCCAATGGCTTGATGACCGATGCCGATCTGGTCGAAGGTCGCGACTTGGAGGCGGCGATCACACGATTTTTTGCCGATCCGGCAGTTGCCTATCTCCACGCCCACAATGCCAAACGCGGATGCTTCGCTGCACGCATCGATCGCGGCTGAAAGGGCTTTACCCTGAAAGAGCGACCGCTACGCTGCGCGGGAAACTACGGGGGATATATGGACGACATCGCAACCAAGCCGCGCGGCAAAAGCCTTGTCTGGCGGATCATTCACTTCCCGCCGATGACGCTGATCGTCGCGTTCGGGGTGATGGCTGGGGCCAGCGTAATCGCGACCAGCCTTGCCGCTGCGGTCGGTGCGCGCAGCGACGGGCAATGGGCAATCGTCGGCGGGTCGATCGTCGCGGCGGTGTTCGTCATCGCCTATATCGGTTTCGGGCGGCTGGTCGAGCATCGCCAGGTCACCGATCTTTCGCTGAAAGGCGCACTGGTCGAATTGCTGGCGGGAATCGCAATCGGTGTGGTGCTGTTCTCATCGGTGGTAGCGGTGATGGCGCTGGCCGGTGCCTATGAGGTCGTCGGCACCCAGCCATTGGATGTGCTTTACCCGATTATCGGCATTTCGATCGTCTCGGGCGTGACCGAAGAGATCATGCTGCGCGGTCTGTTTTTCCGGATCATCGAAAACTGGCTGGGCAGCTGGGTGGCGCTGGTGCTGTCGGCGGCGCTGTTCGGGGCGCTGCATTTGGGCAATCCCAACGCGACCTGGCTCGCCGGTGCTGCGATCGCAATCGAGGCAGGGGTGATGCTTGCAGCGATTTACATGGTCACGCGGCGGCTATGGGCTGCAATCGGGCTGCACGCTGCATGGAATTTCACTCAGGGCGGTATTTATGGGATCGCGGTATCGGGCTTCGAGGTGAAGGGCCTGCTGGTGCCGCGCATTACCGGACCGGAGCTGCTGACCGGCGGCGATTTCGGCGCGGAGGCATCGCTCCCTGCAATGCTGATCTGCACCGCCTTCGGAATCGCGTTACTGGTGGTCGCCGCGCGTCGGGGGCAAGTGATGAAGCCTTATTGGGCGCGCCGTCACGACGCTGCGGATGGCGCTGCTCCCTTTGGGGCCTCCGCAGGCGCGGGCGCGCAATCATAGACCAGCCACTCGTCGGGCCGGTTGGGCAGGGCGGCGCGGATCGCGGTTTGCTGGCGCGACAGCAGCTGACGCTCGGCCTCGCTCGTCGTGCAGGCCTTTTGCTTCACCGCCCCGCGCAGCGACCGTGCCTTTTTCATCTGTGCGGCCGACAGCAAGTATCGGCTTTCCGAATAGCTGCGCGTCGCCAGATCATATTCGAGAATTGACACCGTCTGCTCGTCATTCGGCACCAGGATGCGTTCCCACTTCGCGCCATTTTCCGCATATTGCGTGCGGCCGTTCATGCAGCCATCGGGCTGCCAATCGATCGTCACATCGGCCGGGTTGGACAGGTTTATCCGGCTGCGATCGGGCGCAATTCGGCACAGCATCTTGCCGAAACTTGCCTGCACGGTGGCGCTGGGCGCAGCGTCGGGCGGCGGCACGGCGAGGGTAACGTCGCCGTACGGCCGGGTGAGGAATACGACTGCGGCGGCGATGATCAGCAGCACGCCGGCAGCGCCTGCCCAGATCGCGCCCTGCCGTCGCCGGCGCGATTCGAGGATGCCCGCCCCGCCGATGCCAAGCGCGCCGATCACCAGAAGCAGCCCGGCAATCGCGATCACATTTTCGCGCCGCCGCTCGGCTTCGATCCGGGCCTTGTCGAGTGCAACCTCACGCTGCAATGCATCGCGCATGGCGGCGGCCTGCGCATCGGCAGCACGCGCCTCGGCGGATCGGACCTGTGCGTCCTGACCCTGGCGCAGTCGTTCTTCGGCGCTGATGCAGGGCGCGCTGGTTTGCGCAAAATTCTGTTTGGCTTCCTTCAGAAACGCCGCGATCTCCGAATCGGCAACCGCGAATCCAAAGCTCGAATCGCCTTCCTCAGCCTTGGTGATCGCCGAATTGGCTCCGATCACCCGGCCGCAGATATCGAGCAGCGGCCCGCCCGAATTGCCCCGTGCAATGCCGGCCGTGTGCAATAGTACGTCGACCCCTGTCAGCTTGCGGACGCCGGCAAACCCGCCCTGCGACCGCACCGGGCCAAGCGGCTTGATGAAATCGGCGGCACTTTGTGCGGTCGCGACATCGACATTGCCGGGATAGCCGAGCGCGATTACCGCCTCGCCGTCTGTCGCGGCACCGGGGTAGAAGGTGAGCGGGGGCAGGCGGGTGCCGGTAAACTCGATCAGCGCGAGATCACGCTGCGCATCATAGGCGATGAGCTTGCCCTGATAGGATTTATCGCCTTCGGACGGCACGACGCCGATCACGACATTGTCAGGATAGCGCGCAGCGAGTTCCACCACATGCGCGTTGGTGATGATCCGGTTGGGGGAGACCGCAAAACCGCTGCCATGCCCGAAGCCGACCACTTCCCCTTCCGCCGATGCAATCGTCACGATCCGCACCACGCCGCGCGCGGCGGCCGAAATGTCATCGGCGCGGGCGGGCATTGTCGCCGTTATCAGCATCGCCAGAAACAGGATCAGTCGGATCATCGGATCACTCTATCGATAGGCCCGGGCCGAGGATGGCCGCGCTGCATGGCCGACATAAGGCAGCATCAGAGAAAATTATAGGGATCGACATCCACGGCAACGCGCACTTTGGCCGGCCAGCCCAGCGCGCCCAGCCACGCGCGGATCACGTCCTGCACATCAAGCGCGCGGCGGGCATGGACGAGCAGGCGAAACCGATGCCGCCCGCGCAGCATCGCTAGCGGAGCGGGGGCGGGGCCATAGACATACATGCCATCGCATTCGGGTGAGGTTCGCTTGATTTCACGCGCGACATCTTCGGCGGCCTGACGATCTTCCGACGAGACGATGATCGCGGCATAGCGCCCGAACGGCGGCGCATCGGCCTCGCGGCGGGCCTCGGTTTCGGCAGCATAAAACGCATCGGCATCGCCCTTCACCAGCGCCTGCATGACGGATGCCTGCGGACTGTGCGTCTGGATGAAGACATGGCCGGGCTTGCGTTCGCGCCCCGCGCGGCCCGCGACCTGGCTGATCTGCTGGAAAGTGCGCTCCGCCGCGCGCAAATCACCGCCGCCCAGCCCCAGATCGGCATCGATCACGCCGACCAGCGTCAGATTGGGGAAATGATAGCCCTTGGTCACCAGCTGGGTGCCAATGACGATGTCGATATCACCCGCCTCCATCCGCTGGACGAACTCGGCGGCCTTGGCGGGCGACCAGAGCGTGTCGGACGTCACCACCGCGCGCTTGGCATCGGGCCAGAACAGCGCGACCTCATCAGCGATGCGCTCCACCCCCGGTCCACACGCGACCAGTGTATCGGGGTTGCCGCATTCGGGGCATGCCTCGGGCACCTGCTCGACATGGCCGCAATGATGGCAAGCGAGGCGCCGGACGAGGCGGTGCTCAACCATCCAGGCGGTGCAATTGGGGCATTGGAAGCGGTGCCCGCAGGTGCGGCACAAGGTGAGCGGGGCATAGCCGCGCCGGTTGAGGAACAGCAGCACCTGCTCCCCGCGCGCGCGGGTTTCGTCAATCGCGCGGACCAGCCGGGGGGCGATCCAGCGGCCGCGCTCGGGCGGCTCGGCAATCAGGTCGATCGCCTCGATCACCGGCATTTGCGCGGCCCCATAGCGGCCCGGCAGCTTCAGTTCGGCATAGCGGCCAAGCGCCACCTGATGGCGCGTCTCGATTGCGGGGGTGGCGGATGCGAGCACCACCGGGCAGCCTTCGAACTTGGCGCGCATCACCGCCACGTCGCGGGCGTGGTAATGCACGCCGTCTTCCTGCTTGAAGCTCGTCTCATGTGCTTCGTCGACGATGATCAGCCCCAGATCGGCATAGGGCAGGAAAAGCGACGACCTTGCGCCCACCGTCACCAGGGCCTCGCCACTGGCAATCGCGCGCCACGCCCGGCGGCGCTGCGACTGGCGAAGGTCCGAATGCCATGCCACCGGCGCACAACCGAACCGCGCGGCAAAACGCGTCAGGAACGGTTCGGTCAGCGCGATTTCGGGGAGCAGCACCAGCGTCTGCCGCCCCGCGCGGATCGCGGCGGCGATCGCCTCGAAATAAACCTCCGTCTTGCCGGATCCGGTGACACCGTCGAGCAGGGTAGGGGCGAAGGCCCGGGCTGTGACGTTGTCCGCCAGTGCACAGGCAGCAGCTGCCTGATCATTTGATAGCGCGGGGACGCCGAAACCGGGATCGGGGCGCGGATAGGGGCTGTCGATCGCCACTTCGACTGCCTCGATCGCACCCGCCTTTACCAGCCCGCGAATCACTGCGTCGCTGACCTGCGCCGCGGCGGCGAGTTCACGGATCAGGCCCTGCCGATCACCGATCCGGTTGAGCGCCTGCGCGCGCTGCGGCGTCATCCGCGGCGGCATCTCGCCGCTGGCGCGATACTCTGTCACCGTCCGCGCGCCATCCAGCGCCGAGGTGGAGGCGAGCGCCATTCGCAGCACCGACGCAGGCGGGGCGAGATAATAATCGGCGGTCCATTCGATCAGTCGGCGGAGCGGCGCGGGGATCGGCGGCGCGTCGA
>CAZWAL010000075.1:0-11813 GCA_964631905.1 uncultured Stakelama sp.
AGGTCATCCCGCTCGGGCCGACCGAGTTCCGGCTGCTCAAGCATTTCCTCGAGCATCCCGGCTGGGTTTTTAGCCGGGAACGCCTGCTCGATGCCGTGTGGGGGCATGACAGCGACATCGAAAGCCGCACCGTCGACGTCCATATCCGCCGCCTGCGCAAGGCGATCAACCATGGCGACCGGCCGGACATCATCCGCACGGTCCGCTCGGCGGGCTATGCGCTCGATTCGGGGAACTGAGCGGGCGACGCCTGTTCTGGGCACTTAACTGGCCTCTGATCGTTGTTGGGGCGGGGCGATGAGTCCCCGTCCCTGGATCAGGAGCCGTGATCATGAAAATTTTGCTTAGCTTTGCTGCACTCGCCTTTGCCGTGCCTGCCACCGCGCAGACGACACCAGCGCCGACCAGCCAAATCCCCAATACGACTCTGTCGACCGCGCCGGTGCCGTCCACCGGACCGCGTGCCCAGGAAGCGAATATGACGACCAACTCTGCCGCCGACGCCAATAACTCCGCCCTCGCGACCGATCCGACCCGAGTCAGCGCAGCATCTGCAATGACCACCTATCCGATCTGCAAGCGCGGCCAGTTCGATGATTGCATGGAGCCGGGCAACAGCGCGACGAAAGCAACCAAGAAGCGCACCCGCAAACCGCGTCGCTGAACGGATGCGCAAGCAGGACCAGATGTCGGTCGCGCTTGCGCCTGTTGCGCAATCGAATAGGAAGCGCTGGACCTCAACATTCTGGGAAGAGCGATCATGACCATCAGTTTCGAAAACCGCGTCGCCATTGTCACCGGAGCCGGTGGCGGGTTGGGTCGCGCCTATGCGCTTGAACTCGCGCGGCGTGGTGCCAAGGTCGTCGTCAATGATCTCGGCGGATCGCGCGATGGCACCGGCCATTCGGACGCCGCGCTGAAGGTCGTCGAGGAAATCGAAGCCGCTGGCGGCACCGCGATGTCGAATGGCGGCAGCGTGACCGAATATGACCAGATGGTCGCGATGGTCGAAGCCGCCAAGGAGAAATGGGGCTCGATCGACATTCTGATCAACAATGCCGGCGTGCTGCGCGACAAGAGCTTCGCCAAGATGGAACCCGCCGACTTCAAGTTCGTCGTCGATGTCCACCTGAACGGCTCGGCCAACTGCACCAAGGCAGTGTGGGAAACGATGCGCGCCCAAAATTATGGCCGCGTGCTCATGACCGCCTCGTCGACCGGGCTCTACGGCAATTTCGGTCAGGCCAATTATGGCGCCGCCAAGCTCGGCCTCGCCGGGCTCACCAAGACGCTCGCGATCGAGGGCGCCAAGAACAACATCAAGGTCAACACGATTGCGCCAACCGCGGGCACGCGTATGACCGAGGATCTGTTCCCGGCCGAAGCTTTCGCGGCCTTCGCGCCCGAAAAGGTCGCCCCCGCCGCGCTCTATCTCGTGTCCGAAGAGGCACCGACCAACATGATCATCGGCGCCGGTGCCGGCGTGTTCCAGGCGGCTTATGTCACGCTCACCGCGGGGAAACTGCTGGCCGGTGACGATCTCTCGCCAGAGGGTATCGCCGCGCATTGGGATGCGATCACCGATCGTACCGGCGAACTGACCCCGCAATCGGGTAGCGAGCAATCGCTCAGCATCCTGAAGCTGCTCCAGGCCAAGTAGGCTACCTCCCGGGGCCGCATCGATTGCGGCCCCGATTCATTCGTGCAACCTTGATCGCACGATGACATCACCCCCCACCTCCACCAGCGGCAAGCTGGTTCGCAGCGTCGGATTCTGGGGGCTTGCCGCTATGGTGCTCAACGGGCTGATCGGCGCGGCGATCTTTGGGTTCCCCGCCAGCGTCGCTGCCAATAGCGGTGGCTGGGCGCCCGTTCTCATCTTGCTGGTCGGTGCGGCGATGCTGCCCGTTCTGCTCGTCATGGCACGTCTGTCGAGCCGGTTCGACGGCACGGGTGGCCCAATCCTTTATGTCGAGGCCGCATTCGGCAAAACGGCCGCGTTCCAGATCGGCTGGATGCAGCTGCTCTCGACCACCGCGGCCGCGGCCGCCAACGTCAATCTGCTCGCCGATTACGCCCTGCGCGGCTGGGGGACACGTGGCGACAGTCCCGCTGCACATCTGGCGATCGTGCTGGTCGCCCTGGGGTTGATCTTCATCGTCAATCTCAACCGAACCAGCGGCGTCGCCCGCACGCTGAGCCTGTTATCCGTGCTGAAACTGCTCCCACTCGCTCTACTTGTCGTATTGGCGCTGCCGATGGTGATCGCCGATGCGGGCGCTCCTCATCCGGCCGAGCAATGGTCGCCCGCAAAAGCGGCACTCCTGTGCGCCTATGCCTTTGTCGGGTTCGAAGGCGCGCTGACGATTGCCGGGGAGGCCCGCAATCCGAAGCGTGATATGCCACGCGCGCTGGTGATGGTCTTTATCGGTGTCACCTTCCTCTATGCACTGATCGTCTGGGGCTATGTCGTCACCACCTATGTGCCCGGTACGATCGAAAAGGCACCGCTCGCGGCGATGGCAGCGGCGCTGGTTGGCGCGGCAGGCGCAGCGATTATTCTGGCGACCGCGACGATTTCGATCTTCGCCAATGTGCTCAACAATATGTTGTTCCTGTCGCGACGATTATTGGCGCTGGAGGCGCTCGAGGGCTTGCCGGCATGGTTTGGCCGCGTGAACAGCACGGATGCGGTGCCGCGCAATGCGGTGATCTTCATCATGGTCGTCGTGACCGCGCTCTCGCTGAGCGGCGGCTTCACCGCGCTGGCAGTGTTGAGCGTCGCCTCTCGGCTGATCGTCTATCTCGGCTGTATTGCGGCGTTACCGGTCATCGAGCGGCGGGGTGATGGCGCGGGATCGGCGCGCGATAATGTCGTTGTCGGCCTGGCGGCGATCACCTGCATCCTGCTGGTGGCAGGCAGCGAATTGATGTCTTGGCTCGCGATGCTGGCAGCGGTGGTAATCGGCGCGGCGATCTTCATCGCCACCCGCGGTCATCGCCACCGGACAGCAATCACCCGGGGCTGACCGCGATCAGTACACCCCGCGCACGAGCTGACCGATACTGCGCCGGATCCGCTCCCAATGCGCGTCCGAGATCAGGTCGATTCCGGCAAACCCGCCAACCGCCGTGGCCGATAGGACGAGGTGTTGGGCGGCCGCGATCAGAACCGCGTTGATCGCGGCGGCATCGACATCGGCCGGAGGCGTCAGCGTGCCGCGCTGCTTCTCGACCCAGCGCTGCAATACCAGTCCTCGCGCCGCAGCGAATCGGGTCGTCATGGCGTTCGGTTCGGAGATTTCCCAGGCGGTGATCCGCTGCAGCAGGGGATCGGCACGCAGTACCGATACAAAGCCCAGCATGAGCTTTTCCATTAATGCGCCATAGCTTTCGGGTTTGCTTTCCCCTGCTATCTCGGTCAGCCGGACACCCAGCCCGTTGGCGACATCGTTGCCGATAGCATCGGCCAGCCCGTCCAGCCCGCCATAATAGCGATAGAGTAATTGCTTGTCGCATCCCGCCCGGCGGGCAATCGCGTTGATGCCAAACCCTTGAAACCCCTGATCGGCGAGCACGTCACGCGCCGCCTTCATGATGGCTTCCTCGGTTCGTGCGCGATCGCGCGTTTGCGGCTTTGCCAGTGCTGCCTGATCGGTCATTTTTTTAGCTCCCTGCCGCCACCGTAACAGCGTTGAGACTCCCGTCCAGAAAAAATGTCACTGATTGGTGATAAAAATGCTTGCCTATGTCACCGAGTGGTGGCAAATGCTTTGTCACCAACTGGAGACAGAGAGACTCACGATGACACAACGCCGCTGGACGGGCCTGGCCACGATGGGCCTCGCGATTGCCTTCAACATTCCCTACGCCATGCTGGCGACGATTTTCGACTACCCCGATATTCTGCGCCACAGCGCGGCGGTCGTGCTGGCGCGCTTTGCCGAAGGCGGATCTGAGCTGGTGCTCGGCTGGTACGGCTTCATGCTGACGGCGCTCGCGCTGATCCCGATCGGCACCGCGCTGGCAATCACCCCGCAGCGACTGAAGCGGTCACCAGCGCTCGCCATCGGTGCTGCGATCACCGCAGCGGCATCGGGCTTGACCCAGGCGGTTGGCCTGGCGCGCTGGGTGTTCGTCGTGCCCGATCTGGCGCGCAACCATGCTGATGCAGCAAACCAGTCCGAAGCGCGGCTTGCCGCCGAATATGCCTTTGAGGTGCTGAACCGATATGGCGGCATCGCGATTGGCGAACAGATCGGCCAGTGGCTGCTCACGATGTTCGTGATCCAGGTCGCCGCGATGCAGTGGGACGAAGGGGATCGCGCGCCGGCGCTGATCGGCTTCGGCACCGCCGCGCTGATCGCCATGGGCACGGGCGAGGGCCTTGCCATCGCGCTGGGCGCGTCGGGCGCACTGTTCTCCACCGCAACCATTACCGGATTTCTGCTGCTCACCGCCTGGCTGATCGCCACCGCGGTCACCCTGTGGCGCGCCCCGCACAGCGCCTGACCTAACCCTCAGCTTCACCCGCTTACCCCCGCACCGACGTGACGGCCGGTGCGCTGTTTCCACGCGCCGTCAATCCAACCCAAAAAGGACCAAGACCATGAACATGTTTCAAGCCATTTTGCCCGTCATCGCCCTGATGGCGATCGCTTCCCCGGCCACCGCGCAGCAAGCCGAACCGCTCGATCAGCAGGACGGCGGCGTCCACGGCATCGTCATTGCCGGGGTGGGCGCGGTGCCCGATTATGAAGGCGCCGACGGTTATCGCATCATCCCGCTCGTCGGCGGCACGGTGCGTTTCGACAACCGCTACATCGCCCTCGAAGGGCTCTCGGCTCGCGCCAACATCCTGAACAGCGATCGATTCGAGTTCGGCCCGGTCGCGCATCTGACGCTGGGTCGCCGCCGCAATATCGATAGCGCCGCTGTCGCCAGCCTGGGGCGGATCGACGACGCCTATGAAGTCGGTGCCTTTGCCGCGACCAATATCGATGTCGGCAAGAACGGGCGGTTCCGCTTCGCAGTCGAGGGCGTTCACGATGTCAGCCAGGTCCATAATGGCTGGCTGGGCACCGCGACGATTGGCTATGCCCAAACGCTCGGCAGCAAATGGCGGCTTTCGGCCGATGCGGCGATCACGGGGGCAAGCGGCGATTATGCCCGGCGCTATTTCTCGATCACGCCTGCCGGGGCTGCCACGAGCGGGCTGACGGGATACAACGCCAAGGGCGGCATCAAAGATGTCAGCCTGTCGCTTGGCGCCAGCTACCGCCTGTCACCACGCTGGTCGCTGAACAGCTTTGCCGGATACAAGCGGTTGGTGGGCAGCATCGCCGACAGCCCCGTGGTCGCACGCGAAGGTAGCGCAAACCAGTTCAGCGGTGGCTTTGGCGTCGGTTTCAGCTTCTGACGACTGTTGCGACATGGTGTATTGAAACGCTAACACACCTATGCTATCCTTGCGTCAACAACGGGAGGATCATGATGTATAGCGAAAGCGATATCGATGGCGCGGTGGCCGCTGGGGTGCTTACACCTCAGATGGCCGCCGCGTTTCGCAATTATACCGCCAATGGCCGCTCGGCCCCGGCAGTCGACGAAGAACATTTCAAACTGCTCACCGGCTTTAATGACATTTTCGTCGCCATCGCCCTGTCGCTGTCGCTCACCGCGATCGCCCAGATCGGGGCGATGGTCACGCCAGCGCTCGGCGGGGCGGGGGTCGCGGTATCGGCCTGGCTGCTCGCCGAATATTTCACGCGCCGTCGCCGCATGGCGCTGCCCAGCATCCTGCTATTGCTCGCCTTTGTCGGCGGTGTTGCCGCCACGATGATCGGTGCGCTCGTCAGCCTGAACCCTGATCTGCCCGATCGCACCGATGCCATCATCGGCGCCGGAATCGCGCTGGTCACCGCGGGTGCCGCCTGGGCGCATTGGCGGCGGTTTATGGTGCCGATCACGGTAGCCGCAGGCGCGATGGCGCTGGTCGGTGTGGCGATTGCGCTCACGATTGCTGCCGTTCCCGCCGCGAAGGATGCAATCTATCCGATCCTGCTCGCCGCTGGCGTCATGGTGTTCGCGGTCGCGATGGGATGGGACATGTCCGACAAGGAACGCCGCACCCGCCGGTCGGATGTTGCCTTCTGGCTTCACCTCGCCGCAGCACCGCTGATCGCGCATCCGGTGTTTCAGATGCTCGGCGTGTTCGATCAGAATGTCGATGCCGCCAAGGCGGGCGTGGTGATCGCGCTGTACCTAGTTTTCGCCTTTGTCGCGCTTGCGGTCGATCGGCGCGCGCTGCTCGTCTCGAGCCTCGTTTACGTGCTCTATGCCATGTACGCGCTGTTTCAAGGCGCAGGCGCGGTCGAACTCAGCGCATCGCTTACTGCCTTTGTCATCGGCTCCGCGCTGCTGACGCTTTCCGTGTTCTGGCACCAGATGCGCGGCCTCGCCGTCGCGCTGCTTGGTGGCCTCAAGGATCGGCTGCCCCCTGTGCAGACGATCGTGCCGGCCTGACGCCATTCGGCCGGTACGACGCCCCACTGCCCCGGTGCCCCCACGGCACCGGGGCATTTTTTTGGGAGTCTAGTCCGCGACCAGCTTGACCAGCCGCCGCTCGACCGGTGCGAGCACCGCGGCCAGATCATGCCCACGCTTCAGCACCGCGCCGCCTTCGCCCACCAGCGCCCACATGCCCTGGCGGTTGCGCAGGGCCGGACGCTTCTCGATGCGGAATTCGGGGCGTTCGGTGGCGCGGCGAAAGGCAGAGAACACCGCGGCCTCTCGGCCCATGTCCATCGCATAATCGCGCCAATGCCCGGCAGCGACCATGCGCCCATACAGATCCAGAATGCGCGTCAACTCTGCCCGCTCGAACCCGATTTGCGGGGTCGCGCGGCTAGCGGGCACCGGAAAGGGCGTCACCGTCCCCATCAGGCGCGGTCGCGACGCTCCCCGGCCATGCCTTCGCTCGCGCTGAGCAATTCATCGAGCCGCTTGCGCAGCGTTTCCATCTCGCAGCGGAGCAACTCCATTTTCTGCGTTTCGGGATCGAACATCTCACTGCATGGGGTACCATAGGGCACGAAGCTCTTGTCGCCGCGTCCGCCCTCAACCATCGTCGCGCGGGCGGGGATGCCGACCATCACCGCGCCGGGCACAACGTCACGCGTCACAACAGCATTGGCCCCAACCCGCGCGCCGACACCGACCGTGATCGGTCCGAGCACCTGTGCGCCTGATCCGATGATGACATTATCGAGCAGCGTCGGGTGGCGCTTGCCGGCAACGCCGTTATCCGGGCTGGTGCCGCCCAGGGTAACGCACTGATAAATCGTGACGTTATCACCGATTTCCACGGTTTCCCCGATCACGGTAAAACCATGATCGATAAAGAAATTTCGCCCGATAACGGCCCCCGGATGGATATCGATCGCGGTCAGGAACCGTGACAGATGATTCACGAAGCGGGCCAGGAAAAACAGATCGGCGCGGTACAGACTGTGCGCGACACGGTGCAGGCCAAGGGCGAGGACGCCGGGGTATAGCAGCACTTCCCAGCGCGACCTTGGGGCGGGATCACGCGCCTTGATGGAATCGAGATAGTCAGTCAGGCGGCGCATCATGGCCAGGTCCCCTTGTTCTTGACCGCTATCTAGGCATTCGCCTCGACGAATTCCAGAACCGCTTCATCGTCCGCTTTCGGGTGGCAAATCCTATCTATCTTGTAGGCTTAGCGCCGGGTGCCTAGCAGGGACGTTGACACAGTTAGGCCGCGCAATGTTCCACTTCACGACTGCCGATTTCAGCGCGATCCTGCCCTATATCGGCGTCGGCTTTGCGGCACAGGTTATCGATGGCGCGCTAGGCATGGCCTTTGGCATCGTCAATTCCACCTTGCTGGTCAGCATGTTGGGCGTTTCTCCGGCGGTCGCCTCGGCCAGCGTCCATGCGGTTGAAACCTTCACGACCGCCGCATCGGGCGCGAGCCATATCTGGCAGCGCAATGTCGACTGGAAACTGTTTCGGCGACTGGTGATCCCCGGCATGATCGGGGGCGTTGCTGGGGCGTATCTGCTGACCAATATCGATGCGTCGGTCGCCAAGCCGCTGGTGATGACCTATCTGGCGACGATCGGCGCTTACCTCATTTACCGCGCATGGCGGGGCGAAGTGATACCTCGAGAACCGCAAATCATCGCGCCACTCGGCTTGGTTGGCGGCTTTCTGGATGCGGCGGGCGGCGGCGGCTGGGGTCCGGTCGTCACCTCGAACCTGCTGGTTCAAGGCGCATCGCCTCGCACGACGATCGGGACAGTCAATGCGTCCGAATTCTTCCTGACCGTCACGATTTCGGCGACGTTCATCGCCACGATCGGCTTTGCGGCCTTTACGATCGCGACTGCAGGCATCTTGATCGGTGGCCTCATTGCAGCCCCGTTTGGCGCGATGCTCGCCAAGCGTGTGCCCGCACGCCCATTGATGGCGATGATCGGCGGCATCCTGTCGATCACCAGTGCCTATTCGGTATGGTCCGCCCTGCGTTGATGAGATTTCTGGTCCTGCGCGGCTATTGACTTTACGATAGAATCGATAACCGTTGCAACTGTGATCGACCCACCCGATCACTGTTCCAAAAGCTTTCAATTTTTGTTGCAGCGCGGAATACCTATGTATTGCAGCGCAGCAATTCGCTCACCCTTTCGCATGGAGATATTATCATGTCGCTTATCGGCAGCACCATCAAGCCGTTCACCACCCAGGCGTACAAGCAGGGCAAGTTCGTCACCGTCAGCGATGCAGACGTGCTCGGTAAATGGGCGGTTTTCTTTTTCTATCCCGCCGATTTCACTTTCGTCTGCCCGACCGAGCTGGAAGATCTGGCCGATATCTATCCCACGCTGCAGAAGATGGGCGTTGAGGTGTATTCGGTGTCGACCGACACGCATTTCAGCCACAAGGCCTGGCATGACACGTCGCCAGCGATCGGCAAGATCGACTATTTCATGCTCGGCGACCAGAATCACAGCATCAGCAACAACTTCCAGATCCTGCGCGAAGGCCAGGGCCTGGCCGATCGCGGCACCTTTGTCGTCGATCCGCAGGGCGTGATCCAGCTGATGGAAGTTACGTCGGAAGGCGTCGGCCGCAATGCCGCCGAACTGCTTCGCAAGATCAAGGCAGCACAGTATATCGCGGCGCATCCGGGCGAGGTTTGCCCCGCCAAGTGGGAAGAGGGCGAAGAAACCCTTGCCCCGTCGCTCGATCTCGTCGGCAAGATCTGATCGATCGCTTTTGTCTGTGAAGACGACCGCACCCCTCCCCGTTTCGGGGAGGGGATTGCACCAAATTGACTTAAAAGGAACGCGCGATGCTCGACGCCAATCTGACGCAGCAGCTGAAAGCATATCTGGTCAACATCAAGCAACCGATCGAACTGGTCGCGTCGTTGGGTGAAGACGGAAAGTCGCGCGAGCTCGGTGAGTTGCTCGGCGAGATTGCTGCGCTGTCGGATCAGGTGTCGCTCATCAACGGTGACGACAAGCGCAAGCCAAGCTTCATGATCCGCCGGGTTGGCACCGATATCGGCGTGCGCTTTGCCGGGCTGCCAATGGGGCACGAATTCACCTCACTGGTGCTCGCACTGCTGCAGGTCGGCGGACATCCATCGAAAGCTGCGCAGGAACTGCTCGATCAGGTCCGCGCACTCGACGGCGATTATGCCTTTGAAAGCTATTTCTCGCAGTCGTGCCAGAACTGCCCCGATGTCGTGCAGGCGCTGAACCTGATGGCGGTGCTCAACCCCCGGATCACCCACACCGCGATCGACGGCGCGCTGTTCAAGGATGAAGTCGACAGCCGCAAGGTGATGGCAGTGCCGACGGTGTTCCTGAACGGTGAATTGTTCGGCCAGGGCCGGATGGAGCTGGAGCAGATCGTCGCCAAGCTCGATACCGGCACCGAAGCGCGCGTCGCCAAGGCGATCGATGCAAAGGAGCCGTTCGAGGTTCTCGTCATCGGTGGGGGCCCCGCCGGTGGTGCCGCCGCCATCTATGCCGCGCGCAAGGGCATCCGCACGGGCATCGCCGCCGAGCGTTTCGGCGGGCAGGTGATGGACACGATGGGGATCGAGAATTTCATCTCGGTCCCGCACACCGAAGGGCCGAAGCTCGCCGCCGAGCTCGAACGCCATGTCCGCGATTATGACGTCGACATCATGACGCTGCAGACCGCGACCGGGATCATCCCCGCGACCAGCGAAGCTGGCCTGCACGAGGTGAAGCTCGCCAGCGGCGCATCGCTTAAGGCGCGGACCTTGATCCTGACCACCGGTGCGCGCTGGCGGCAGATCGGCGTGCCCGGTGAGGAGCAATATCGTAATCGCGGGGTCGCTTATTGCCCCCACTGCGATGGCCCCTTCTACCGCGGCAAGCGTGTCGCGGTGATCGGCGGCGGCAACTCAGGTGTCGAAGCAGCGATCGACTTGGCGGGTATCGTCGCGCATGTCACGCTGATCGAATTCGACGGCCAGTTGCGCGCCGATGCGGTCCTCCAGCGCAAGCTGGCGAGCCTGAACAACGTCAGCGTGCTGAAGTCCGCACAGACCACCGAAGTGCTTGGTAACGGCGAAAAGGTGATCGGGCTGACCTATAAGGATCGAAACACGGGCACCGTCCATACGATCGATCTCGACGGCATCTTCGTCCAGATCGGGCTGGTGCCGAACACCGAATGGCTGAAGGGCACGGTCAACCTCACCCGCCACGGTGAGATCGAGATCGGCCATCACGGCGAAACGTCTGTCCCCGGCATTTTCGCGGCGGGCGATGCGACGACCGAGCCGTACAAGCAGATCGTGATCGCGATGGGCGCCGGGGCGACGGCCGGGCTCGCCGCCTTCGATTATCTGATCCGCTTGCCGGCAGAGAATGTCGCGCAGGCGGCGTAAGGCGCGACGTGATCGATAAAATCTGTTATTAGTCGCGTTCTGATCGAGGGAGACTTCCACTGAGCGCGACCTATCTGCCGACGCTGAAGCAGCTCCAATATCTTGTCTCGCTGCGGGATCACGGCCATTTCGGACGCGCGGCGGACGCGTGTTTCGTCACGCAATCGACCTTGTCGGCAGGCCTGCGCGAACTGGAGACGCTGATCGGGGTCACCCTGGTCGAGCGCACCCGCCGCGTGGTGCGCTTCACGCCGCTGGGAGACCGGATCGCCGACAAGGCCCGCCGGGTGCTCCGCGAGGCGGAGGAACTCGGCGATCTCGCGCGCGCTGCCGGGCGTCCCTTATCGGGTGAAATGCGGATGAGCGTGATCCCGACGATCGCGCCCTTTATGTTGCCGCGCATCCTGCCGCGGCTGCGGACCGACTATCCCGATCTCAAGCTCTATCTGCGCGAGGAAACGAGCGGCGTCGCTTGCGAAGGGCTTCACAATGGCCGCACCGATTGCGTGCTGCTCGCGCTGCCCTATGCCTGTGGTGAAGTCTCAGCGCAGCCGCTGTTCGACGACAAATTGTTTGTTGCCTTTCCCGATGGTGAATACACCCCCTGCCCCGCCACGATCCGCGCTGCGGATATCGATGAACGGCGGCTGCTGCTGCTCGAGGACGGGCATTGCCTGAAGGATCATGCGCTGTCGGCGTGTAACCGGCCAGAACTGCGCGCCGAGGCAACGATGCTCGGCACGTCGCTCCACACCATCGTCCAGATGGTCGATAATGGCCTGGGGGTGACGATGCTGCCCGAAATGGCGCTCGATGCCGGGATATTGGAGCATACCAACATCACCGCACGCCCGCT
>CAZWAL010000076.1:0-11769 GCA_964631905.1 uncultured Stakelama sp.
ATATCGGGCTGACCGGCGGCGGCAATGGCAAGCACATGGTCTATCTGTCGGGCGTGACCGATCACACCGTGCAGAGCGAGGACATGATTGAGCACATCGTCAAACTGGTCGAAGCCAAGGCAGCGGAGATCGACGCGGCGGATCAGTCGAAACTCGTCGAGGCGGCGGCTTAGGCTTTGGCCTGGATACTCCTCGTCCTCGCTGGGTTGTTCGAAGTCGGCTTTACCACCTGCCTGCGCTATGCCGATGGCTTCAAGAATGTCGGCTGGAATATCGGCTTTTTCGTGTGCGCCGCGATCAGCTTCACGTTGCTAGAAAAGGCATCGAAGACGATCCCGCTCGGCACGTCCTATGCCGTCTGGGTTGGCATCGGCGCCGTCGGGACAGTACTGGTCGGCGTGGTCACGGGGGAGGAGCCGATAAACCTGGTCCGGATTCTGCTGCTGCTCGGGCTGGTGGCGTGCATCATCGGGTTGAAGCTGACGCATTGAGCACTGCCGGACGCGGCCACCATTTAGGACATTATTTGCCATCGCCGTTAACAGCGATCTAAGCCTGCTTGCCTATATTTGGCGCATGAAGATCGCGCTTTCTCTGGTCGCCATTGTCGGCATCGCGATCGGGCTGACCGCGCCGATGGCGCCGCGATCGGCTCCCGTCGCCGCTGGCGCTGCCCCGGCGCCGACACCCGCCGAGCAACCGCCCGCCGATGACCCGCCCGTCGATACCGTGATCGAGCGCAGCGAGAACGGGCATTACTACGCCGTCGCCGATGTGAATGGCATGCCAACTCGGTTCGTCGTCGATACCGGCGCGACGACCGTTGCGCTGACGGTGGAGGATGCCAAGCGCGCCGGAATTGCGGTCGACCCTGGCCAGTTCCAGGTGATCGGCTCCGGCGCATCGGGTGCCGTGCGCGGACAGGAAATCATGATCGACACCGTCACCCTCGACGGGAAGCGCGCAGCGCAGGTGCGCGGCGCGGTGCTGGAAGGGTTGAACGTGTCGCTGCTCGGCCAGTCTTATCTCTCCAAACTCGAAACGGTCGAAATGCGCCGCGGAACGATGACGTTACGCTAAGCGACCAATGCAGTGGTGACGCGCGCGACGCACCCGGCTATCGCCCGCATCGATGATCAGCCGGAACGCCCTTGCCTTCGCAGTCGCCTCTGGCGGTATCGCGACCTATTCGGTCATGGATGCGCTGATGAAGGGGCTCAGCATCCAGAGCGGCGCCTATAGCGCAGTGCTGTGGCGATCGCTGGTTGGCGCAGTAATGCTGGGCGCGGTTTTCGTGATCCGGCGCCAGCCCATGCCTGGCCCGGCGGCACTGAAGCTCCACGCGATGCGCGGCGCCACGGCGGGTTTGTCGGTGTTGTTGTTCTTTTGGGGGCTGGTGCGCGTGCCGATGGCGCAGGGGGTCGCGCTGACGTTCCTCGCCCCGCTGATTGCCCTGTATTTCGCAGCCGCATTGCTGGGGGAGAAGATCCGGCGTGCGGCGATCTGGGGATCGGTGGTCGCCAGTCTGGGGGTCCTCGCCATTGCTGCGGGCGAGGTGCAGGCGCAGGCATCGACCGCGCATGTGCTCGGCTCGATCGCGATCTTCGCGGCGTCGATCTTCTACGCGTACAGCCTGATCCTGTTACGCCAGCAAGCGCAGGTGGCCGATCCGCTGGAGGTGGCGCTGTTCACCAGCATCGTGCTCGGAGGGCTATTGCTGATCGGTGCGCCGTGGCTTGCGGGTTTGCCCTCTGTTGCGCAATTGCCCGCGATCGGCGCGGCGGCGGTCTTGGGATCAGTCTCGGCAATGGCACTCGCCTGGGCCTATGGCCGGGCAGAAGCGCAGGTGCTGGCCCCGGTTGAATATACCGCGTTCGTCTGGGCAGCGATTCTCGGCTATCTGGTATTCGATGAACGCGTGTCGATTTATACGGTGATCGGTACCGTGCTGATCATCGGTGGGTGCGTGCTCGCGGTGCGCGGCAAGGCAGCACCCGCCCCGCAAACAGAGGCTGCCGCATGACGCAGGTGATCCGCTTTGCCACCCCTGCTGACGTGCCGGTGATCCTGCACCTCGTGCGCGAACTGGCAATCTATGAACGCGCGCTCGACAAGGTCGTCGCGACCGAGGCATTGCTCCACGACGCGATGTTCGCCGCCACGCCAGCCGCCGAGGCGCTGATCGCCGAAGTCGACGGCGCCCCCGTTGGCCTCGCGCTGTTCTTCCATAATTTCTCGACCTGGACGGGGTGGCGCGGGCTGTATCTGGAGGATCTGTACGTGACGCCAGAAGCGCGGGGGCTGGGGATCGGCAAGGCGCTGCTCCAGCAGCTGGCAGCGATCGCGGTCGAACGTGGCTGTGCACGATTCGAATGGCAGGTGCTCACGTGGAATACGCCCGCGATCGATTTCTACCGCGCGATGGGCGCTGAACTGATGGAGGAATGGCGCACCTGTCGGGTCTCCGGCGAGGCGCTCGCGCGGCTGGCCGGACAAGGCTGATGGCAGTCGATGCCGGTCTGATCGCCTGGGTCGAGGAGGCGCTTGCTCCCATGGGCATCGTCACCCGGCGGGCGATGATGGGCGGGGCGACGCTTTACCTCGACGGCACGATCTTCGCGATCGTCGCTGACGATCTGTTGTGGTTCAAGGCGGATGCGACGAGCGATGCCGAATGGGACGCCGCTGGCTGCCCGCGTTTCACCTTTCAGATGGGCGAGGGGCGAGAAGGATCGATGAATTACCGCCGCGCCCCCGATGATGTCTATGACGATGCAGATGCCATGCGCGATTGGGCGATGATCGCGGTGGCGGCGGGGCAGCGGGCGCCTGCCCGCAAACCCCGCAAAAAGGCCTAAGCCGTCTTCGCCGCCTCGGCCCGTTCAACTGCTTCGATCACGATCCGGCGCGCTTCGTCTGCCCCGCCCCATTTGCCGACACGAACCCACTTCTTGGGCTCCAGGTCTTTGTAATGAGTGAAAAAATGCTCGATCTGCTGCATCACGATCTCGGGCAGATCATGATGTTCGTCGACGTTCGAATAATAGGGAAAAGTCGCATCGACCGGCACGGTCAGCAGCTTTTCGTCACCACCCGCTTCGTCTTCCAGAAACAGCACGGCGATCGGGCGCACCCGCACGACGCAACCGGGAATGAAGGGCGAACGCGCCACGACCAGCGCGTCGAGCGGATCGCCATCGGGTGACAGGGTGTGTGGGATGAAACCGTAATTGGCCGGGTAGCGCATCGGCGTGTGCAGAATGCGATCGACGAACAGCGCGCCCGATTTCTTGTCGAATTCATATTTCACCGGCTCACCGCCGACAGGCACTTCGATGATGACGTTCAGGCTGTTGGGGATGTCGTCACCCACCGGAACCATGTCGATACGCATAAGATGTCCGCTCTTCCTATTTGGCTTTCAAGAGCCGATCGAGGCCACCCTCTCCGGTGCCGATTTTCTCGAGGCGCGGGTAGCGCAGGCCACCGTGATAGTCGATGGCAAAGCGATCGATCCGGTCGCCATTCTTGACGAGCAGTTCGATTGGCGTGGTGGTCGCCTTGGCGGCAGTAATCGCTTCCTTCAGCTTTTCGGGCGTGTAGGCAAAACCGTTGACTGCGGTGATCGTCCGGCCAACGGTCAATCCGGCAGCAAAGGCTGGACCGTCCCAAGTGATCGCGCTGATCTCGCCTGCCTTGCCGATCACCATGCCGATCGAATAGCTGAGATCAGTGTTGGTGCGGTTCTTTTCGTTCGCCTTGAAAAACGCGGTCGGCGTTTCGGTATAGACCAGCTTGTAGCCATTGGCAGCGAAGCCCGAAATCGGCGCGGGCGCGCCGGTTTCGGTGATCCGCGTCGTCAGAAATGCCTGCCAGTCATAGGGGACGATGCCATTGAGCGTGGTGACGACATCGTCGAGCGTGTAGGTCACCTGACCCCAGTCGCCGTCATTGATGCCGAAAAAGGCGCGGGCGAAATCGTCCATCGATTTCTTGCCCTTGGACTGCTGGCGCAGGATCGAATCGACCTCCATCCAGATCAGCAGGCCTTCGTTGTAATAATCCTCGGAACGCTGCCAGCTTGTCCACGCCTTGGGCTTGCGCGCGGCGATGATCGGATCGTTGGTGGTATCGATCAGCGGCCGCCATTGCCGCGCCGGAGCGGTGTCCAGATTCGCCATGATCGTCGCATAGGCATCAAGCGTATCGGCCTTGCTGACGATGCCCGATCGCGCCTGCAGCACATAACCCCAGAACTGCGTCTGCCCTTCATAGACCCACAGCAAGCTGTCGCGCATCGGCGTGCGGAAATCGGGGGTCCACAGGTCGGCACCACGGCGGAATTTGCCGTCCCAGCTGTGCACATATTCGTGCGGCAGCAGGTTGCGCGACGGCATGCTGGTTTCCCATTCGGTGAAATAGCCCGGTTTCACCCCGTTCTCGGATGATCGGTGATGTTCGAGGCCGATGCCGCCCAGCTCATCGGATATCGTGAACAGGAAATGGTAATTGTCGTAATGCTGCGCGCCGAACAGCTTGATCGCCTGATCCACGAGCCTTTTATGCGCTTCGACCTGATCCTCTTTCGCGATCAGCTGCGCGGGCGTATCGGCAAAGGCATCGAGCGTTACCCGCGGCGACAGTGCAAACCCCTTGTAATAACGCCCCGCGACGACGGGGGAATCGACCAGCACTTCGTAGTTGGTCGGCTCATAGGCATAGACCGGGCCATTGACGGTGGACGGCAGGGCTGACGCGGCGGTCCAGCCGGTCGGATAGGTCACGGTTGCCTTCACCGGGATCTGCCGGGTGAAATAGCCCGCCGGGTACAGGCTCATCGAGTTCCATTGCAGGCTCAGCAGGTTTGGCGTCATCACCACCCGGCCCTGATTGGTCGCGGTGGCCGACGCAAACTGCAGGTCGATGTCGATCGCGTTTACGCCTTCGGGCACGTCGATATGGAATGCGAACACATCGACGGGGTCGCGCGTCCATGCGATCGACTTGCCCCCGGCGCTGATCTTCAGCCCCGCCAGTTTTTCGATTTGCCCCGATGCCCAGTGATTGCCCGGCAGCCATTTCGGGAACAGCAGCACCATCGGGCCGGCCTTGGCGACGGGGATCACTTCCTTGACGCGGAAAATGCCCTGGCGCGTGTCGGTCGCGTCGATGGTCAGCGTGATCGTGCCGGGATAAGGAATGTCCTGCGCCGCCGGAATGCGATCGACGTGCGGGACGGGCTGGGGCTTTGAATTCTCGGCCAGCGCGGGGGCAGACGCGCACAGCATGGCGGGCAGCATCGCCGTTACGGAAAGCAGACGGATCATTATATGTGGGGGCTTTCGACAGGATGTAATGTGACGGCGTGGTTAAAGCAGCGCGGGCGCACGCCGTCCAGCCTTTGGTGCGATCAACTGCCGAGCACGTTGATCGAAAAAGCAAGCACCCCGATATTGAAGATGAAGGCGGCAAGGCACTGGGCGATGACGGGTTTGCGCATGGCGGTCGACGTGATCACGACATCGGAGGTCTGGAACGTCATCCCGAGCGTGAAGCTGAAATAGGCGAAATCCCAGTAATTGGGCTCAGCGCTTTCCGGGAAGCTCAACCCGCCACTGTCCGTGCCGTCATCCGCCCCGGTATAGTAAAGATGGGCATAATGCAGCGCCCAGACCGTATTCGAAAACAGCCAGCACAGCATCAGCGTGACGATCACCAACCCGATCGTGACCCGGTTGTGCATATTGGCCATTTCGCTTGTCACCGATACCAGGATCACCAAGGTCACGACCACGCTGATCGCGAGCAGCAGCGCGCGATTAGCATCGTTGCGGCGTGCCTGCACCCGCATCGTCGCGGTGGTGCTCCGCAGGAGTGGGGCGATGCTGATCAGGAACAGCGCGGCTGCGAGGTCGAACCCCGCCATGATTCCCCAGCCGATGCCGATCGACGGGATAAGCAAGGCCAGCCCCAGCGCCAGGGCCAACAGGAACAGCAGGAAGCGGGGCGGCGCGATCGTTGAGCCGATGCGACGAAAAAAGGGGTCGGTCATCAGCGGTGTGTACCGTGAATTCCCGCCGCCCGATATCACTGACCGCGGCTGTCAGGCCCCCACGGCTTCGGGGAGCGCCTTGCAATAGCGCGCGACATCTTCGATCCGGCCAGTCGATACGCGTGACCACTGCGTCCATTTGCCGTACGCACCGCGGATCATCACGCCCTTGGCCGCCATTGCCTTTTGCACGGCATTGGCATCGGCAACCTTCACGAACACGAAGTTCGCCGACGGCGTTAGCAGCTCGAGCCCGGCGGATTTGACGGATGCGGCGATCATTTCGCGCGCTTCGGTAATCTTGCCCTTGGAAAAGGCCTTGAAGCTCTCCTCCTCGAAAGAGGCGATCGCGGCCGCGAGCCCGGCGGCGTTGAGCGATGTCATCATATAGCTGCGGATCAGCGCGGCATTGGCGGGGCTTGAAATCGCGTAACCGATCCGCATCCCGGCCATGCCGAAGATCTTGGAGAAGGTGCGCGTGATGATCACGTCATGCCCGGCGCGGACCATATCGATCATCGAGCTATAATCGGGATCGACCACCAGTTCGTTATACGCTTCGTCGATCAGCACGGTCTTCTTGGGCGCAACGGTCTTGATGAAGCCACGCAGCGCATTGCCGTCGATCAGCAATCCGGTGGGGTTGTTGGGATTGACGATATGCACCAGCCCGATGCTGTCATCGACCGCTGCCGCAATGCCCGGCAGATCGACCTCCATGCCCGCCGTCATTGGTACAGTCTTCAACGTCCCGCCCAACTTCACGCCCCATTTGGCGGTGGTATCCCAGAACAGCTCGGCACCAAGATAAGCGCCCTTGGGCTTCCAGGCGAGCGCGATGGCGTTCAGCACTTCGCCGGAGCCGGTGCCGATCACGACCTGTTCGGGCCGCACGCCATATTTCTCGGCGATCATCTTGGTCAGCACCCCGGTTGCGGTGTCGGCATAATAGGCACCCTTGGCAGTCGCGGCTTCGGCGGCGAGCTGCGCTTTGGCGCTCGGGCCATAGGGGTTTTCGTTGAGCCCCAGCCGCGCGATGCCGTCCTTCGGGCCGAACATTCCGCCGATCATCGCAGGGGCGGGGGAGGCGGGGCGGGCGAAGGCGGGGGCGGCAAAAGCAGTGGCGAGGGGAACGGCAGTTGCCCCCAGCATCAGGTTACGGCGGGAAATTTCCATCGGGCGTCTCCTTAGGTGTTGGCTAAAACCAGGCGTTGCGGAACATGATGACGGATACGAACAACAAATACAGGCCGAACACGCGTTTCAGTGGGGCGGCGGGCAGGCTGTGCGCGGCGGCCGCCCCGAGTGGTGCGGTAAGCATCGACGTACAGGCGATGATCGCGGCACCGGGCACATTGACGTAGCCGAGCGACCCCATCGGTAAATCGGGCACACCCATGCCGATGATCGCAAAGCCGATCGTTCCCGGCACGGCGATAACGAAACCAAGCCCCGCAGCGGTGGCGATCGCCCGGTGGATCGACCGGCCACACAGCGTCATCACCATCACCGCGATCGTGCCGCCACCGATCCCGAGCAGCGACGAAAAGGTGCCGAGCCCGCCGGCGATCGAGGCGCGCATGACGCCCGTCGGCATGCGGTCGCTCATCGGGCGATTGCCAAGCCAGGGTGCGACGAAATGAATCGACATGGCAAAAACACCTGCCGCAAAAATCAATGTCAGCCCGCGCCCGTCGATCAGCCGCGCGAGCAAGATGCCCGCGCCGACGCCCAGTACGATCCACGGTGCCCAGCTTTTCAGAATGTCGAAATCGACCGCACCGTGCCGGGCATGCGCCTGCACTGATCGCAGCGAGGTGAACACAATTGTGGCCAGCGATGTACCGATCGCCACATGGGCATATTCCGCCGGATCGCCCCCCAGTACCGGGAGTAGCGCGACGAGCGCGGGGACGACGACGAAACCGCCGCCGATGCCGAATATCCCAGCGGCAAACCCCGCCAGCAGCCCGGCAACCAGCAGCGCGACCAGACCCGGCAGCCAGGAGACGAGCATGCCGGTCATCGGCGTGGCTTAAAGAGGAGCAAGAGCGCGGGCATCAAAAAACTCTCCGCCGCTGACGGGGGCCAGCGGTGTGGTTCCTGCGACGCATGCCGGGGATCGTATCGTCCCCAGTTGTTCGAATGTTGCGCGTGCACCGAGAGTGAGTCAATCGCGATTACCGATATGGGCACAACCGCGATTGGAAGGACTGGCATTCGCGCTTTTCCTCGCTTAGACAACGCGCGAAAATGGCTCGCATCGAAACGCCCAACCGCATCCGCGGGACACAGGATATATTCGGAGAGGACCAGCGCCGCTTTGCGCGGGTCGTCGACGCATTCGAGCGCGTCCGCAGATTATACTGCTTCCAACGGCTCGAACTGCCGGTCTTCGAATCAACCGCCGTGTTCGCGCGCTCGTTGGGTGAGACGACCGATGTCGTCTCGAAAGAAATGTACACATTCGAGGATCGCGGCGGCGATTCGATCACGCTGCGGCCGGAATTCACGGCGGGCATCGCGCGCGCGTTCCTGACCGAGGGGTGGCAGCAATATGCGCCGCTGAAGATCGCCACCCACGGTCCGGTGTTCCGCTACGAACGCCCGCAAAAAGGGCGCTACCGCCAGTTCCACCAGATCGACGCCGAAGTGATCGGTGCCAGCGAACCCGCCGCCGATGTCGAGCTGCTGGTGATGGCCGATCAGCTGATCCGCGAGCTGGGCATATCTGACGGGGTAACGCTGCAGCTCAACACGCTGGGCGATGCCGAAACGCGCGACGCATGGCGCACGGCGCTGGTTGCGCATTTCGAGGCACATCGCGGCGAGCTGAGTGATGACAGCATTTCGCGGCTGGCCAAGAACCCGATGCGGATCCTCGATTCAAAGGACCCGCGCGACCGGCCAATCGCCGATGCCGCACCGGGGATCGACGGCTATCTGACGGCTGAGGCGGGTGCGTTTTTCGAGAGCGTGACCAAGGGGCTGGACGCGGCGGGCGTCGCGTGGACGCGCAACGACACGCTGGTACGCGGCCTCGATTATTACCGCCACACCGCGTTCGAATTCGTCACCGACCGGCTCGGCGCGCAGGGGACCGTCCTAGCGGGCGGGCGCTATGATGGGCTGATCGAGAGTTTGGGTGGCAACCCGACGGCCGGCGTCGGCTGGGCGGCGGGGATCGAACGGCTGGCGATGCTGATCGATGAACCTGTTGCTGACACGCCAACTGTCGTTGTCGTGCCGATGGGTGCTGGCGAAGCGACGTTCGCGACGCGTGTGCTGGCGACCCTGCGGTCCGGCGGGGTCGCCACCGAAATGGCCTTTGCCGGTAATTTCAAACGTCGCATGACCAAGGCGAATGCGGCGGGCGCCGGATATGCAGTGATCATTGGCGAGGCCGAGGCAGTTGCCGAAAAGGTGGCACTGAAGCATCTGGGAACGGGCGACCAGCGGCTGGTGGCGCTCGCCGATCTTTTGGAGGCGGTGCGATGAGCATCTCCCCTGAACGCATCGCGCAAATCGCTGCGCGCCGGGATGAGCTTCAGGCGCTGATGGCGACCGGCGATCTGCCGTCGGACCGGTTCGTCGCCGTGTCGAAGGAATATGCAGAGCTCGAACCCGTGGTGAAGGCGGCGTGCGAGGTGCGGCGGTTGCGGGCGGAGCTGGGCGTGCTCGACGGGTTGGTCGATTCGCCCGATAGCGATGCCGAAATCCGGGAGATGGCGCGCGAGGAAATCGCCGATATCAAACTGCGCTTGCCACAGGCCGAACGGGCGCTCGCACTGGCGCTGCTGCCACGCGATGCGGCGGATGAGCGCGCGGCGATGCTCGAAATTCGTGGCGGCACCGGCGGCGATGAAGCGGCGCTGTTCGCGGGCGATCTGTTCCGCATGTATCAGCGCTATGCCGATAATCAGGGCTGGCGGGTCGAGCTGATCTCGGCCAGCCCCGGCGAGTTCGGCGGCTATAAGGAAGTGATCGCCAGCGTGAACGGGCAGGGCGTGTTTGCGCGGCTGAAGTTTGAAAGCGGTGTCCACCGTGTCCAGCGCGTCCCCGCGACCGAGGCGGGCGGGCGAATCCACACCTCCGCCGCGACCGTCGCGGTGCTGCCCGAGGCCGAGGAAGTCGACATCAAGATCGACGACAAGGATCTGCGCATCGACATTTATCGGTCCTCCGGCCCCGGCGGCCAGTCGGTCAACACGACCGACAGCGCGGTGCGGATCGTTCATATCCCGACCGGGCTGACGGTGATTCAGCAGGACGAAAAATCGCAACACAAGAACAAGGCCAAGGCGCTGCGCGTGCTGCGCACTCGGCTGTACGAGGCCGAGCGCGAACGGCTCCATGCCGAACGCGCGGGCGCGCGCAAATCAATGGTGGGATCGGGTGACCGCTCCGAACGCATCCGCACCTATAATTACCCGCAGGGGCGGGTGACCGATCACCGCATCAACCTGACGCTGCACCGCTTGCCGGAGATTTTGCAGGGCGAGATGGACGAGCTGCTCGGTGCCCTGATCGCCGAGGACGAAGCGGAGCGTCTGGCGAGCCTTGACGCGTAGGACGGTTTGCCGCGTGCGTCGGCAAGACTCGCCCAAGCGCGGCCGGCGGGGCAGTTTGCCCCGTCCGACGACGCGGCTTTGCCGCGGCGCCTGCCGACTCAAGCAATCGTCACCCCGGACTTGTTCCGGGGCCCACCGTGCCTCACCCACCGCAGCGCGTTTTGATGGGTGGACCCCGGAACGGGTCCGGGGTGACGAATGATGGTGCAAGGGCTTACCTGTCGGCAGGTGTTGGCTGAGGCGGCTCTTGTGCTTGCCCAAACAAGCGAAACCCCCCGCCTCGACGCCGAACTCCTGATGGCGCACGCGCTTGGCACATCCCGCGAGAACCTGCTGCTGCGTCATCTCGATGCGCCAGCACCCGCCGCCTTCGACGCGCTGCTCGCCCGCCGCCTCGCGCATGAACCGATCGCCTATATCAGCGGCACCCGCGCCTTCTGGACGATCGACCTCGTCGTCGGCCCCGGAGCGCTGATTCCGCGTGCCGACAGCGAAACACTGATCGAGGCGGCGCTCGACCATTTCGGGCTTGCCGGCCCGGCAAGCATCCTCGACCTCGGCACCGGACCGGGCACCTTGTTGCTCGCCGCCCTGGCGCAGTGGCCGGGTGCGACGGGGCTGGGGATCGATCAATCGACGGCAGCACTGGCGATGGCGCAAGCCAATGCCGATCGCCTGGGACTTGCCGATCGCGCCAATTTCATGCTCGGCGACTGGGCAACGGCCATCGAGCAACGCTTCGATCTGGTGCTCGCCAACCCGCCCTATATCGGTATCGATGAGCCTCTCCCCCGCGATGTCGCTGGCTATGAACCCCATGAGGCGCTGTTTGCTGGCCCCGACGGGCTCGACGATTACCGCATCATCGTCCCCCAGCTGCCGAACCTGCTGGAACCGGGCGGTATTGCCGTACTGGAAATCGGCCACACCCAGGCAGAAGCCGTCTCCGGGCTGGTTGTGCAAGCCGGACTGGAGCCATCGCCGCGCCGCGATCTGGCAGGGCGCCCGCGCGCCATTATCGCGCGATGATGCAAACACGAATTGTCATATAATTCCGCTTGGAGAAACCGAACTCCCCGGCTATTAAATGAGCAGGGGCACGCATTTTCGACATTGGTGGTTGAAAATGGGCAGTTGCCCAGTTCC
>CAZWAL010000077.1:0-11739 GCA_964631905.1 uncultured Stakelama sp.
AAAAGCACGTCGTCTTGCCCGCGCCATTGGGGCCGAGCAGCCCGACGACTTCGCCACGCCCAACCGACACCGACACGTCGGACAGCACGGGTCTTTTGTCATAGGCCTTGGCAATCGACACGACCGCGAGGCCACTGCCGATCGGCAAGGGGCCAGCCGAAGCCACATGCCCGGTCGCGGTGGCGGTTTGCGCCAACAAGGTGGTTACATCGTCCATAATGCAGCCTTAATGCTTGCAGGAAATGGTTAACGAGACGTTGAGGAAACGAAACTGGCAAGCTTTGTGCATGGCTTGTGCCCGATCAGCCCTGCTGGGGAAAGCCCGACTGGATCGCCCGCCCGTGAAAACGACGCTATTTGTCGCGCTTGGGCACCGTGAACCGTCCCGTCACGCGGCCACCACTCGTCGATGTCGTGCCACCCGCGCCCCCAACCGCACCGCCACCATCCAGATAGGCCTTGCCGGAATCGAGATCGATTCGCAGTCGCCCACCGCTCACCGGATTGCCACCCTGCACCAGCATGACATTGCCGATCATGATGATTTCGCGGCGCTGCAAATCATAGACCGCAAACTGGCTGCGCGCCGACTGATCTGGCCGCGAGACAGAGACACCCCCCGATGCGTCCAGTCGTGATACCTGCGGGCTGCCGTCAACGACCTGCCCGGTATAGACGACCGTCATCCGCGCAGCGTTCAACGTCATTTCGGCCTGTTTGACCAACACGCTTCCCGACAGGACGGCGCGATTGGCCTTGTCCTGCAACTCGATCCGATCTGCACCGAAATCAATCGGCGCGCTCGAATCGTGCCGGGTCTGGGCGACCAGCGGCGTTGATGCGGCAACCAGGGTGCTGGCCACCAGCACGACGAAAAGGCGGGACATATCCATGCGCGCCTATTTCGTCCTTCGCGGCACGATCCGCAAGCGGGCATCGCCGTCGAGGGTGACGATGTGCGAATCGAGATCGGCTGACATGCGCGCCGCGCTAAAATTGCCCTGCGGCACCTTGCCGGTCACTGCACCCCCGCTGCGGAGCTTGCGGGTTTTCAGATCGAGCGTGGCGTTGCTGGTCTGCAGATCATAGCCATTGGCCGCCGTGAAGCGGATCGGCCCATCGACCGCCACCTTTTCCGTGCCCAGATCATATCGCCCGCTGTTGGCGCGCAAGGTCGCTGGGCCTTCGCTCAGCGTCATGTCCGCGGCAAGTGTGGTGAGCTTGACGATCGGTTCGGCAGAACTTTGCTGAACGGCAGACCCGGCACGAAGCGAGAATGGCCGGCCCTGGGCATCGGCCCCACGGTACCGCGCCGACTGAAGCCGCAGCCGTTCCTTCGCCACTTCCACCTTGTTCTTGTCGAGCAGGAAACTCACATCGCCGCTCATCGTGAGCGGTGCGGTCACCAGAAAAGCCGCCAATACGCCGATCAACACCGGCAAGACGAACCGCGACGTCGCGACCACCCGGTCATGCGGGCTGCCTGGCGCCGCCCAGCGTTGTCGCTCGGTCCGAGCGCGAGGTTGCGCGTCAGCCACGGGCATCATGCATGCGCAAAGATATCGATCTCAGGCCAGCCGGCCAGATCGAGCGCAGCGCGAGCAGGGAGGAAATCGAAACAGGCCTGAGCGAGCGCCATCCGCCCTTCGCGGACCAGACGCAGATCCAGCTCCTCCTTCATTGCGTGCAGGAAACGCACATCCGACGCGGCATAATCCTTCTGCGCATCGCTCAGCACCGGACTGCCCCAGTCGGATGACTGCTGCGCCTTCGACACTTCCTGCCCCAGCAGTTCGCGCACCAGCTCCTTCAGCCCATGCCGATCGGTGTAAGTGCGCACCAGCCGCGATGCGATCTTGGTGCAGTATACGGGTGCGGCGGTGACATGCAGATAATGGCTGATCGCCGCCAGATCGAATCGGGCGAAGTGGAACAGTTTCAACCGGTCCGGATCGCCCAGCACCGCACGCAAATTGGGCGCTGCATAATCGCTGCCGGGGCTGAAACGCACGAGATGCTCGTCCGGGCCGCCATCAGACAGCTGGACCACGCACAGCCGATCCCGCGGCGTGATCAGCCCCATCGTTTCAGTATCGACCGCGATCGATTTGCCCGGCGCAAATATGTTGGCGGGAAGGTCTTCTTCGTGAACATGAACAGTCATCAGCGTCGCCTAGACCCGAACGTCGCCGCGCTCAATGCTTTGCGCATTGCGATATCGCGGTCGGGTGCGCTTTTCTGGTAATGGCGTGAACGCCCGTTGCCAAACCCCTGCTGCCAAACCATTGCCACAACGATTTTGTTCGCAGCACGCCGCATTTTGAGTTATGCACAGGGTGAGGCGCGAGCAGAGGAGCGCCCGGAAACCTGCGTTTGTCGTCCGACGCTCGGATTCTTGCATCTATGACGGGCGAACCAGGAAGACGAACAGGGCATGAGTTTCGATAAAGGGCGCCGCGGCGATCGCGGCGGGCGCGGCAAAGACAAGCGCGATGGTTTCGGCGAAGGCGGTTTCGACAGCGGCTTTGGTGGCGGAGATCGTTTCGGTGGTGGCGGTGATCGCTTCGGTGGCGGTGGCGACCGGTTCGGTGGCGGCGGTGATCGCTTCGGCGGCGGTGGCGGCGGTTTTCGCAGCGGCGGCGGCTTTGGCGGTGCGCCGTCGGGCGGCGGCGGGCGCGGCATGCCCCCTCAGGTCGTTGGCGAGGGCACGGGTGTCGTCAAGTTTTTCAACGGTCAAAAGGGTTTCGGCTTTGTCGTGCGCGATGATGGCGGCGAAGACGTTTTCGTGCACATCAGCGCGGTCGAGCAGGCTGGCCTGACCGGTCTGGCAGAAGGTCAGCCGCTCGGTTTCACGCTGGTCGATCGTGGCGGCCGCATTTCGGCGACCGACCTGAAGATTGATGGCGAGCCGCTACCGGTCGAAGATCGCGGCCCGCCGCGCGACCGCGACGCTGGCCCCGGCGCACCGCGCGGTGGTGCGGGTGGCCCGCAGCGTCAGCTTACGGGCGAAAAGGCAACCGGCACCGTCAAGTTCTTCAACGCAATGAAGGGCTTCGGCTTTATTCAGCGCGACGATGGTCAGCCCGATGCGTTCGTGCACATCAGTGCTGTCGAACGCGCTGGGATGCCAACATTGAACGAAGGTGACCGGCTTGAATTCGAGCTCGAGGTCGATCGTCGCGGCAAGTTCGCGGCCGTCAATCTGGCGCCGATGCAGTAATTCATCCCGGCACTTGCCAGGGATGTTCGAAAAGCCCGGTACGCAGTCTGCGTGCCGGGCTTTTTCGTTGCAACCTCGCTCGATCATGTAAGGCCTTCAGCGATGAGCCAGATCCTGATCCGTCCCGCCTTTCCCGGCGATATCGGCGCGCTGCACGCCCTCATCCAAAGCGCCTATCGCGGTGATGCCGCCCGGGGCGGCTGGACGCATGAAGCCGATCTGCTCGACGGGCAGCGCATCGACCCCGCCGGTCTATCCGACATCCTTGCCGATCCCGACCAGCATCTGCTGGTTGCAGAGGGTACCGATGGCGCGTTGCTGGGCTGCGTCGAGATCGCCGATCACGGTGGCGGGATTGCCTATCTGGGGCTGTTATCGGTGGCGCCCCAAGTTCAGGCAAACGGGCTTGGCAAGCAGTTGATTGCCGCTGCGGAGACTTTTGCGCGCGATCATTTGGGGGCGACCGCCATGGAAATGACGGTTATTCGCCAGCGGCATGAGTTGATCGCCTATTACGAGCGGCGCGGGTACCGGCTGACCGGCGAAGAACGCCCGTTTCCCTATGGTGACGAGCGGTTCGGCCTGCCGCGCACTGACGCGCTCGGCTTTGTCGTCCTGGCCCGCACGCTTAGCTGATCAACCGTTTCACTGCCTCGATTGTATCCGCCTCGGCCGCGGGTTTGTCGGTCCTGATTCGTGCGATCCGGGGAAAGCGCATGGCCACCCCTGATTTGTGGCGTTTCGACGCGTGGATCGAATCGAACGCAATCTCGAGCACCAACGTCTTTTCGACCTCGCGCACCGGGCCGAAGCGCGCGGTGGTATGATCGCGCACGAACTTGTCGAGCATTTTAAGCTCTTCGTCGGTGATCCCGGAATAGGCCTTCCCCACGGGCAGCAACTCGCCCCCCGCTGCCGGATCGCCGGCCCAGCAGCCAAAGGTGTAATCCGAGTAAAAGGAGGAGCGTCGCCCGCTGCCGCGCTGGGCATACATCATCACGCAATCGGCCGAGAGCGGGTTGCGCTTCCATTTATACCACAAACCGGTTCGGCGCCCCGTTACATAGGGCGAATCGCGGCGCTTGAGCATCACCCCTTCAATCGCGGCATCGCGCGCGCCACTACGGATGGCCTCCAGCGTTTCGAAATCGGGTGCATCGATAATCCGGCTGAGGTCGAACCGGTCAGGGTCGAGCGCAGGAACAAAATCCTCAAGCCGGGCACGGCGCGCATGCCATGGCAGCTCGCGCACATCCTGCGCGCCGTCGAACAGGATATCGTAGAGACGTACAAAGGCCGGATACTCTGCCAGCATTTTCGCGGACACGATCTTGCGCCCGAGCCGCTGCTGGAGCGCGTTGAAGCTTGCCGCCGCACCACCCGCGACGGCGCTGCCCTGCACATCGCCCTTCACCATGAGCTCGCCGTCGACCACGCCCGGGGTGACAAACGCACGCGCCACATCCGGAAAGCTCGCGGTGATATCATCGCCAGCCCTGCTGTAGAGGCGCGTTTCGCCGCCGACATGGACGATCTGGACGCGGATGCCGTCCCATTTCCATTCGGCCACATAATCGTCGAGGCTCACGCGAAGATCCTCGAGCGGGTGGGCGAGCATGAACGATCGAAACACCGGCATGTCAGTCGCAATCGGCTGGAGCCCAGTCCGCTCCCCCCACGCAAACAGTGGCGCATAGGGGGGCGTCAGGCCGTGCCAAACCTCCTCCACCGCGTCGACATCAAGCGCAAAGGCCTGTGCCAGCGCTGTCTTGGCAAGGCGGGCGGACACCCCGATCCGCATTGCCCCCGTCGCCATCTTGAGCAAGGCGAACCGCTCGCTCGCATCAAGCCGGTCGAGCATCGCGGCGAGCACGGCTGGCCCGTCCGACCGGCTGGCCCGGGCCAGCGTGTCGACCACCTCGCCCAGCGTCAGCGGGGGCAGAGCAATCGGGTCAATCGCTGGCGTCGGCCAGAGCAGCGCCACCGTTTCCGCCGTATCACCCACATAATCGCGGCTCATCCGGAACAGCACGGGATCGACCCGCGCCTCGATCAAGCTGCGGATGACCGCGGGTTTCACCGCCGGGATATCGAGATCACCCGTCAGCGCTGCCATGGCCCAGCCGCGATCGGGATCGGGCACGACGCTTAGATAATCGGCAATAAGCTTCAGCTTGGCATTGCGTGACCGGGTGTAGATGAGTGCATCGAGCAGATCGGCAAAACGGCGCATTGCGGGACTTTACGGCTTGGCCTGGCTGATCGCTTCCCCCGTAACCGCCTCCCGCGTGATCGATTCGAGGACGATTGGCTCCCGCGTGATCACTTCATCGAGCACGGCCACCGTCATCCCGATTTTTCGCACGACCATCACATTATGCGCCGATTTGCCGTCCGGCCGCAGGGTGAGAAACTGCTTGGCCCGGAAACCGCCCTTCATCGTGAAGCGCAGCACGAGATGATCGCCGCGCGCCACCCCGGTCACCCCGCCGGTCGCATCGCTGACCGTGCCGGCATAATGATCGGGTGAGGTTTCACGGATGCGCCACTGGCGCTTCTTGGGGGGTTTGCCGGCTTCCTCGACGATCTGGTCGAGCACCAGCGTGCCATCGCTTTCCAACCGGCCCATCCCGTGCACCGCAACTGGCGTTGGTTTGCGCATGATCACCCGCAGCGTGGCGCGGCCCTCGGTTCGGCCGGTGAAAAATTCGGTCGCGGCAAAGCGCGGGGCGGGTGCTACGCGCTCGATTCGCGGCATGGGCACGCACCCGGCGAGCAGCACTGCGCTCGCAACCAGAACGATGCTTGTCGCCCGCCATGATCGTTGATGTTCCATCACGTCTACTCGGCCTCCCCAATTCTCCCTATTCGGCTGTCAGGCGCCGAACGGCAAGCGAATCACGGCCCGGTGCGCTGCTTGCAACGCCCCGCCCGCCCTTTCAGGTCCGGTCGCAAAATGCCGGCATCGCACAGCATCCGAAAAAAGCTGGGATCACGCACATAATCGAGGAAATCATGCTTGCTGCGCGGCGGATCGGTAAAATAGGGCGTCATCGGATAGCCGCCTTCCTGCGCAATCGCCCGGCCAACCTCTGGCTCCAGCCCCAGCGTTGTGGGGTTGAAACGATATTGGAAGCCAACGCCCTTTTTCAGCACCGGATCAGCGATGTTGACGACATAGCGGATCGACTTCAGCTGGCTGCTGAACCGCCGCAGCTCGACACAGCCAATCCAGGGGCGCTCATCATCATCCTTTGTGGCGGCGGCCTTGGCGAGCAGGCGCCTGCGCGGCACGATTGTCGCGACATCGAACCGTTCCTGTTCGCGTGCGTCGCAAAAATCGATCCGCCCAACGGCGGCCGCCATCAACAGTACATGGAAATTGCTGCCCTGTTCCTTGAGCGGATCGGGTTCGAGCAGCCGGGTAATCGGCAGCTTCCACCCGGCGGCCACGGCATTGGTATCCGCCTTGAATTGGCGATCATAGACGGGATTGCCGAGCGCGGAGAGGATCACCGATGCTCCCCGGCTGTGCGCGATCAGATACACGGATTTGCCCGGCAGCCGATCAAGTACCCGCCGCAAGCCGCGCGAACCCGCGACCTGGCTATAACCCGCCGCGTTGAACCAGATTCTGAGTGCACCCAGCCCCGATCCGGTCAGCCCGTCCCAGTAAAAACGGATCACGCCGTCGGTGGGCCCGATCGCCAGCCGATCTTCGATCGCCTGAAAGGACGGGTCGGTCTCGGCTACGGTGCTGTTGAACCCGTGTACCAGAATATAGATGCGCTGCTTGTTCGCGGCAAAGGCGGCGATCGCATCGAGCTGGCGAGTCTCATCGGCATCGATCCGGGCACGAAAGGCGGCACCCCCACCCTTTACCCAGCGCCGATCCGCGAAGTTGAGCAGGCTGGCGCCCGGCAGCTGGCGCGGCGGCTTGAATGGCGTAGCGGCGCATTTCTTGGGGCTCAGCACCTGGCTGCACCAGCCGCTGGGATAGAAGCTGCCATTGGCGTCGACGAACACCGCCGCATCGCGCGCGGTTGCCGGATCGGCCTGTTGCGGCACGATAAACTGGTCGCTCGCGGGCAGGACATGGCCGGTGCAGGCGCTCAACAAGCCGACCGACAATATCGCCGCGATTCGATGGAACAGGCGCATCATCGGTTTCCCCCCTTGAAGTGCGCCGAGCAGATACGCTTGCACTCGCAACGTCAAGCATGCGTGCTGCTTGGCACCTCCATGGGTTTGCGCCTATCGTTACGCTATGCTTCGTTCCTCCTTCCGCGCCCGGTTGCGCGCTTTTCAGGCGATGCGCGGTGATCACCCCGCCCCCGGCTTCATCGCCGATCTGGAATTTCTGGAGAATCGCGATCTCGATCTGTCGGTGCGGATCGGCGGGATGCTGGCGTTCAACGCGCTGATGGTGACGATCGGCACGCACCCGATCTCCGCAAGCCCCGGCGCGCCGCTGAGCGTCGATGCGGCGACCCAGCCCGGCCTGACGATCGCGAGCCTGGTGGGCATCGCGCCGTTGATCCTTTCAAGCGCCTTTTGCCTTCGCGCGCTGTTGCTGGGGGAGGAATTCGATGCAGATGGCTTTGCCGGCGATGGCGAGGACAGCGCTGCAAAGCTGCAACGTCGACTGTTTGCCGCCTTTGTCCACTCGATTGATGCGCAAAGCCATTTGCTGCGCCGTTCGGTGGTGACATCCGCGATTGGCGGCACGATGACGCTGGCGGTGTGGGTGGCGATACTGGCGGAGAAGATGGCAGGGTGAAGCGGATAGCGTAACCGTTCGCTACCGGGCGCTACCGGGCGATCACCCAGCGGCCGTCGCGGAATCGGTAGACATGGGGCGAGATGCATTTTTGCATCGCGGCGCAATCCTCCGCCACGGCTGTCTTAAAGTCATCGAACGCGGGGCCATCGGGCAGCACACCGGCATAGACGATCCTATCCGCCACAACGGTGACGTAGAGATCGGGCCCTACCTTCGCCGCGATCTCTGCCCAGCCGGGTAAATCGATCAACAGGCTCGCCAGATAATCCTGATCCTCGAACATCACCGCCGCCGTGGCGAGCCGATCGGGCGTCGGCAGCGCGGGCAGGATCGCGCGGGTTTGCGCCGCAGCGAGCGCCCAAGCCTCATCCCCCGACAGGTCCAGTTCCTTCAGCGTCTTGTCATTGATCATCGACACTTTCGTCTCCGAATCGGCGGCGAGAAAGACGTAGAGATCATCCCCGATCTGGCGGGGCCTGGTGAGATCATGCGAGCTTGGTTTGGTGGCAGCGAATTCGTCGAACGCGGCGAGATAGGAGTCGTCGCGCACGGCGAGCCGCAGGCTGGCGCGGGTGGGCGGCGCGGCGTCTTTGCTCATCTGCGCGACATAATCGGCCTTGTTGATCTCACAGTCACTTTTGCTGGCGCGCTGACAAAAGTCTTCGAGCTGGTGGAGATTATACGCCCCTGTCGCGACGCCATCGATCACGATGATGATCGCGAGCGCATCATCGGGATCGGCCACCAGGGTAACGTCAGGCCGCGCCGCTTGCAGCCGCGCCATCATCTCCGCGCGAAAGTCCTGCGGCGACACGACCGAGCGATCGGCGCCCGTGAGTAGCAACATCAACGCCTGAAGAAACCGCATGATCACCCCCGATTGGATGGGGCAAGTCTATGGCGCTGGTTGCCCGGCGCAATTGGCTGGCGGGATAATTGCACCGGAATGGAGATGGTTTGGGGCGCGGGTGATCTGGAACATGTGCCCCGGACGATCAGGAACAGCCCTCGACATAGCCGAGCACGGGCGCGGTGCCGACATGGATGATCGTGACGGTGCGATCGCTGCCAATTTCGAAGCGCAGCGCGGGATCGCCGCTCTCCGCATTGGGCGCGGTGAGATATTTGGCGGGGGCGTCGACATATTTGTGCGGGGTGTCGCGGAAGCCGGGGAAGGCCGCCATCACCTGTTTTTCGGTCGCGCCGACGCCGATGCCCTCGATCAGCTTCACATCGGATCGCTTGCCGACCGAGATGCGGCGGACCTTGCCGCCTCCAACGATCGCATAGACGCCGGGGTAATCGGGCGACGAGACGGTGGTGCACGCATCAGATGCCTGCGCCCCGCGCGCCGCCCAGCTGGTGTTGCCGGGCACGGGCTGACCGATCTTCAGCGCGCCGAGCCCTTCGAGGGTAAGGACCTTCGCGTCGGCGGTGGCGGCGGGCAACGGCGCGGACGTCGGGGTGGCGACCGGGACCATTGCGGCATCATTGGCGGGCGGCAGGACCATCTCGGTCTCGGTCATGTTGCTGTTGGTGGTCGGCGGATCGATGGCCGATGGCGAACAGGCAGCGAGGCTGAGCACGAGCGCGGTGGCGGCGAAGAGAGGGTGCTTCATGCGCTGCCAACGGGTGGTGCGGGGGTTGGTTCCTGAGGGGGCGGCCTCGTCCAGAATTGGCATTGGCGAGCCCATTGCGCCAAGACGATCGACAAGTGCCAGACCCTGATCGAGGAATGCCGCAGCCATCCGTTCAACTGCACCAGCAAGCCAGAGTCACTAGGTGGAAACCTGTCAGGTTGGTGGTCGCTGCGGATCGGGTGGGAGCAGTGGCTGATGTACCGGGTGGCAGGGAGTGAGGAGGCGCGGACGTTGCCGGTGGTGCAGTGCCGGTTTCATTACTAATTGCGCCGGATAGCTACGCAGGAAGTTCGTGTGGATACTCATCATATGTCCGCCCACGAAGCTCCCTGCCGGTGGCCTTCTTGTTTCGCCCGCCCCACTGCTTGAAGAAGAATGCTGTGCCAGCCAAACGACACGCCCTCTCAATTTCGTCGATCCATTCCAACATCATGGGGCGCGAATTTGGACCAGATTCTCCGCCCACGATTGCCCAATGTACGCCGGATAGATTGACACGACCGACCGAACCAATGAGCGGCTCGAACGACACAAACCGCGTCGTCCCGGTGATCGACACAAGATGTCGAATTCGGCTGGAAACCGCTTCATCCTCCACGGAAGTGCCAATCCAAACCTGAGCCAGTTTGGGCAGATCACCACCAGCAAACAGTTCTGCCATCCGTTCGGGCCGTTTGGTTAGAACCTGAAATTGGTGCTGTGGGCATTTTTGCATCGTTGCCCACACCTGCTGAATAAATGACGTTGGCACGTCTTCGTGAAATAGGTCCGACATTGAATTCACGAAGATGCGTTTACCACGCTTCCATTTTATGGGATCGTGCAAGCTTGCAGGATCGATATTTACACGGCCTGTCCAGACCGTCCGCTTGCCACTTTTCCGGGTCGTGCCGTCATACTTTGGATGGCCCATCGCCTGAAGCCGGGCTGCCATCCTCATTGCGTAGCAGTTTGTGCAGCCTGCAGTAGCTACACTGCAGCCAGCGACCGGGTTCCAGGTGACATCGGTCCATTCGATCTCTGATGTGCCGGACATTACTTAAGCACTGCCTTAGCGAGTTTCGACGCGAGACGTGCCTTATCGCTGGGGTTCGCCCAAGCAAACATCAATGAGAATTCGTGCAGCCCGTTTCGTCCCAGTGGCAGAACATTATCAACCACTTGACCACCAAATGCGAGCTTCAATCGCTCTTTTGCAACTGCTTCGAACCAGGCCACATCCACCGCTCGCTTTGATATTGGCTTGCTAACTCCCCAGAGATCCATCTGGCCCTTCTCCTCGATGGCTACAACGTTTCTCCATTCTGTTGTTCCAAGCGCCTCATCAACACTGCGCCCACCGTCTTCCAAGACCAACCCGTCACCGCGGATTTGACGATACATGGCGAACACAGGAACAAGATACCATACATCGACTGCTTTTGTGCGCCCTAGCTCAAGCAGTGTCTCGTATTTTATTTGAAGGCCAAACGGGTCAAGAAATACCACTGCCCGAGTCGATTTCCAGTTTGTCTGCCTACAAAGCGCCAATAGCATCTTATTGGCATCGAATTGACTGAGTGTTACTCGATCATAAAGATGAGAGAAATCAGACTTTATTTTCTCTCTCAAAGCATCAACGTTGGATTTTTTCACGTCGTTGAGCATATATCGATCGAAAGGAGGAGTTATTCCAAGCGCTCTAATCGCTGAGCCTACGATAATCTGATCGGTGTCCACTGCGGATGCCGGTGCTTCGAGGAGCTGCTGCTGCCCACTGCCGTTGTCCGGGCTGGTTAGTGCGGTCCGTGGAATCGAGGCTCCCGAACCCGCGCAAACATCGACATAAAGGAGCGTGAAGCTCTGCTGTTTGAGCGCCTTCGTATAGGCATTCAAATACTTCTCAACGGTTTCTAATTTCAGTCGAGTGTGTTCGTCTCCAAAGACCTGGGTCACCGTCTTGCTCTCCAAGGAACACTTAGAGAACGGTAGCATATTTCTCAGTGTACTCAACTACCTGTCAAATCAGTCGTGCTCCCGCCCCCCAGCCCCCATATAAAGCTCACTCCCCGTCTCGCGGAACTTGGCGGCCATCTCCTCCATCCCCTTGATCGCCG
>CAZWAL010000078.1:0-11700 GCA_964631905.1 uncultured Stakelama sp.
AGAATGTCGACGTTTCGCGCTTCAAGGGGCTCGGCGAGATGAACCCGATGCAGCTCCGCGAAACGACGATGGATCCCAAGACCCGCCAGATGATCCGCATCACCCTGCCCCAGGAATATGAGGAACGCGCGGGCGTGAAAGACTTGGTCGATCGGCTGATGGGCAACAACCCCGCCCACCGCTTTGCCTTCATCCAGGAAAATGCCGCGCGTGTTGACGAGGACGCGATCGACGCCTGATCGGTTCAGTCGCGGGCGAGCCCCGCGCGACGCGCGGACGCAATTGCGATGGCGAAACAGCCCGCCAGCAGGCCGGCGTCCTTCAGCAAGAACTGGGCAATGCCGCCGATAAACGGCGCGCCATAGCCGGGTTCCCAGATCGGTGCGCCGATCAGGAAGCTGAGCGTGATCAGGAAAGTGCACATGCCCATCAACCCGCCGAGCAGGCTGGCACGGGCAGACCATGCGCCGATGGCAAGCGCCGCGCCCGTCGCGAGTTCGATCGACCCGATAACGTTGCTGGCACCCTGGACGCCCCAAATGGGGTACATCCAGGCGAACAGCGGATAGTGGCTGGCGATTTTGGCAACGCCTTCCGCTTCATAGGTCGCGAACTTCGCGATCCCGAAGAAGAAGAAAATGAGCACAAGCGCCCAGCGAAGTGCGGCAATCGCAGCGGCGTCGCTGGGAACGGGAAAACGATTGGTCATGGAAAAGGCCCCTTTGGCACGAATGGATTGCACGCCATTCGCCCGACGAAGCCAAATGGTTACGTCGCCTGCGTCCATTCCTCGCGCAACAGCCCCCAGATCAGGCTGTCGCGAACGCCAATATGCGTTTCCCAATGCCCCCGCAGTCGCCCTTCGAGCGTAAAGCCAAGCCGGGTCAACAGGCCGTTAGAGGCGGCATTATCGGGATCGGTATCGGCGAAAATGCGGCGATAGCTTTCGACTTCGAACAGATAGTCGATCAGCAGACCGACGGCCTCACGGGCAAGGCCGCTTCCCCAATGAGCAGGCACCAGAGAATAGCCAATTTCGGCAACACGGCCTTGTCGCTCTTCATGCGCCGCCACCGTACCGATAGCCGCATCATTGGTCACCAGCGTAATCGCCCAGGAGCGCCAGTCATCGTGCGACAGGTTGTCAGCAAGCTTTGCTTCGGTTTCTTCGAGCCGCTCAAACGGTCCATGTGTCCACCATGTCATCGCCGCGACGTCGCTATAGACGGCATGCAGCGCCGGAGCATCGTCAACGCGCAGCGGCCGCAACCGCACACGGTTTCCCGGGATAATGATCGGTTCGATCATTTGATCAACCGATCGCCGAGACCTTTTTTCAATTTTGCCACCGCGGCAGCAATATCCGATCGAGCGCAGAAGCTGGCCTCGAATGCCGTCAAAGGAGTCCTCGGTGAAGCACCTGGTTCAGGCTTCATCATTGGCTCTAGACATCGATAGGCTGCTTCACGGTCGCCGATCATATCGATGGGTGCCCGTGCGGAGTCGCCGCGTGCGAAGGGGGCTGCGAGGGCAGCCAAGAAGTCTCGCCACCCTGCTCGATTGTCAGCCGCCACGGATGCCGTTCCGCCAGCATCGGCTCCAACCTTGATCGACGCGCGCAATGCTTCCGCCTCCGCGAACCTGGCACGTTCGCGAAGGGCGTTTGCCGCCCGCGCCCGAAGCGCAATCGAATCAAGAGACATATCGTCAATCGGCATTGCCGCGACTAACGCGATGAACTCTTCAGCATAACGCCGCGCGCGAGGACTGGCAGGGTCGACGTTCTTGGCCTCCCACCCCGCAGCCAGCAATAGCCAGGCCTGGGAGTCATCTCCCAGCCGTTTTGCCAGCCAATAGGCAAGATAATAGGGTGTCTCCGTTGCACGCAGCGCCTGATAGTCGACCCCTGCGAGGATAGGTGCGAGCTTTTCGACGGTCGCCTTGTCGAACTCACGATACATGACCAATCCATTTGTGGGGCATTGCGGTAACATGCCAGGGTTTGGCCCTGTGCCAAGCCGCATGCCGTCCGGAAGCTGGCCCCAACTCGTCGAGCTCGCTTGATCGAGAAATTTGAACTTCTCCCCACCGACGGCACACGTCATGACGACCGGTACGAAGGTGCTGGCATCGCTCGATCCCGCAGCCAGAATTGCGCCTAACAATGCCGCGATCTTAAAAAACTTCATCGTACCAGCGCTTCAACCAGCGTCTTCACCTTTTTCTGCCGCCACTGTGGCAACGGGGCGACGAGCCAATAGCCTTTGGCATGGGGCTTGGGGTCGCCGATGACGGCGACGCGCCCCGCGGCGATATCGCGTGCGGCGAGCAGTTCGGGCACCGTCGCGCGGCCAAGGCCTTGCGCAGCTGCGTCGATTGCCAGCCCGGCATCGCCAACCCGCACCAGCGACACTTCGGGATCATTGAGGCAGCCCGGCCATGAAATGCGCGTGTCAGCCCCGCCACCGGGGCGCTCGATCGTAACCATACCGTCAGACTCCAGCGCCTCGCCCTCGTGCTCGCCTGGCCCTTCGCCCCAGCGAATCGCGAGATCGAGATTGGCTTCGGTAAAGTCGATCAGTTCATCGGCGTTCACGAGGACGAACCGCAATTCGGGATCAGCACGCGCGATTTCGGCGAGGCGGGGCAACAGCCATTTTTCGGAGAAATCGCGCGGGGCAGCGATCGTCAGCGATTTGGAGGTTTGCCCGGCCTGCATGGCGCGCACCGCTTCCTCGAATTGCAGGAAACCGTGGCGCAGCGCGGCGAGGCCTGCCTCGCCCTCGGGCGTCAGCTCAAGACCCTTGGTTGTACGGCGGAACAGCACCGTGCCCAGCGTATCCTCAAGCGCGCGGATCTGCTGGCCGACCGCCGCCGGGGTGACCGCCAGCTCGTCCGCCGCGCGGGTAAAGCTCAAGTGGCGGGCAGCAGCATCAAGCACGCGCAAGCCATTCAGCGGCAGATGGGTACGCTTCATCCGATCACCGCTGGCGCGATCAGTGCGAATTTGGGGATGTCGACGTCGAAACCGGCACCATCGGTATCGATCATATGGTAACTGCCCTGCATCGATCCCGCAGGCGTCGGTAACGGGCAGCCCGACACGTAATCAAAGCTCGCGCCGGGGGCGATCAGCGGTTGTTCGCCGACCACGCCCTCACCCTCCACAGCATGGCGGTGGCCGCGGCCATCCGTGATGATCCAATGCCGCGTCAACAGTTGCGCGGCCACGTCGCCGGTGTTTTCCAGCCGGATATGATAGGCCCAGAACCAGCGCCCGCGTGCCGGATCGGACTGTTCGGGCAGATAGCTGACCGAAACACGCACGATGATGCCGCGCGTTTCGGCGACATGGGGGAACAGCGCCTTCATCATGCCGCGAGGTTGATCCGATAGAAACTCACAAGCCGACCGCCGTCAGCGCCTGATCGAGGTCGTCTATCACGTCGGCGGGGTCTTCCAGCCCCACATTCAACCGCAGCAGGTTTTCGGTCACGCCCATTTCGAGCCGTTTATCCTCGGCGACGCCAGAATGCGTCGTGGAAGCCGGATGCGTCATCAGCGACCGCGAATCGCCGATATTGTTGGAGATATCGACGAGCGCGAGTGCATCGAGCAGGCCGTGCGCCTGCTTGCGGCCGCCCTCGACTTCGAACGCGAAAATCGGCCCGCATGCTCCCATCTGGCGCATCGCAAGATTGTGCTGCGGGTGGCTGGGCAGGCCGGGGTGGAGGATGCGCGGCACGCGCGCCTCGATGAAGCGGCCGACCTTCAGCGCATTTTCGCTTTGGCGCCGGATGCGCAGGTCGAGCGTCTCGAGCCCCTTCAGCACCACCCAGGCATTAAACGCGCTGAGTGTCGGCCCGGTGTTGCGCGTGAACGGCAGCAGCGTGTTGGTGATCCAGTCTTCGGTCCCGCATACCGCGCCAGCGAGCACGCGCCCCTGCCCGTCCATCATCTTGGTTGCCGAATAGGCAACGACATCGGCACCGAATTCAAGCGGCCGCTGGAGCGCAGGCGTGGCAAAGGCATTGTCAACCACCGAGGTGATGCCGTGTGCTCGGGCAATGCCGCACACCGCCTGCAAATCGGCAATATCCATCGTCGGGTTGGCAGGGGTTTCGAAGAAGAAGACCTTGGTGTTCGGCCGCCGCGCATCATCGAACGCCTGCGGATCGCGCGCATCGACGACGGTGGTTTCGATCCCGAACTTGGGCAGCAGCGTATCGACCAGCCAGCGGCACGAGCCGAATGCAGCTCGCCCCGCCACGACATGATCGCCGCTCTGCAGCTGGCAGAGCAAAGCTGCCGTCATCGCGGCCATGCCGGTCGCCATGGTGCGGCAGGCTTCCGCGCCCTCCATCAGCGCGATGCGCTGTTCGAGCATCTCGACGGTCGGATTCTGCAGCCGCGAATAGGTCATGCCCTGCCGTTCACCGGCAAAGCGCGCGGCGGCATCGGCAGCACAGTCATAGGCATAGCCCGATGTCAGGAACAGTGCCTCGCTGGTTTCGCCCCATTCCGACCGCGCGGTGCCGCCACGCACGGCTTGTGTTGCCGGGCGCCAGCTGCGGGTGATGTCACGGTCTTGTCCGGTACGGCGTTTCATGAATGCTGCTTTGCCGGTCAGGGGCATATCCCGTCAATGGGAAGCGCAACAGCCAAGCGCTTGAACCGCGACGCCGTTGATGGAAGGGACGCGCGCATGAGCACTGATTCGCGCGTCCTTCGACCCTGGCAGATTGCGCTGATGATCGGCCTTGCCGCGCAGACGCTGTTCATCATCAATCTCGCGCGCCCGACCAAACAGGTGTTCGACGAAACCCATTATGTCACCGCCGCCAATTACCTGCTGACGCTGGGCGGGCCGCTGAATATCGAGCACCCGCTGCTCGGCAAGGAAATGATCGCATTGGGCATCATGGTGTTCGGCGACAATAGTTTCGGCTGGCGGTTTTTCTCGACCATTGCCGCGACAGCGGTGGTGGTGGGCGTGTTCGCGATTGCGTGGCAGCTGATCGGGCGGGTCCGGCCGGCGGTCATCGCTGCAGTGCTGACGATCCTGAACATCACCGTGTTCATCCAGGCGCGGATCGGGATGCTCGACGGATTCATGGCGGCCTTCACCGTCACCGGCATCGCCGCGCTGATCTGGGCGATGCGCGCGCGGCCGGAACGCGTGCTGCGGCGGCTGGCGTTGGCGGGCGTACTGTTCGGGCTGGCGGTCGGGGCGAAGTGGGCGGCGATTCCGTTTGTCGCCTTTGCAGTACTGGCGATCATGTTCGTCCCTGCTGATGATGCCCCTGCGCTGCACCGGCGGCGCGTGACGGCGGTGCTGCTGTTCGGGGGGATTAGCCTGATCGCCTATTTCATCACCTTCACGCCGGCATTTTTCTACACGAACAATCCGCTGACACTGGGGACGCTTCTGCCGTTTCAGTTGGTGATGTACACCCAGCAAACCCAGCCGCTGCCGCCACACACCTATCAATCGAGCTGGTGGACATGGCCGCTCAACCTCCGCCCGATCTGGTATCTGTACGAACCCGTCGACGGCGCGGTGCGCGGCATATTGCTGGTCGGCAATCCGGCGATCATGTGGGGCGGGCTGGTGGCCGTTGCGGCGTGCCTTTACGCTGCCGTTCGCCAGCAGGCGCGGGTGGCGGGCGTGATGGCGGTGCTGTGGATCGGGGCGTATCTACCGTGGATCATCATCCCGAAAAAGGTCGGCTTTTTCTATTATTACTATCTGCCGAGCATTTTCCTGTGCCTCGTGCTGGCAGCGGCCTTTGATCATTTCGGGAAAAACCGGATGCGCGATGCCGACCTGTTTTTTACGGGCCTGTCCGCCATCCTGTTCGCCTATTTCTATCCGATCATCTCGGCGGCGGCATTGCCAAGCAATCAGGCGTTCCTGAACTGGATGTGGTTCCAAAGCTGGCGCTAATACCGCCCCCAGGTGAAGCGTGAGGACAGCGCGTAATTCCACACCGCGCCCACCAGCACCCCAACCATTGCCGATGCCGCCCAGGTGCCAGTCCGTGCATCATAAAGGAACGCCGCGACACCGATATTCGCGACGAGCCCGACCGAGCACACCACGCAGAATGACACCCAACCATCGAACAGCGCGCGGAACCCGCGCAGCCGCCGGTCGCGATAGGTGAGCGCATTGTTGAGGAAGAAATTGAGCGTCATCGCGCAGGTCGCGGCGACCATCTGCCCGACCAGAAAGGTCGCGCCCACCGCCAGCACCACCGCCAGCACCCCCATATGCGCCGCCAGGCCGACCAGCCCGATCGCGCAGAACATCGCGAACCGCACCGGGATGTAGCGACCGAACATCCGGTCATAGAGCGCAATCAGATATTCCATCGCGACCACGTAATCGAGCTTGCTCTCCCCAGCCGTGCGCACGCGGAACGTGTAGGGCAGCTCGACAAAACGCAGTGGGCGCGGGCTGCCGGTCATGATGTCGAGCAGGATCTTGAAACCGATCGCCGCCAGATTGGGTGCAAGCGCGCGGACCAGATCGGTGCGGATCATGAAGAATCCGCTCATCGGATCCGTCAGGTCTGCCTTCAGCACCTGCCGCGACAGCCGGGTCGCAAAGGCCGATTTGGCGACACGATCCTTGTCCCAGTCGCCCGTTCCGCCGTCACCGACAAAACGTGATCCGATCGCAACATCCAGTCCCGCATCGGCCTGCAACGCATCGAGCATTTTCGGCAGCAGCGTTTCGTCATGCTGCAAATCGCCGTCGATCACCGCGACGAGCGGCGCTGCAGTGGCGCACATCCCCTCGATACACGCCGATGAAAGACCACGCCTGCCGATCCGTTGGATCACACGCACCCGGCGGTCAGTACGCGCAATATCGCGTGCGGCATTGGCGGTGCCGTCGGGGCTGTCGTCATCGACGAAAATCGCTTCCCAGGTGCGGCCGGCCAGCGCGGTATCGAGCTTGGCGACCAGCAGCGGCACATTTGCCGCCTCGTTGAAGGTCGGGATGACGATAGCGAGTTCGAGCAATTCGGCCTTCGCAGTCAACGATCGTCCCCCGGCTTCATCAGCGACTTCGCCTTGCCGAGCCGATGCCGATCACGCAACCGCTCTCTTCAGCCGATCAATCAGCCGCTCGCGCGAGGCAAGTGCATCCGCGCGACGATCGACCAGCACGTCGCGTTCCAGAAAATGCCCCGTGATCCGCAGGCCCGCGAGCACATCGTCCCAGTCCGCTGCACCGCCCTGCACCAGAAAGCCGGGCAACCGGAGCAACCGCGCGGCATGATCACCGGCCGCGTGCGCACTCACCGCACCGCCGCTGCGGGGGCTTACCCAGGCCAAATCTTCTGTCGATCCCGTCACCACACAGCGTTCGAGATCGAGCCCGAAGCCGAGTTCGGCCAAGACCAGCAGCTCATAGCGGACCAGCGCGCCTGCCCAGCCGCGCGCGGCGGGCGCCGCCTCGACCGCGTCGAACAGAGCCGTCAGCGCATCGTGAAGGTGCGCAAAGGGTTGCCCATCGGGCAGGGCTGCAGATGTCAGCACTGTCGCCCAATCGAGTGCGGCAGCGGGCAAGGGCTCAGCGAACAGCGGCGCGCGGCTGTGGATTAGTTCCACGGTCAGCCCGCTCAGTTGCTCCTCGGTACGCGCGCGCCATTCACCCAGCACCAGGTTGGACGGCTGCAGGATCGGCTTGATTCGGCGCGAACGTCCGCCGCGCACATAACCCGGTTGCACCCCGTGATCGCGGGTAAGCGCACGCACCACCGCGCCGTGTTCGCCATGCGATCGGATCGACAGGATCAGGGCCTCGGCACGGATATGCATGGCGGGGCTATACGCCGAACCACGCCCTGCGCGAAACTAGCGCCGAATGCGCTTGGCGACCTTCTCAAGCCCCAGTTTCTGCGTGGCGCGCTTGCCCAGCGCCATGCTGCGATCGAAGCCACCCAGCGCGACAGTCGTCAGCCGATTGACCAGCGACGCCCGCAACAACAGCATATCGATGCACGCAACCCCGCCGGTGGCGAACTGACGCTTGTGCTGGCCATCGCCCTCAGTGAAATCAAACCGGCTGAAGCGCCCCTCGGCAAACAAATCGCCCAGCGCCGCCATCTGCAGCACCGCACCGGGCGACAGATCATTGAATGCCGGGTCATGCCCGACATGATCATACCGCACGACCCCGCCCTGCACCGGGCAGTAAAGATAGGCCGCCGGCTCGCCCGCGACATAGAGCAGCCAGGCACGCACTGAATCGGCAGCGGCGCCGCTGTACATCTGGCGCAGAAACGCATCGTCATCGGGCAGACCGCTGCCGAGCAGCCGTTCCTGATAGGTGCGCTGAGAAATTCGCCGGGCGATATCGTGGAACGTCGTCAACTCATCAGGCGTGCGGAAGCGACGGATATCGAGCGTGCCGCCTGACACTTCCGCAACCTTGCGAGTCTTGCGCTTGATCGTCGAGCGTGTGTTGCCGGACAGGCTCGCCTGATAGGCATCGAAGCCGATCGTGAGGTCGATATAATGCCGGGTATAATGCTGGCGGACGAACGCAATCATCCCACCGCCGGCAAAGGCCATTGCGTCGCGCCGATCGGCGGGGAGCGAGGTAATCGCATAGCCATGCGCGGTTCGATCGAGCGTCGGCAGGACGGGCAAGCGCCCCTCCATCGCCTCATCCAACGACAATGGCACACGGACCAGCTGGCGCTGGACGGCCATGAGGGTGCGGGCGCCGACCTGAAAGCGCAACGGCAGCGGCATCGCGGTCATGCAACGCGCTCCGCAACCAGATTGGACCAGAGCTGTTCGGCCTGCCGCCAGCGGCGACGCGCCAAGCTGGCACCCATCGGTCGATCGTCACGATCGAGATCGAGCACGGGGCGATCCGCAAAATGGGTCGTGGGCATGGCACTCCGTCGCTCGGCAAGCATTGTGCAGAGTGCCTCGAACCGGCTGACATGAACTGCGTTGGGCGCGGTGCCATTGCGGTTGGCGAGTTCGAAACCGTGATTGACGATCGTCAGCGCGGCGTGATCGTTATCGATCGCATGATCGAGCGCAGCGCGCATTTCGGCGACGGAAAGCGCACAAATCTGAAAATGGCGCATCCGGCCTGGCGCATCCTCGATCAGCGTTACCGGCACTTCGACAATCCCCTGATGTTCGATCGGCGCAATCTGGCTTGCGGGCAGCGTGATCGCGCTCGGCCATGGGTGCACTGCACCATTATGGCTGCTGTCATATCGAAATGCCAGATCGGCGAGTGCCGACAGCGTATCGTCGTTGGCGCCGTAATTGCCGCCACGAAATGCGATCGGCATCGGCGCACCCGCAGCGACCAGCAGATCGTATGCGCCGCCCAGCAGATCACCCTGCGCATCAAGCGTCAGGTCGTTGATGTTCGATGGACCACGCGCCTTGCCGCTATCCCCCGCCTTGGCCCCGATCCAGTTGGGGTGGAGGTGCAGCTGCACCTCCTGCCCTGCCGCGAGGATCGTCCCGATCAATCGCTTGAACGGATCGAGCCCATAAACCAGCGCCGGCATCGGATCGACGAAATAGGTCGCCTTCAATCCGTGACGTTGCAGCAGGGCGAGCTGATACGAAACGCCGACCCCGCCCGGCTCGAACGACCGGGCAAACAGCGTCTCCACATCATGCCCGGCAACATGGTGCCGCCACATGAGTTCGGTGTCGACAGTGAGGAAAACGGGCGTCGGCATGGGTTGGGTCTAGCCGAGCACGATGAAGAAACTCCGAATCAGCGATGTAATGTTTTGTTGCTGAACAATACGGTCAGGCAGCCTGTTCGTCCGCCGCGCCGGGAAGCGGTTCATCCCCGGGGCCGCCAGCCAGTGATAACTCAGGGGGTGGAAAGCTGTGTTTGGTCAGATTGAACGCAGTCCGATCCCAACGCCGGGCGAGCTGCTGATAATTGGCAAAGGTTCGCGGATAATAGAACCAATTATCCCCTTCGCGCTTCCAGCGTTCGCCCTGAATGAATTCGACCGCAGCATTCCAATCACGCACGAACGGCCCGCGCATCCATTCCCGGTAGAATGCCTGATCAAGCACGCCCTTGCGAATGCCGATCGCGATCATCTCATAATGATTGAGATAATCGAGGACGAGTTGGCGATCGATGCGGGCTTGCGGCGTCAGCGGATTGTTCAGCCCGCCAAAGCCGATTGCCCGTCGCAGTTCGGAAAAGCGCTGGTTGCGATCCCGATAATGCTCGGTGGATTCGGCCTTTTCGATCAGGTCGAGCGTGGCCTTGCGGCGGGCAATGCGCCACGTCGCGCGATAACCAAGAATACCTAGAAAAATCGAAATGATGGCAAGCGCGGGCAGGATATATATCCGCCAATCGAACGGCTGGACGATACAGACAACCAATTCGGCCGGGCCAAATTCCCCCGCACGATAGGCTGTACTGCAGTTCAATTAGTCGCGAACGCCTTCGATCGTCATGTTCATACTCCTGACGTGATGTAGCTAGGCTTAAATCGCCGAAATGTCAAGATTTTGACGGTGTTGCTTACCGCGCATGGAAAAAGTCGTAAATGCCCTGCGCCATCGCCACCGACACCCCGGGGGCCTTTTGCAAGTCTTCAAGGCTCGCATTGCGCACCGCGCGGGCGGTGCCGAAATGCATCAGCAGCGCCTTTTTGCGGGCAGGGCCGATGCCGGGCACCTCGTCGAGCGGGCTCGCGCCGATCGCTTTGGCGCGTTTGGCGCGGTGTGCGCCGATCGCGAAGCGGTGGACCTCGTCACGCAAGCGCTGGAGATAGAACAGCACCGGCGCGTTGACCGGCAGCTGAAATTCGCGCCCGTCCATCAAGTGGAACACCTCACGGCCGTCGCGACCGTGGTGCGGCCCTTTGGCAATGCCGACGAGGCACACATCCTCAATGCCAAGCCCTTCAAGCACTTCCTTTGCGGCGTTCAACTGCCCGCGACCGCCATCGATCAACACCAGATCGGGCCAGTCGCCCGCATCGCGATCAGGATCTTCGTCTTGCGCGCGCTGGAAGCGGCGGGTGAAAACCTCGCGCATCATCGCGAAATCGTCACCCGGTGCCGTATCGGGGTTCTTGATGTTGAACTTGCGATACTGCCCCTTGCGAAAGCCCTCCGGCCCGGCGACGACCATTGCGCCCAGCGCGTTGGTACCCTGGATATGGCTGTTATCGTAAATTTCGATGCGGTCGGGCGGCTCGCCGAGATCGAATAACTCGGCGACTTCGCGCAGCAGTTTCGCTTGGGTGGTGCTTTCGGCCAGCCGCCGGTCAAGCGCTTCCTCGGCATTGCGTTTCGCCTGATCGAGCAGCCGCCGCCTTACCCCGCGCTGCGGCGTTGACAGCGCAACCCGGTGCCCAGCGGCCGCGCCCAGCGCCTCGCCGAGCAATTCGCCTTCGCTCAGATCACGGTCGATCAGGATCGTGCGCGGCGGCGGCACTTCCTCGTAAAACTGGCTCAGGAAGCTGCTGAGGATCTCATCCTCGGGCACATCGCTGGTATGCGCCGGGAAAAAGCTGCGATGCCCCCAATTCTGGCCGCCGCGGATGAAAAAGGCCTGGATGCCGATCACCCCGTCACGATTGGCCATCGCGAAAATATCGGCGTCCCCCACACCATCGGCGTTGATCGCCTGCGATCCCTGAATGAAGGTGAGCGCGCGCAGCCGAT
>CAZWAL010000079.1:0-11620 GCA_964631905.1 uncultured Stakelama sp.
ACGTCGAACATGAAGGCTTCGTAAGCCCTCATCGTCGGTACCGCTTCAGCGGGGCGGCCGAAATTTGGCCGCCCCGTTTTTTAGAACGGATCGTGACATGGTAAAACATCTGTTCGGGCTGATCCGTGACAACAAAGCGGCCACGGCCATCGAATATGGGTTGATTGCCGCTCTGATCGCAGTTGCCGCTATTGCGGCAATGCAAGGTCTCGGCAATCGGGTCAAGACGACGTTCTCGAACGTTTCTTCTAATATGAAGGCTTCGTAAGCTTCTCCCAGCTGCTTACGTGACGACAAGGGCGGTGGATGAAAGTCCGCCGCCCTTTTGTCATTTTCGGTGAGCGCCCTTTGGCGGATTCAAATCCGGCCGATGTTCAGGAACTTGCGACGCCGATCGGCGATCAGCGTTTCCGGCGCAGCGTTGGATAGTTCACCAAGCGACGCCTCGATCGCGGCACCGAGCGCAACAATTGCGCCGCCCGGATCGCGGTGCGCGCCGCCAAGCGGCTCGGGGACGATCGCGTCAATCACGCCAAGCCCCTTTAGGTCCTGCGCGGTCACCTTCATTGCCTCCGCGGCATCAGATGCCCGTTCCGATGTTCGCCACAGGATCGACGCGCAGCCTTCCGGCGAAATCACCGAATAGACGGCATGTTCGAACATCAGCACCCGGTTGCCCGCCGCGAGCGCCACCGCCCCGCCTGACCCACCTTCGCCGACGATTGCGGCCACCACTGGAACGCCGAGCGACAAGCACCGCGCGGTGCTGCGCGCAATCGCCTCTGCCTGGCCGCGCTCCTCGGCCTGAATACCGGGGAAAGCACCCGACGTATCAACCAGCGTAATCACCGGCAGGCCGAATCGGTCGGCGAGGTCCATCAGCCTGATCGCCTTGCGATAGCCCTCTGGCTTGCCCATGCCGAAGTTGTGGAGCAGCCGGCTGGCGGTATCGTCACCCTTTTCATGGCCGATCACGACCACCCGGCGACCGCGAAAATGCGCCAGTCCCCCCAGGATCGCCAGATCGTCGCCGAACGCCCGGTCGCCTGCCAGCGGCATGAAGCCATCGAACAGTCCGGCGACATAATGATTGAAATGCGGGCGATCGCCGTGCCGCGCGACCTGGGTCTTTTGCCACGGCGTCAGCCGGGCATAGGTATCGCGCAACAGCTTGTCGGACTTTACCTGGAGCCGGGCGATATCCGAGTCGAGATCAACGGAACCGCCCGCCGCGGTTTCACGCAGTTCATCGATTCGCGCCTGAAGTTCAGCGATCGGTTTTTCAAAGTCGAGGAAACTTGCCATCAGACGGCGTCGGTTAGGCCCGGCTGGCCCGAAGGTCAACGAGCGGATGACGCGCATTGACCAGCGCGACCAGCCGGGCACTGTCGACGTGGGTGTAGATTTCGGTCGTCGCGATATCCGCGTGGCCCAGCATCAGCTGCAGCGCACGCAGATCAGCGCCCCCTTCGAGCAGGTGCGTGGCAAAGGCGTGGCGCAAAACGTGCGGGCTGACGCGGTCGGGAGGAATCCCGGCCTCTGCCGCAAGTTCCTTCATCAGCTGGTATAGACGGATTCGTGACAAATGAGTTTTGCCGCCGGGAAACAGCCATAATGACTGTGCCGGTACAGTGGCGCGCCACGCCGCCACGGCTGCACGTGCGCGGTCGGATATCGGCACCAGTCGTTCCCGCCCACCCTTGCCTCGCAGGATGAGAAAAGGGCGATCAGGCGATACGGCATTACGCGGGATCGACACGAGTTCACTCGCGCGCAGACCCGAACCGTAGAGCAGCTCCACCAGCGCGGCGAGGCGAAGGTCGCGGGGGTCAGCCGGCACGCGCGCGATGCGATGGGCGACGGCGTCAAACAGCCGGTCAACATCGGCATGGCCCAATGTCTTGGGTAGGGCGCGCACGGCACCGGGCCGGGGCAAGGCGCTGCCTGGATCGTCCGTCCGATGGCCTTCCTCCGCCAGAAATGCATAAAAACGGCGCAATGCCGCGCTTTTGCGCGCCGCTGTCGATCGGGCGAGCCCCGCCCATTGGTCACCCAGTCGCGCAAGATCGGTGGTAGATGCCGCGACCAGCCCGCGCCCCAGAAAATCCGATGCCAGTCGCAGGTCGCTTCGATACGCGGCGATCGTATTGGCAGCCGCACCCGATTGCGCCGCCATCATTTCCAGAAACCTGTCGATCAACGCCAGATCGCCGCCTGCCGGGCGCACCGGAGGCGTTTCGCTGCTCAAAGCCGGGTCACAGCCTCCACGGCGATCATCCGTGCCTGCCCCTCCAGCCCAACCTGCCGCAGCGCCGATACGATCTGGAACAATGCTTCGGGGGATACGCCACCCCAATTCGGCGTCTGCATGCCAACTGCCGACAGCAGCAACACCGTGCCGGCCTGGCGCCGCTGGGCGGCACGGCGCAGCGCGCGCGTCCAGTTGTTCGTCAATTCGAAATCAAGCGACAAGGCGCTTGCAAGGCTCGCGGCGTCACCATCGGACAGGCGCTGAAGCCCGGCCAGGCCAGCGACGAGCATCTTCACCTTGTTGCCGCTGATATCGACCGCACGGCTGCGATAGGTATCGACATCGCTGCGACGGACCGGCGTTTCGGTATCAACGAGCGCCAGAAGCCCCCAGGCGTTACTGCCGCGCACGACATTACCCTTCCAACGGAGCGCTGGCCCTTCCAGACCGGCGCTCAGCATCGACGCCACCAGCCGGTCGGCATCGGGGGCATCCTTATACGGGGCGATCGTGGTTGCAGCCCGGGCTGTGAGGATCAGCCGGGCATATTGGCCACGCGGACGCCTGGGTTCATCCCAAAGCGCGCGTAGTGCGGTCAACCGCGCATCTCGCTCGGTTTCGGCATAGGCGGTACGCAGATCGCGCGCGACCCCCAGTTCGGCAGCGCCTTGATCAGCATCGCTTTCGATCTTGCCGTACAGATCGACCAGTGCAGCGTTCGACAGCACGCCTTGCGCAGCCGCGAGTTCTGCCGAGGATGCGCGCGCCGTCTCGGTCAGGCGCGGGGCCTGGGCGCGCCAATATTGCACATGCGACGCAGCCGTCGCGTATAGCGGCGCCGGAATATCGGTCCCGCTCGCCATAGCGAGCCCATATCGCCAGATGGTGAGGCGATCGACATCGTCCCACTCGATCGTCACGGCGCCCTGCCCCTTGCCGCCCGTACCGACGATCTTTTCGGCGAGCAGCAGGTCAATGCCACGTGCGGCACCGCGGCGACGCGCCGCCTTTATCAGCGGTCCAGCCTCGCCCGGCACGCCCGAAAGCGACGCGCACATGGCTTCGGCGAGAATCCAGGCCCGTTCGCTCGAAACCTTGCGACCTTCGGCGGCCACCGGACAAATCGTTGCGGGATCGCCGCTGGCGAGCGCCGCCTGCATCGCGACCTGGTACATTTTGGGCGTGTACCGATCGGGGTCGACTGCCTCCACCATCGCCCGGGCAACCATCGATTCGCCCATCCGAACGAGCAACCATGCCCGCTCAGCGGCAAAATCCGCACCGTTCAGGCCGGTCGGTGTCATCACCTTCGACGCCAGCGCCTGGCGAAGTCCGATCGACATCCAGCGCGACGGGATGGGGGCGTTCATTTTACGCATCAGCGTTTGCAGGAAACGCCCGTCGGCATTGCCGAAGGCGCGCGGGCCGAAACCGCCCTCAGCCAGGCCAACGACACCGACCATCGCGGTCGACCGGCGGGCGTAGCTGGGCAGGTTATACTCGGCGAGCAGCCGCGAATCGATTTCCTTCGGCGTCCCCGCATCGTCGGGCACCGTTTCGCCATCTTCACCAATCGTCGCGATGATTCCGGGCAGCGCCGATCCGGCGGATGGCGATGTCGGCCGATCAGCGCCGGGCGACGGCGTGGGCGCAGCAGTGGGTGCCGCCACGGGTTCATTAAAACCGGGCGGCAGAATCGATTCGGGCGAATCCTGGCCTATTGCCGGGATGCCGACCGCAATCAGGCCGAGCGCCAGCGCGCCCGCACCAAGTTTATTTCTGGAGAGACGCAAGCGGAACAACCTTTTCGACGCGCGTCAGCGGCTTTTCGCCATTCAGGCCGGCAAGGACCGCCACACCGCCCATCAATACGACGAACAGCACGGCGAGGATAATCAACGGGCGGGCCATGACAAAACCTTATCAGCGAGAAGTGGCAACGGCGAGCGTGAGGAACGACGACGACGCGCCTTTTGCCCGAGCCTGCTGCCCGTTGTATAGCCCCGTAGATAATGTTGCAAAACCAGCGTCAGTCTCCCCTGTGGCAGGGCCAACCAATCGTCCTTATCGGCCTGATGGGCGTCGGCAAGTCGACGGTTGGACGACGACTCGCGGCACGGTTGAACCTGCCCTTTGTCGATGCCGACAGCGAGATCGAGGCGGCAGCGGGCATGGCAATTGCCGATATCTTCGAACGATTTGGCGAGGACTATTTCCGCGACGGCGAGCGCCGCGTCATTGCCCGCCTGATCGATGGCAAGGCAAAGGTCATTGCTACGGGCGGCGGTGCGTTCATCAATCCCGAAACGCGCGCCCTGATTCTGGATCAGGCGCTGGCGGTATGGCTGAACGCCAATCCGAGAATCTTGGCCGATCGGGTGAAGCGACGCGATACCCGCCCGTTACTGCGCGGGCGTGATCCAGCAGCGGTGCTGACGGCGCTGGCCGAAATTCGCAACCCACTTTACGCGCTTGCCCCGATCCATGTTTCCAGTCAGCAAGCCCCGCATGAAACCACCGTTGCGGCGATCATCAAGGCACTGGGCATTGCCGCCGACGCCAGCCAGCCACCGCCAATTGCAGAAGGCCAATGATGCGTGACTGAGATTGAGGTGCAACTGGGCGCCCGCACCTACCCGGTCGTCATCGAAGCCGGACTCATCGGACATGCCGCTACGCGGCTGGCACCGCTGGCGCGGGGGCGAACGATGGTGATCGTGGCCGATTCGCATGTGCGCCACCATTGCGATGTGCTGACATCGACGCTTGCGGCGGCTGGCGTAGCCACGGCCGTCATCGAACTACCGCCTGGCGAATCCACCAAAAGCTGGGCGATGCTGGAAAAGCTGACCGACGATCTGCTGGATCACGGCGTCGAACGGGGCGACCATGTGATCGCGCTTGGCGGCGGAGTGATCGGCGATCTTGTTGGTTTTGCCTGCTCGATCCTGAAGCGCGGCTGTCATTTCATCCAGATGCCCACGACGTTGCTCGCCCAGGTCGATAGCTCGGTGGGTGGCAAAACCGCAATCAACAGCCGGGCCGGCAAGAACCTGATCGGTGCGTTCCATCAGCCCGCGATCGTGCTCATCGATCCCGAAACACTGGCGACGCTACCCCTGCGCGAACTCCGTGCAGGCTATGCAGAAGTCGTGAAATACGGGCTGATCGACGACCCCGCTTTTTTTGACTGGTGCGAGCAGCATGGCGGGCTCCTCATCGCTGGCGATCTCGCGCTGCGGACGACCGCGATTGCCCATAGCGTGGCCGCCAAAGCGCGCATCGTCGCCGAAGACGAGCGTGAGACCACAGGCAAGCGCGCATTGCTCAACCTGGGGCACACCTTCGGCCATGCGCTGGAAGCTGAGGCAGGGTTTTCCGACGCGTTGCTTCACGGCGAAGCCGTCGCCGCAGGCATGGCGCTGGCGTTTGCCTATTCAGCCGATCGGGGATTTTGCAATGCCGATGACGCTGCCCGCGTCCGCACGCATTTGCGCGGCGTGGGCCTGCCCGATGGATTGGCGGCGGCAGGCATTGCTGCCAGTGGCGCGCGGCTGGTCGATCATATGCGCCACGACAAGAAAATGACCGGTGGAACGCTGCCGTTCCTGCTCGCTCGAGGCATCGGAAAAACCTATGTCGACAGCGCCGTCGATCTGGCCGATGTCGCGCGTTTTCTCGATACGCAGCCGCGCTGATGCCACGAGGTGTCGCCAAACGCGATTTGCCGACGAAAATCTGCCCGATCTGCCAGAGGCCCTTTGCCTGGCGTAAGAAATGGGCTCGGGACTGGGACAGCGTGCGCTATTGTTCCGACAAATGCCGGATGGCCAAGGGATAGCACGCATCGTTGCAGCTCACCCGAAATGGTTTTTTTTCATTGCTGCCCGATGGACCTGTACCGAGTTAGCGTGCAGTATTGTCTGTAATGCAGGGGCTGAGGGGGTGACCGCCCCGGCAGGAGTTAGAGGGGGCTGAAATGCAGGTACGGTTCTGGGGAACTCGCGGGTCGATGGCGAAACCGGGGCCGGATACCGTGCGATACGGCGGCAACACGTCGTGCGTGCAGGTAACATCCGATTCAGGTACGCTGTTGGTGATCGATTGCGGCACCGGCGCGCACGGTCTTGGTCAGCACCTGATGAAGGAAGGGCCAAAGCCAACCCGCGGTCATGTGCTGATCAGCCATACCCACTGGGATCATATTCAGGGCATTCCCTTTTTCGCGCCCTTCTTCATCCCCGGCAATAAATGGGATTTCTATGCGCCCAAGGGCTTCGGTGAATCGCTTCGCGAAACGCTCGCTGGCCAGATGGAATACACCTATTTCCCGATTACACCGGAAGCGTTCGGGGCGGAGCTCAATTACAACAACTTGTCGGAAGGCGTTTTCCGAATCGATGATGTCGTCATCCGCACGCGCTATCTGAACCATCCGGCCCTGACGATTGCGTTCCGAATCGAGGTCGATGGCGCGGTTGTCATCTATGCCTGCGACCACGAGCCGCATTCGCGCGAAGCCGCCGATGGGCACGGACAGCTCGACGGACAGGATCTAGCGCACGCCGAATTCTTGCGGGACGCCGATCTCGTGATTCATGATGCGCAGTACCTCGCATCCGAATATGCCGGCAAGGTCGGCTGGGGTCACAGTACCGTCGAATACACGTTGCAGGTTTGCCAGAGCGCCAATGTGAAGCAATTGGCGATCACCCATCATGATCCATTGCGAACCGATGATGCGATCGACCAGGTCGTAGCCAATCTGCGGGAGTCGATCTCCCCGGCTGGTGCAATCGAAGTCTTTGCGGCAGCCGAGGGAATGATCCTCGATTATCGCGGCACTCGCACCAGCATTGCCGAGGACGATACCGCGACGGCTGATCAGGCGCTGGGATCTCGAGAAGCGGTGGTGCTGCTGATCACGCAGGATCCGCCTTTGCTCGAAAAAATGCGCCAGGCCGTCGCTGACGAACCGATCTTCCTGCATGCACGCGACAGTGCTGCAGTACCGCAAACGCGAGAAAATGAGCCGGTTGCAGGGCTGATCCTGATCGACGGGAATCTGCCCGCAGGCGCATTGGCGCTCGCCCGCGCGATCCGCGCGCGGCCCGAAATGGCAACGACGCCGATTCTGTTTCTTGGCGGGACTGAACCGACATTGGGTAATTTCGGTGAAAATGCGGAATGGCTGCGGGCGCCATTCTCCGTCGAATATGCACGTTCGCGGATCCGCACCTGGACGATGCGCGGCGCCTTCCGCTGGTTGCGCGCGAGCATCCCGGAAAATGAAAGTGAGCGCCTGAAGGCATTGCGCGCGCTCAATCTTGTCGAAGCAAGCGGCGATGAACGGTTCGATCGTTACACACGCATTGCCGCTGCCCTGTTTGACGTGCCCTATGCGCTGGTGTCGATCGTCGATGACGACCGGCAATGGTTCAAATCGAAATACGGCACCGAAATCGATCAAACCCCGCGCGATGTATCTTTCTGCGCCCATGCCATTCATGCGCCGGATGTGATGGTCGTAAACGATGCGCTCGCCGATTCGCGGTTTGGCGACAATCCGACGGTTGTCGGGCCGCCCAATGTGCGCTTCTATGCCGGAACGCCACTGGTGCTACCCAGCGGCCATGCGATCGGCACCTTATGCATTCTTGATGATCGCCCGCGCGAGTTTTCAGACAAGGATCGTGCCCGGCTCGCCGATTTGGGTGGATTGCTGGAGGCGGAGCTGTCGCGGTTCGCGGCCTGAGCGACTCGTCGGCTATTGTCAGGCTGGTCGGGATGCCACAATCCAAGCCAGCCAGATCCAGCCAGCAATCAGGAACACGCCGCCGATCGGCGTAATTGCCCCCAGCCATCGGGGCAGGCCGATCGCCATCAGGTACAGCGTGCCGGCAAATATCGCGCCGCCTGCCACGAACAACCAGCCGGGGCCGCGTCCCCCCAACTGCGCAGCGACCAGCGCCGCTACCGCATGGACAAGCTGATAATGCGCGCCGGTTTTCAGCCAGTCAGCCGCATCGCCGGATGCACCATGAGCGCCGAAGGCACCAGCGCCTACGGCAATTGCCCCAGATAGCGCGGCAAGCACCAGCAACAGGTTCATCCGGCTTCCTCCACTGGGTTCAGCCGACCGCGGATCAAATGGCTATCACCTGCATGCATATCCCCCGCCACCGCCTGTGCCTTCAGGCGATCGAGATCCTTCTGGCGATAGGCCGCCTCGGTCCGCGCGATTTCCTCGCTGTCGACGCCGACGTCGCTCAGCGCCTGTCGCGCCATCGCCACCGCTGACTCAAGTGTTTCGCGCACAGACCCCGCCATTGGCGCATCCTTCAGCTTCACCAGACTGCGGCGATCAAAGACGCGGACGAACACCGATGCAGACGGGAAGGCCTCCTTCACTGCATGCAGCAACGGTGCATCAACCTGATCCTCGTCGATGCAGAAAAGAAGCAGCTGGACCGATTCGGCCCCGGCTTGGCGCAGCAGATCAAGCCGGGTGCCGTCGCCATAATAAACCTTGGCGCCAAAGGTGCCGGCCGTCTCGATCATTTCCGGGTCGCGATCGATCAGCGAAACGGTGATGCCCTGGCTGATCAGCAACTGCGCCACCGTCTGCCCGAACCGGCCATAACCGATGACCAGCGCGCTCGCGCCGTCGCTCTGTGGCTCATCAAGTCCTTCGGTACTGATTGTCGGTTCCGCCCGGAAACGGCGCGTGAACATCATCAGAAATGGTGTGGTCGCCATCGACAGCGTCACGACGGCACCAAACAGGCTTGCTGCCTCAGGCTCGATCAGCAACGCATCCTTTGCCTGAGCAAACAATACGAAACCGAACTCGCCCCCCTGGCTGAGCAATAGCCCGAGCGCGAGCGCGGGCCGCCAGTTCATTTTGAATAGCATCCCAATGCCGGTCATGATCGCGGTCTTGGTGACGATCAGCAAGATCGCCATGCCGATCACGAATATCGGCCGCTCGGCGATGGCGCTGAGATCGAGCATCATCCCCACGCTGAGGAAGAACAGCCCGAGCAGGATTGCCCGAAACGGATCGACATCAGCCTCGAGTTCGTGCCGATACGGGCTGTCGGCCAACATCACGCCGGCGATGAATGCCCCGAGCGCGGTGGACAGCCCCAGCGCCTCCATGACCGCTGAACTCGCAATAACGGTGAACAGTGCGGCAAACACGAACATCTCGCGTTCGCCAAGCACCCCGATCAGCCGGAACATCGGCCGCAGCAGGAATCGCCCCGATGCCACCAGCCCCACGATCGCAAGCACGGTATATACCGCCAGCAGCCACCCCGGCGGCGCATCCGCTGGCGCAGGCGCACGCGACAACGCGGCGACGATGGTGATCATCGGCACGATCGACAGATCCTGAAACAGCAGGATCGAAAAGGCGCGCTCGCCGAACGGGGTTTTCATGCGCCCGGCGGATTGCAGCATCGGCAGCACCTGCGCCGTTGATGACAGCGCAAGCGGCAATCCCACCGCAAGCGCGGCCGCGGGCGAGAAGCCTGCGATAATCCACACGATTGCCGCGACGGCCACGCCGCACAGGGCGACCTGAAGCGCGCCAAGCGCAAAGATATCCTGCTTCATCCGCCACAACCGCGACGGGTTCAGCTCGAGACCGACCAGAAACAGCAGCAGCGTAATGCCGAGTTCGGCAATGCCCATCTTTTGTTCGGCATCGCCCACCAGTCCCAGCACTTGCGGGCCAACCACAGCGCCAGCGACCAGAAAGCCGAGCGTTGCCCCCAGCCCGAGCTTACGGAACAGCAGCACGAAGACGAGCGCGAATCCCAGCAGGACCACGCCGTCACGCAGGGTCGATCCGATCATCGCGTTTCACCCCTTGCCGTCGCGGCAATCGCCGCCGCCTCCGCTGCCGCTTCGAACGCAAGACGGATCGACGCGTGGCGCGCACTATGCGGCCGGGCAGGTTCGAAAATATCGAGCCCCGGCCAATCGGGTGCGGCCTCCCCGCCTGTCAGCCAGTCAGCCAGAGCCGCATGCGTCATGGCGAAATCGTCCGCTGTCTTGCCGATCGCGTGCGCTGCCATCAGCGATGATGATGCCTGACCCAGTGCACAGGCGCGTACCAGCATGCCGATTTCCGTAACGCGTCCCTCCGCGTCGACATTCACGTCGACCGTTACTCGGCTGCCGCAGACAGGCGACCGCTTCTCGACGGTTGCCATCGGCGCATCGAGCCGATCGGCGAACGGGATCGTCGCCGCCAATCGCAAGATTTCGGTATTGTAGAGTGGCGCGTTCACTTGGCTGCGTCGCTTTCATTGCCCGCGCTGGCATTGCCTTCCAACGGGAATACCGCCTCTCCCTTGCGGCGCTTGTCAACGAAATCGGCGATACCTGCGCTCGTGATGTTGAGCACTGGGTATGTGCGCGACGATGTGATCCAGTCCGGCCGCCGGTTCGGCCCGCCGCCGATCGTATCGGTGACCAGGATGATCAGCAGAAAGCCAAGGCTCGCCAGAATAAGGCCCTTCAGCCCCCCGAAACCAAAACCGAGCGCACGGTCGATCGGCCCCAGGATCGAGCTCCGTGTGCGCTCGCCCAGCATATTGGCGATCAGCCGCCCGCCGAAATAGACTATTCCCGCCACGACTGCGAACGCGAGCACGGCGGCTCCGGCCGATGTCCCGACAATACCGGTCAGCATCGTGGTGACCGGCGCGTGCAGGAATTTCAGCGCAAAGACGATGAAGATCCAGACCATCAGCGACAGCACCTCGGTCACAAAGCCGCGCGTCAGCCCCAGCACGGCCCCGCCGCCGACCAGCAGGAGCACGACGATATCGAGTGCGGTCAGTCCCATCTGCTCATCCCTCTTGCGCCCCAAAGGGTTCCCCGAAAACGGGAAATGGGGTGCCGATAGTGGAAGCGCTAGCCACGCCCGAGCATATGGTCAACGAAACTGGCGAGGTTCTTGAAACCAGAGAGATTCAGCGGCTGTTTTTCCCCCACCAGTGCCGCGGGGACCAGCGCGCGTTCGAAGCCAAGCTTGCCCGCTTCCTTCAATCGGAGCGCACCGTGCGCCACCGGCCGGATCTCGCCCGATAACGCGACCTCACCAAATGCTACCGAATCGATCGGCACCGGCCGCTCACTAAGTGCCGAAATAAGCGCAGCGGCGACCGCCAGATCAGCGGCGGGGTCCTGCACCCGATAGCCACCAGCGATGTTGAGATAGACTTCACTGCTGGAGAAGCTCAGCCCGCAGCGCGCCTCCAGCACCGCGAGGATCATCGCCAGCCGGCCGGAATCCCAGCCGACCACAGCGCGGCGCGGCGTCGCCCCGCTCGCCAGCCGCACCACCAGCGCCTG
>CAZWAL010000080.1:0-11581 GCA_964631905.1 uncultured Stakelama sp.
ATAATCTGTGGTTTTTTGAGACGTTGATGGCTGATCTGCGGGCTGCCATAACCGATCAGAGGCTGACAAACTTCGCGGAAAGCTTCAGAAAAAACTATGCCGGCGCCCGATAAAAGGGGTGGCAAACCGGTAACGAGGAGAGTGACATGGCCGAAATGAATGAGATCGAAGCGGCAGCCCATGCCGCCAAGCGCGTGCGCGAAGCGGCCAATGCAACCGATCAAGAAAAATTGGCCAAGACCAAGGAAGGCAGCTGGCCGCTGGTACCGATCGGCATCGGCATTGGTATTGGATCAGCCGCGCTTGCCGCGGCCCTGTTGTACGCCCGCAGCGGTCGCAAGGATCGCAGCTGAACGACCCAGCCTGAATCAATTATTGATGACTGACCGGCACCGCCGGTCTTCCTTCTGCCGGAGCAAAATCATGCGCCTTGTTCGTGCCGCCTTGTTGCTGAGTGTCACCGCCCTGCCCGTTGCCGCGCACGCCCAAGCCGTTTCCGCACCCAAGGCCGCGGCCGTCAAACCGATCGCCTATACCGAACGCACGCTGGCGAACGGGCTTCGCGTCTATGCGATTCGCGATACCGGGACGGCGACCGTCTCCGTACAGGTCTGGTACGATGTCGGATCGAAGGACGATCCCAAGGGCCGATCGGGCTTCGCGCACATGTTCGAACATCTGATGTTCAAGGCAACGCGCAACCTGGTGCCGGAGCAGTTCGATCGTCTGACCGAGGATGTCGGCGGCTTCAACAACGCGTCGACCAATGACGATTACACCAATTATTATCAGACGGTGCCCGCCAATCACCTGCAGCGGCTGCTGTTCGCGGAAGCCGACCGGATGGCCTCGCTGGTCGTCGAGCCAACATCGTTCGCATCCGAACGTGACGTCGTGAAGGAAGAATTGCGGTCGCGGGTGCTGGCCCAGCCTTATGGCAAGCTGTTCTCCTTCTACCTCCCCGAAATTTCTTACACGACGCATCCCTATGCTCGACCCGGCATTGGCAGCATCGAGGACCTGGAAGCCGCATCGATCGATGATGTTCGCGCCTTTCACGCGACCTATTACCGGCCCGACAATGCGGTGCTGGTGGTGGCGGGCAATTTTGACCCCAAGCAACTCGACGCGTGGATCGACCAGTATTTCGCGGGCATTAAAAAGCCCAACCGCCCGATCCCGCGCGTAACGGTGACCGAACCGGAACGCACAGCGGCGATTACGCGGACCGTCTATGAGGAGAACACGCCGCTTCCCGCGATCGTGATGAGCTATCCCATCCCTGCCGATCGCGACGTTGATGCAGCGCCACTCGCAGTGCTGAACGCGGTGATGTCAGCCGGTGAAAGCTCGCGCCTGTACGAATCGCTCGTTTACCGCGATCAGATTGCGCAAGCATCGGGCACCTTCCTCGATTCCAAACAGTCGACGGGCATTTTCGCGGTCTATGCGATCCTCGCAGGCGGAAAGACCGTGGAGGCCGGCGAGGCCGGGCTGAAGGCTGAAATCGCCCGGGTGCGCGACAAGCCCGTTACCGACGCCGAACTGAACGAGGCCAAGAACCAGCTGCTCACTGCGGCGATCAGCCAGCGCGAAACGGCAGATGGCAAGGCATCCGCCATCGCCAACGCGGTGATCATCGACGGTGATCCCAAGGCCGCAGATCGTCAGCTGGCCGCGCTGGCCGCCGTCACCGCCGCCGATGTTCAGCGCGTAGCGCGCCGCTATCTTGCAGACAATCGCTCGGCCAGACTGCGCTATCTGCCCGCGACCCCGGCAGGACCCAAGGGCGACGCGATCACCGTTTCCCCGACCGTCCAGGTCGCCGCGCTGACGGCACCTGCCGACATTGAGATTTTCACCCCAGCCCCGGCCAGCGAACGCATTCTGCCCGCCGCGCCCGGTGCGCCGATTGCGGCTGCAATTCCGACCCCAGTCGAAACACGGCTCGCCAACGGCCTGCGGGTGATCGTGGTCGAAAAACATGATCTGCCGCTGATTTCGGCAACGGTGGTGGTGACCCCGGGGGGTGGCGCTGCCGATCCCGCCAGTCGTGCTGGACTCAACAGTCTGGCCGCTGACCTGCTGACCAAGGGCACCACCACCCGTTCGGCCACCGATATCGCCCGGCAGATCGAGTCGCTTGGCGGTTCGATCAGCAGCAATGCCGATTGGGACGGTGCGTCCGTCAGCATCGGCGTGAAATCGGACCAGGCAGCGCCCGCGATGGCGATCCTCGCCGACGTCGCGCTCAACCCGGCGTTCGCGCAGGAAGAGATCGACCGCGCGCGCACCCAGACGATCGATGGCATCGGCGTGGAGTTGAAAGACCCGGCGCGGCTGGCCGGAATCGTCGCCGCGCGAGCGGTGTTTGGCGGCGCTGCCTATGGGCATTTGCTGTCGGGCACGCCTGAATCGCTCAAAGCCGTCACCCGCGCCGATGTGACGAGCAGCTACGCGGCAAGCTGGCGGCCCGATCGTGCGGCATTGGTGATGGTGGGAGACATCACGCTCGCGCAGGCGCGCGGGCTGGCGGAAAAGCATTTCGCCAGCTGGAAAGCGCCCGCCACGACTGTTGTCGCTGCCACGGCCCCGACAAGCTATCCCATACGGCGCGTGATCGTGGTCGACTTCCCTGGCGCAGGTCAGGCAGGTGTCGTCGTGTCGCGCGTCGGCATCGCCCGCAAGGACGCGGGCTATTATCCCGCTGCGGTCGCCAATGCGACGCTCGGCGTGGGCTTCTCGTCGCGCTTGAACCAGGAAATCCGCATCAAGCGCGGACTCGCATATGGCGCGGGCAGTTCGGTCGCCGCGCGCCGTCTGCCCGGCCCGATCACCGCCAGCACCCAGACCAAAAATCCGTCTGCGGCGGAAGTCGTCGCGCTGATCGTCAGCGAGATGAAGCGGCTTGGCAGTGAGCCCGCGCCTGCGGCCGAGCTCGATACCCGCAAGGCCGTGCTCGTTGGCGGATTTGGTCGATCGGCGGAAACAACAGGTGGAATCGCCGGTTTGATCTCCGGCTATGTGATCGATGATGTGCCGCTGAGCGAGCTGCAGACCTATGCCAAGCGCATTGAGGGTATCGATCCCGCAGCCGTGCAGGCCGCGGCCGCCAAGCTGCTCGACCCGGCGGCGGCAAGCATTGTTGTGGTAGGCGATTCCAAGGTGTTCATCGACGATCTGCGCAAATCCTATCCGACGCTAGAGCTGATCCCGGCCAGCGCGCTGAAACTGGATTCGCCGACGCTGAAATGACCCAAATATTGCGTTAACTATCAATCGTTTCGTGCTGGGACACCCCGAAATCAGCGCGCGCGGATTACTCTGAAAAGCGGTATGGCGCCCCTGCGCCGTGGCTCTTTCGCCCGGCGCAACGGCAAAGGGTGTAGGCGCGTGTTTTGGCGGCGATGGGCTGGGCGACAGATGCGATTTGCAGGGGCCGCTGCCCTGCTCGCGATCGTGTGCCTTGGCTATTCGGCACAAGCCGCGATCCGCGCGATTATCGCGGCCCAGCAGCAACCCAAAGCCGATACGACCAAACCCGTTGGTTTTGACGCAGCTGATCACTTCCCCGGCGCGGCGCTTTACTATGTCGCCGATGATGATGCCGCACCGGCCGCAGGGACGACCGGCACCGCCGCCTTGCCTGATCTACCGATCCCCGCCGATGCACATGCAACCGCCAACGATGGCACCGTGCGACCCGCTGCCCCCTTCTCGATGGCACTTGCAAGCGCAACCGATCGTGGCCGCGCGCTGCAATGCTTGACGGCGGCGATCTATTATGAAGCCGCCAATGAACCCGATGCCGGGCAGCGCGCGGTCGCGCAGGTCATCCTGAACCGGGTGCGCCACCCCGCCTTCCCTGCCACCGTGTGCGGGGTGATCTATCAGGGATCGGAACGCACTACCGGCTGCCAGTTCAGCTATGCCTGTGACGGATCAATGGCGCGCATTCCGGCACGCGCGAGCTGGCTGCGGGCGATGCGGGTTGCAGGCGAGATGCTGGCCGGCAGCGTCGAGGCGCGGGTAGGCACCGCTACGCATTACCACACCTATGCCGTCACCCCGTCCTGGAACCGGCAGTTGGTGATGACGGCATCGATCGGTGCGCATTTCTTCCACCGCTGGCAGGGCTATTGGGGAACGCCCGGCGCATTCCGGCAAGCCTATGTGGGCGGCGAACCCTTTCCCGGTCCGCATGCGCGACCTTCCCAGCCAACTGCCGCACCGGTGATCGTCGCAGCCAATCCAGCACCACCGATAAAGCCGCGCACGCCGCCAGCGCTGATCCAGCCTGCCTATGCGCAAAGCGGGCTTCCCCAGCCACGCTACACACCGGCGACGGTGCTGCCGGAGTCGACGATCCTCGACAAATGGAAGGACAGCGGCAAGCCGATCCGCTGATCGACCCCCGCTATTTGCCGCCCAGATATTTATCGAACCACGCGATGGTGCGCTTGCGCAGATCGGCGGCATTGGCGGGGCTGCGGATGCCGTGGCCTTCCTCGGCATAGATCACCAGGCTGGTCGGCACGCCCAGATCCTTCAGCGCATGCCAATATTCGACCGACTGGGTCGGCGGCACTTCGATGTCACGCTCACCGACATAGATGAAGGTCGGCGTCTTGGCGGTCTTCATGAAATAGATCGCCGAGGGCGCCTTGTACGCGTCATAATCCTCGTACAGTGTCTTGCCGAAGAACGGCAGCATCCACTGATCGATGCCGTTGGTGCCGTAATAGCTGATCCAGTTCGACAGCCCGGCCCCCGCGACAATCGCCTTGAACCGGTTGGTCTGGGTGTTGGTCCACATCGACATGAAGCCGCCATAGCTGCCACCCATCATGCCCAGCCGGTTGTCATCGACTGGTGCGACCTTTTCGACCGCATCGATGCCGGTCAGGATGTCGCGCAGATCGCCACCGCCGAAATCGCGGCGGTTCGCCTGAACGAAAGCCTCGCCCTGGCCATAGCTGCCGCGTGGATTGGGATAGAACAGGTAATAGCCCGCCGCGATCAGATCGGCATTGGTGCCGCGTTCCATGAAGTTTGGCGTGCTGGCGGATGCGGGGCCACCGTGGACAACGGTGATCATTGGCGCCTTCTTTGCCGGATCGGCATTCAACGGGGCGAGCAGCCAGCCCTGCACATCGAAGCCGTCATTTTTCCACATAATGCTGCGGGCCGAAACGATCGGCTTGGCGCCGTCATTATCCTTCGTAATCTTGCGCGGTGATCCCAAAGTTCCGGCATAGATGGCGGGGGCCGTGGTGTAATCCTGCACGACCGTCGCAACCATGCGCCCATCGGCGCTGAACACCGCGCGGCCATCGCCGGCACCAAAGCTTGCCGGGCGGCTGAACAGCGGCGCGGAAAAGCCGGTTTCCGCGGTCACCGACACGATCTGTGCCTGATCGCCCTTCAGCACCGTCGCGCGCAGGCCGCCGGTCGTCCAGTCGAGCGAGGTGGCGGTGGCCTTGGCCCCGGCCGTGATGTTGACCGGCGCACCGCCAGTAATCGGCACCGTCCACACATCGCCGCCGATCGCCCCGAAATCGCTCATCAGGCCACCGATATAGGCAACGCTCTTGCCATCGGGGGAGATGCGGGGATGGTTCAGCTGCGTGCTGGGCTTGGCGATCTGCCGCACCGCGCCGGTTGCGGCATCGACCGCGTCGAGCGTTGCGACCCACCAGTTCGAATCGCCATTACCAAGTGCGCTTGTGACGACGAAACCGAGGCCGTCGGGCGTCCAGTCATATTCGTAGATATAGCGGCCCTTGGGCGACAGCGGCTCGACCGCTGCGGCGGGGCTGGATTGACCACTCAAGGTGAACACCGCGAGCCGCTGCTCGTCATTCTTCTCGCCGATCTCGCCGACCTGCCGCACGCCCGCCTGCGCCGCGCCCGCTTCCTTCGCCGCACCGATCGTCACCAGCAGCGCGATGCGCGTGCCATCGGGCGAGAAGCGCGGGGTCTGCGCAATCCCCGGGATCGTCGCGATCGTCGTCACCGCATCGGGTTTGTCTGCGGCTGCCACCTGCAGCGTCACCTTACCGGCGCGGCTGTCGCGTGCCAGAAACGCCAGCCGTCCATCGGGGGCAAAGGTGAGTCCGGAATAGCTGCACACCGCACAAGGATCGACTGTCGAGACAATCGCGCCGCTCTTGGTCGCCCGCAGCGTGATTTTGGGGTGCCCGCCATCGCCTTCCTCTACCGTGGCGATCCGGCTGCCCGATGCATTCATCACCAGCCCGCCATATTGCCGTGTCGCGGCGAGGGCCGAGGTGCTGGTGGTGGCAAGGATCGTCGCGATAATCAGGGCAGTGCGCATCAGGATGGTCTCTCCGGCATTTTCACGTCGGATAGCACAGCCCCGCCCCGCCGCAAGCAACTCCCCAAAACCAAACAGGGCCCGCCATTGCTGACGAGCCCTGCGGGTTAGCGGTGATACCGCGCATTAGCGATACTGGCGATCGCGCTTCTGGATCTTGATACGCTGGCTGAGCGCATTGAAGCGACGATCGAGATCGCGGCGCTCGGCGACGGTCAGGCCCGGGCGGCTGCGGCGATAATCCGCCTCGAGCTGGGCAAGAGCCCGGAACTGGGTACGCAGACGAAACGCCTCGTTGCGGTTCAGCGCGCCGGTGCGCACGCCCTGATCGATCCGCTGGCTCAGATTGGCCTGGCGCTGGTTGATCGACTGCCACGGCTGGGCATTGGCCGCAGCGGGAAGGGCAATGGCGGCAACGCTGAGGGCAGCGGCCAGAATGGAAAATTTACGCATGATACTCGCTCCTTGGTTGGTGACCGGAACTACGGTCGACAATCAAATTGCCTTCGCGGTGTCGCAGCATTGTGTCGCGGGGCCGGGAAAAGTGTCGCAACTTATCCCCGGCCCACACGGCATCCGCGCGGCTTAGCGGCAGCGCGCGTCGTTGCGCTGTTCGTTCTTGTCGATGGCATTGCCGGCAACGGCACCACCGGCACCGCCGAGCAGCGTGCCAAGCACCTTCGAGCCACCCGGCGCGATCAGATTGCCGAGCACACCACCGACGATCCCGCCGACGACCAGCCCGGTCGTTCCATCGGGACGGCGGCAATAATAGCGCCCGTCCTGACCGCGATAGACCCGGTCGTTCGCACCCAGACGGCGCTCACGATAGCGGCGGTTATCCTCGCGATAATAGCGATCGGCGTAATAGCCGCCATACTGCGGATCGGGATTGTTATAATCATACTGGCTGTAGCTGGCGTAGCGCGGATCGGCGCCGGTGTTGCCATAGGTTTCGCAGCCCGCGAGCAGGGTAGATGCGGCCAGCAGGCCGAGGGTAATCGTGCGCATGTGTCGTCTCCCGTGGTTGATGCAGGGGTAATGCGCGGGGGACGCATTCGTTGCATCGGGCGTTGCATCGGGCGTTGCATCGGGCATCCACATCAGCACCCGGCCCGAACGCGCGAAGCCCGCCGACACCCTGCCCCTGACGGACGGATATCGACGGGCGGATATCGGCGGGCCTCCCGCAGAAGCGGGGATCAGTCGACCAGGCTATGCTTCAGATCGCGCATCTGATCATGACCCGCACGGACCGACTGATAGGCGGCCTGGATCACGGCCTGTACTTGTGGCGACACCTCGCCATCGGCCATCGCGGCTTCATATTTGGCCTTGATGTGATCCTCGCCATCCTCGACCGTGCTCACGACCGCGGCATCATCATTGCCGGTGATCGCTGCCTTCAGATTGAGGAAAGCGCGGTGGGCGCCGGCGAGCAGCGTGCCGCTATCTTCGGGCGTGCCGCCGAGCCGCGACACCTCGCCGCGCAGCGACTGGACCACCTGCTCACGCTCGGCCGCGCGCGACCGGAAGATATCGGCGAAGCGGTGGCTTTCGGTATCGGCCACCGCGGTGCGATACCCCTCTGCGCTGTCGAGCGTCGTTGCGATCAGGCCGTTCAGCGTGCGAATGTCATAACTGGTATCGTTCATGTCAGCCTCCATGTAATGGTTTCGATAGAACGACTTAGCCGCGGAATAGGCGCAATCGACCGGGCTGATTTACGGGGCGTCTGGTCGGGAGCGGAACGGTTGGGGGCGGAATGGTTGGGGGCCACTCTCGCCCGTTCGTTTCGAGCGACGTCGAGAAACCTGCCACGAGCGATGCGCAAGGTGCCTCGACGCAGCCAGTCCTCGGGATCTGCAGCGCCGATGCCCGCGGGCTCGACACAAACGGAAAGGGTTTGCGGCTCAACCCAACCCTCCCCTCCACCGTCATTCCCGCGAAGGCGGGAAGCCAGCTTCCTTCTCGACCGCTACCAAAAGCAGCGGGCCCCCGCCTTCGCGGGAGGGGGAACGCCGCAATGCCGGACGACGGTGCATCGGGCTTCCCTTCGTCGATCACTGCGGTTGCAGATGAGAACAAAAGCAGAATATAGTCAGGAAAAATCTAACAATACCAGTGAGTCCTTGACGCGCCACTTTATGGAGTTACATAATGGCTGAACGGGAGATCAGCTTCGACGAAGCAAAGCGCGAGGCGACGCTGGCGGAGCGTGGCATCGACTTTGCCGATGCGGGTGCGCTGTTCGAAGACCCGAGCTACACGGTGGCGGATGACCGGTTCGACTATCCCGAGCCGCGCTTCCTGACCTTCGGGATGCTCGACGGAAGGCTGGCAATGGCCGCTTGGACGCCGACGACGGATGGCATCCGGGTGATATCGATGAGGAAGTGCAATGAGCGAGAAAGAGCCAGTTTTGCCGCCCGAATGGGATGATCCCGATCTGCCCGAATGGACCGATGAGATGTTCGAGATGGCCGCCTATATCGTCGGCGGCAAGGTGGTGCGCCCGGCGACGGGCTATCTCGGCCCGAACGGCATGGTCCGCGGCCGTCCGCCGGTGCGCGGCGTGGCGAAACAGCAAGTGACGCTGCGCATCGACCCCGACGTGATCGCCAAATTCCGCGAGGGCGGTCCGGGCTGGCAAGCGCGGATGAATGAGGCGCTGCGGAAGGCAGTGGGGCTGTGAGGCGGGCAGCAGTTTGGTGCGCTTAGTAAACTGGCACCGAAATTTCGTCGCAGCGAGTGAGCGTTTAATGTATTTAACAAATTGTCACGTAAATATCCATAATTCGCTGTGGCGCCTTTACATCGGACCGTCTATCGCAACAACGCGCTCGATATCAAATAACCCCTCATTACACACGACATGGAACCCAGCCTTAAATTGCTTTGCTGCCCGTTGTTTCGCTTTTATCACGAACCCGTCGAACCTTGGATATCGTGAACATATAACTAAGAATCCGATGGACTTCTCGAGTAGTGGTGATACGTCGTGATGGTCTGCAGTTGCGAACAATTGTTCCGTTGCATGAGATACATCTACTCCCTTAAGTTCGACGAGAACAGAAGCCACCTCACGTTTTGATACTAGCTTATCACAGCGAATTCCGACATTGATTACACAGCCGTCGATTTGAGACACATCAAACTTTGCTCGCACTCTGTTTCGAAAAGTTGCTTTCTTTTTCTTCTCTTCGACTTTGACGAGGCTATGATCAACCGTAGTGGTGCAGCTCATATTTCAGACTCAATCTTTAACAGCCGCGAGAATTGGCGTGATATGTCCTCAGATATTTGATCGAGGTAAGTGCTATCGATCAACCCGTCCTCATCGATCAAGTCGATCATCTCACCATTCTTAATTGCTACAGCAGACAATTGACTCTCATTTAACCAACATTCCCGAGGGACTATCTCATTTATCTCTTGATTTCTCTTCTTTCGTCTCGCCAACTGTCCGGCTTTGAGAAAAACGTTTAGCTTTCCCATTATATAAGGACTATGAGTAGTTATAATCAAACTGCGCTGATTACGATCAGAGACAATTGAACCGATGAGGAATTCCATTAGTAGACTCTGTGCGGATGGAAAAAGATGCGCTTCCGGTTCTTCAATATAAACTAGTTCTTGAGGCCTTCTCGAAGTGGTCGGACGGTCTCGGCGGGCTGCATCCAGCTGTCCAAAATAGTCTATAAGTGACCACATCGGCAGCAGTTCTTGCTGACCGCTTGAAAGTGAAGAGAATGGAACTTTTCGTCCGTCGTTTGTCTCGACAAACTCAGAGTCGTCTTCAAATCTAATCTCGCCGCCAAAGAGCTTTTCCATAAAGTCTTTGCGTCTGATTACAAAGTCGCTGCCTAGTCGAGATATCGGATAAGTTCTCCGAGCCGCGTTTCTATCCCTCAGGGCAGCAAATAGTCGAGCAAATTTCACAGTAACAGGATCAAGCGCGCCAACATGCTCAAATCCGGCCACAAGTCGTCCAATAGATGTAAAAAAAGCTCGTCCGGCAGGAATAAATGTCTGTTGGGCAATATACTCTCTACCCAAACCGGTTGACAGTCTTTTTATCAAAACCTCGCGCAAGCGCCAGCTATTGTCTAGTTCTGCAGGAAACTGGCCTGAATTTTCTCCAATTTGGTCCGATTTATCTCTAACTTTCCCAAAAGATTCGGCTGCCTTGATATAGAATTCTGTGAACCACTCTGAAAATGTGATCGCCACCTCCTCACTTAATCGTCCCGCGATTGTACGACGAAGGATTCGGACGCTGAAACTTCCTGCAGTATAATTGATATTAAAACGTCCACTGCCCCATGCTGACGGCGGAAACCAAATACAGAATTGTTTAGACAACAGTTTTTTGTAATCGCCGATGTCGTCTCCTCGTTCGGCAGACTGTAGATGATTGTTCAGAATATCCGAAAAGAAATAAAAGAGTTTTGTTGTAACACTTTTACCGCTGCCCTGTGGACCGATAATCACATTTACAGGGGCAATCTCAAATCGGGCTTCCTTGAGGCACGAAAATTCAGATACATGCAGCGTTGGCATTATTCCGTCCTCAATGTGTCCACTAGATAGAGTCTTTGTAATTTATGTTGCCGATCATTGTCCATATTTGGCCGGATATGCAGCTACCGGTCGCTATGCGATGAACATTTCTCAACCGCCCGCCGTGCTTACACCACTCATTGAAGATTTGTTAAGGGGCCGTGCAGATTCCCTAGGAGGCAAGGCTATCCAGCCCGGCCCATCTCGGCATTCCGATTGGTAATCCCCAACCTACTTTCCCAACAACGGCGCCAAATACCGCCCCGTAAAGCTCCCCTTCACCCCGGCCACCTTTTCCGGGGTCCCCTCCGCCACAATCTCCCCGCCCTTCACGCCGCCCTCCGGCCCCAGATCGAGCACCCAGTCGGCGGTCTTGATGACGTCCAGATTATGTTCGATCACCACCACGGTGTTCCCCTGCTCCACCAGCGCGTGGAGCACCTCCAGCAGTTTGCGGACGTCTTCGAAATGCAGCCCAGTGGTGGGCTCGTCCAATATGTAGAGCGTCTGGCCGGTGGCGCGGCGGGATAGTTCCTTGGCGAGTTTTACGCGTTGCGCCTCGCCGCCGGACAGCGTCGTCGCTTGCTGGCCGACCTTCACATAGCCCAGGCCAACCTCCGCCAGCATCGCCATCTTGTCGCGGATCGGGGGGACGGCCTTGAAGAATTCGACCGCGTCTTC
>CAZWAL010000081.1:0-11578 GCA_964631905.1 uncultured Stakelama sp.
CGGAAATATTGAGATCCTGACAGCAAAATCAGCGATTTACTTGGGGAATGTGGGCTGACGCTGTCGGTCACGCACGATCCGATCGACGGTTTTTTGGCGATCGATAACCGCGGGTCGCGGTTCTTGGGGCCAATCCAGCTTTATGGCGGCGTTGTGCTGCACGATCTGCTCGGACTAGGCGAGCGATTGGGCTTTACCGGCGTCTGGGCACCGGAAAACACGGAACTCGGCTTCGTTTCGGGGACGTACAGCCAGCCGGTCGGCAATTCCGGCCTTCGGCTCGATGCCTTTGGCAGTTATGCCCGCACCTCGCCCGGCGCAACACTTCGTCCGCTCGGGATCGAAGGCGAAAGCGCGACCTGGGGCGTGGGCGCGACCTACCCCTTTATCCGCAGCCGCCGCACCAACCTTCAGGGGCGGCTGGTGCTGACGGGTCGGGATTCGAATTCGATCAGCACGTTGGTCAACCCGATCTTCAGCGACAAAATCCGCACCATTGCATTTGAAGGCTTCGTCAATCACGCCGACGCGCGTGGCGGCCTGGCGAGTGCCCGCGTTTCGGTAACGCAGGGCGTTGGCGTTCTTGGGGCAACGACGTTCACCGATATCGACAAGTCGCGTGCGACCGGATCGGGTGTCGCCACCCGCGTGAACCTCGAAGCAAGCTACCGCGTGCCGATCGCCGGCGGCTTTTCGATCCTGCTGGGTGGTGCCGGTCAGATCACTGGCGACAGCCTGCTCGCCGCAGAAGAGTTCGGTTTGGGCGGCCTGCAATATGGCCGCGCCTATGATCCGTCTGAAATTACCGGCGACACCGGAATCGCCGGCAAGGTCGAGGCATATTGGACCCTACCCAAACAGAATATCGGGGTGTTTGAACCCTTTGTCTATTATGAAGGTGGCCGTGTGGGCCAGAACCGCCCTCTGCCCGGCGAAGACCGTCGTACGTCGATCACGTCAGTCGGCGGCGGGCTGCGCGGCACCTTCGCGAACCGCTTCAATGCATCGGTGGAATACACCAAGCCGCTGACGCGCGACGTTGCCGCCAAGGGCAATCGCGATGGCCGCTTCTTCTTTTCGGTAAGTGCAAATTTCTGAACTGAACCAACTGAAATAAAAGCCCTTTGGGCGTCGTGACGAGTGGAGATGGCAATGAGCAAGCATGATCTGGACAGCGCGACCCTGGCGCAACATCGGTCGATGGAGCGCCTCCGCAAGCGGTCTTCCTTGATGCTGTCAGCCGCCATGCTCGCGCTCAGCGCCGCCCCGGCCTGGGCTGAGCCGTCGCCGCCAACGGCGCTGCCGACAGGCGGCACCGTTGCCGCCGGTAGCGCTACGCTCAACACATCCGGCGCTGACCTGACGGTCAACCAGAGCAGCAACCGCGTGGTCATCGATTGGCGCAGCTTCAACATCGGCAGCGCTGCTGGGGTTACATTCAACCAGCCAAGCAGCACGTCGATCGCCGTCAACCGCGTATCCGGCGGTGGCGCGCCGTCGCAGATCGACGGTCGACTGACCGCGAACGGTATCGTTGCAATCCTGAACCCCAATGGCGTCCTTTTCGGCGGCAATGCGCGGGTCGACGTTGGCGGTCTGGTTACTTCGACCGGGCAGATCGATGCGAATGCCTTTATGGGCGGTAACGATCGGTTGGCGTTCACGGGCGCGACCGATGGCGAGATCGTCGTGCAGGCGGGTGCGCGGCTGAACATTGCCGATGCCGGGCTTGCGGCATTCGTTGCCCCCCGCGTTCGCAACGACGGTGTCATCACCGCGCGCGGCGGCCGGATCGCCCTCGGCGCGGGTGAAACCTTCACGCTTGATCTGGCCGGCGATCGCCTGCTCGAACTCGGTGTGGCGGCAGACAGCCCACTTGTGCAGAACCACGGTCAGCTGCTCGCGGCTGGTGGTCAGGTCCAGCTTTCCGCTCGCGCTGCAGGTGCGTTGGTCGATCAGATCATCAATGTCGGCGGTCTCGTGTCGGTCGCCTCTGCGCATTCGGACGGCGGCACGATCGTGCTCGACGGTGTCGGCGGCAGCGCCTCGATTGGCGGGACGCTCGATGCATCGGGAACGAGCGGCGGCACGATCAAGGCTGTTTCCGATTCGCTGGCGGTGGCGGGGAATGCCGTGCTGCGTGCCAATGCGACCGGCACCGGCAATGGTGGGTTCATTGAAACCAGTGGCACGAAATCGATTACGGTAGCAGATGGCGTAAGCGTCTCAGCGGCCTCGGCTGGCGGAAAGGCTGGCACCTGGCTCATCGATCCCACCAACATCACGATCACCAGCGGATCGGGCGGCGGGCTTGGCGGCTCGACGGTTACCACCGGCGCCGTTGAAGCAGCGCTTGGCGGTGGCACGAACGTCACCATCACCACTGATTTGGCAGGGAGTGAAGACGGCGATCTGACCGTAGCCGGCAGCATCAATGCAACCTCGTCGGGCAATGCAGGACTGACGCTGACGGGTCGGCGAATCAGCCGCACGGGCGGCAGCACGATCAATATCGCCGGCGGCGCGCTGACGCTGAACGTGAACGCGGTGAACCCCGTGACGTCGACCGCAGGGCTCGGCAACTGGATTCAGGATGCGCTTGATACCGTTGGAAACGTCAGTGGGGGCAGCACCGTCAATGTCGGTGCCGGAACCTATGTCGGCAACGTGCTCATTTCGCGGTCCAACATCTCGCTGGTGTCGAGCGCGGGCCGCGACGCGACGACGATCCAGGGCGTGTCGGGCACCGGTGCGCTCGGCGCGGTACAGATCGGCGCCAACGCCAATAACACGCTGGTCGAAGGCTTCACCATCCTGGGCATCGACAGCCCCAGCCCCGGTATCGAGAACGCCGCGGTCTACTTCCAGGGCGCGAACAGCGGCTCGACGATCCGCAACAACCGGATCACTGCAGCCGGTGATGCTGCTCTTCTGAACGAGTTCGGACTGGTCGTCACCAACCTGACGGTCACTGGCAATATCTTCGACGGCAAGACCTATGCGGGTGCTACGCCGGCCACCGGCAACCAGTTCACCGTACCCAATGTGTCACGCCAGCTGGTCGTGCTCAGCGGCGGCTCGGGTGGTGGTGCGACCTCCAACATCACCTTTACCAACAATCAGGTGACCGGCGACAGCGGCTTCAACACCGCCGTCACGATCGACAGCGTCGGCGCGACGATCACCGGCAACACATTCGCGAGCCTGACCGGCAGCTTCGGTGCCGGGCTGCGCGCACGCGGCACCAACACGCTGATCAGCGGCAACACATTCGACAACAGCCGCCTGGCGATCGGCACGTCGCCGATCACCGTGCGCAATACGATCTATGGCGCGGGCCAAGCCAATTTCGCGGCAGTCTTGGCCGCCAACACCATTACCGGTGGCGGCGCATGGTCCTCCACGACGTTCAACAACATGGATACGCTCTTCCGCAGCGTGCAGAATGCGGTGCTCACATCGTCCGCCGGCGCGACCGTCACGGTGCTGCCCGGCACCTATGCCGAAAATGTGCTGATCTCCGTTCCGAACCTGACGCTCGTTTCTACCGGCGGGCGCGACGTGACGACGATTCAGGGCGTATCGGGTGGCAGCGCGCTGGGCGCAGTGCAGATCGCTGCCAATGCCAACAACACGGTCGTCGACGGGTTCACGATCATCGGCATCGACAACGGCAATCCGGGCATCGAAAATGCTGCGGTCTATTTTCAGGGCAATAACTCGGGTTCGAACATCCGCAACAACCGCGTGACGGCGGCGGGCGACCATGGCCTCCTGACCGAATTCGGCACCACCGTCAGCAACCTGACGATCACCGGCAACATCTTCGATGGCGCAACCTTCACCGGCGCGGCACCCGCAACGGGCGACCAGTTCACCGTGCCCAACGTTTCGCGCCAGCTAGTCGTGATTGGTGGCGGCAGCGGTGGCGGCAACACGTCCAATCTCGTGTTCACCAACAACCAGGTGACGGGTGACAGCGGCCTGAACACCGCCGCCACACTCGACAGCGTCGGCGCAACGATCACCGGCAACACCTTTGCCACCAAGACCGGCGGCTTTGGCGCCTCCCTGCGCGTCCGCGGCACGAACACCGTGGTCAGCGGCAACAGCTTCGACAGCGGCCGGATCGCCACCACGGCAAATGTCCTGCTGGCGCGCACGTCGATCTATGGTGCAGGTCAGGCGAATTTTGCCGCGCTGCTTGCCGCCAATACGATCACCGGCGGCGGGGCGTGGACTTCGACCCCCGTCAACAGCTTCGATACGCTGTTCAAGGGCCTGCCCAACGTGATCGCCGCGGCGACCGCGGGGGACACCGTCAGCATCTTCAACGGCACCTATGATCTGGGCACGACGCAGCTGGCGATCACGAAGTCGCTCAACATCGTCGGCCAGTCGCAGGCGGGCGTCATCATCGATGGCCGCGCGGTCAACGCCAATGGTCTCGGCACGATCCTGGCCGCGGCCGACAACCTCACGCTCAGCAACTTCACGCTGTACGGCAGCGAGCTGGCGGGCGGCAATTTCGGCATCAAGGTTCAGCCGAATCCAGCCAACTATGCCGTCACTCAGCGCCTGAACAACTTCGCGATCAGCAACGTAACAGTGCAGGGCTCGCGCCGCGCCGAGCTCGATCTCAACGGCGTCGTTGGCGCGACCATCACCAATTTCACCGCCGATGGCCGCCGTGTTGCGGATGGCGCTGAAACGCAGGGCGCGGGCGTCCAGATCACCGACAGCTCGAACGTCACGCTGACGGGTGTCACCACGATCGGCAACCAGTGGGGCAGCGTCGCCCTGTACCAGACGAACCGCGCGGGCGGTTACGATGCGCAGACGACCAACATCAATATCGATGCAGCGGCCAACACCTTCAATGAATCGATCGGGGTGTTCTCGCAGATTGAATCGACATTGTTCCCGCAGATCGGGCAGCTCAACCTCACCGGGTTCGGCTTTACGGTCGCCAACCCCGCGCATCGCAGCAACGGCAGCCAGTTCACCTTCTTCCGTACCACCCTGCAGAATGCCCTCGATTTCGCCGTCAATCTCGATCCGGCGACGTCGAGTTCGAGCTTCGTGCGCGGCTGGACAGGCACGGCGAGTGACTCGAATGTCTATGTCGGCATCGGCAATCTGACGGCGGGCGGCACCCAGGCGCTTTCGATCCAGACCGCCTTTGATCGCTCGATCACGGGTGACACGATCAACATCGCGACGGGCAGCTATGCCGAAGCGCCGACTCTGGCCGCCCTGCGCAACCTGGTGTTTGGCACGGTATCCGTGAACGGCCTGACATTTGGCAGCGGTGCAGCCGGTGCAACCATTCAGGGCCAGTTGACCGCGACCACCAGCGGCATCGCAGCGGCAGGTGCGTTGCTGCTGTCGGGCGGCACGTCGCTGACCGCTATTGGCAGCAATGTTTCGCTCGCGAGTGTCGACGGCGCTGCGACGTTGACGTTGACGGGTGACTCCGTGACGATCGGCGCGGCAGGCACGACGACGGCGTTGACGAGCCTTACTGCGACCGGCGGCACGATCGTGACCGCCGGGGCCACCACTACCGGCACCCAGAATTTCACTGGCGCAACCACGCTGGCGGGCAGCTACACGGGCGGCGGCAACATCTCGATTGCCGGCGTGTCGACGCTGGGCGGCGGCACCACGTTGACCAGCACCGGCGGCACGGTCTCGCTCGGCACCGTCAACGGGGCGCAGGCGCTGGCGCTGACCGGCACCGGTGTGACGATCGGCGCGGTTGGTGGAACGACTGCACTCACCAGCCTTGCCGCAACCGGTGGCACGATCGTAACGGCAGGGGCCGTTACGACGGGCGCGCAGAACTTCACCGGCGCAACCACCCTGGCGGGCGGCTACACCGGCGGCGGCAACATTTCGGTTACCGGCGCAACTACACTCGGCGCCGCGACCAATGTGACCAGCACAGGCGGCACGGTGACGCTCGGCACCGTCAATGGCGCACAGACGCTGGCGTTGACCGGCACAGGTGTGACGATCGGCGCGGCTGGCGGCACCACCGCTTTGACCAGCCTTGCCGCAACCGGTGGCACGATCGCAACGGCAGGGGCCGTTACGACTGGCGCGCAGAGCTTCACTGGCGCCACGACGCTGGCGGGCAGCTACACGACCAATGGCGGCTTTACGGTGGCGGGTGCCGGCACGCTGGGCGGCGCCATGACCGTCACGACGAACGGCGGAGCGCTGACCCTTGGTTCTGTTACGGGTCCGTCGGCGCTGACGCTGACGGCAGGCACGGGTACCGTAACGCTTGGCGCGATCAATGTCGCATCGATTACAGCGCAAGGTGCGGCAATCACGACCGCCGGGGCAACAACGACGGGTGCTCAAAGCTATACCGGCGCAACGACGCTTGCCGGAACCTATACCAGCGGCGGCGCCTTCGCGGTGACCGGCGCGACCACATTGGGCGGGGCCACAACCGTATCGAACACGTCGGGCAGTGTGGTACTGGGCACCGTGAACGGCGCGCAATCGCTGGCGGTCACCAGCACGGGCACCGCGACGATCGGGGCGGTTGGTGGAACGCAGGCGCTCACCACCTTGTCGGTAACGGGGGCAAGCGTCAGCACATCAGGTGCCGCAACATCGGGCGCGCAAAGCTATACCGGCCCGGTCTCGCTAAGCGGCACCTACACGACCGGTGGTGGCTTTACCGCGGCTGGTGCAGCCACGCTCGCGGGTGCGACCACAATCAACGCGGGCGCCGGTACAGCGGCGCTTGCGGCAATCAACGGCACAAGCCCCGGGGCGCAAGGACTGACGCTGACGGCAGGCACCGTTTCATTGGGCGCTGCGGGCGCGCTCATCCGCCTGGGCGGCGTGTTGGTAACGGCCAACCAGGTCGTGCTCAACGGCAATGCCTATGCGGCGAACACGATCGCGTTCCTGGCGTCGGGCGCCAATGCCACGGTCCGCGTCACCCAGCCGATCACCACCTTCAGCACGGTACAAACAGGGCCTGCAGGTAATATCCAGATCACACCGACGCTGATCGGCACCACCAATAATGCGCAGAATCTGGTGTTCAACGCCGGCACCGGGCTGTCGGCGGCGAATGACGGGGATGTCACGCTTGGCAATGTTGGCGCAGCCGCGCTTCGTCTCGGCAGCCTGACGGTTACCGGACGTAACTTTACCGCGCAGACGGTTCGCCTAGGCGGAGACTTTGTGTCTGGGCTCAGCGGCAATCAATTGTTCAGCGCTCAAACGCTCGATACGCTCGGGGCGGTAAATGCCCGCGTGGCCGGCAATGATACTGGGCCAATCATCGCGGGCGGCGCGGTGACCATCACCTCCGGTGGCGGCGGCGGTGGGTCGGTTCAGGCCGGTGGCCCCGTCACGCTGAGCTATGCCAACAACGTCACCCGCGCGATCACGTCGACCGGCCCCGTATCCGTGACATCGACCGCAGGGTCGATCTCCGGTCCGGTGTCGTCCGGCGGTGCCGTCACCCTCGCAACACCGCAGGGTGGCGTGTCGAGCACGATCACCGCAGGTGGCACGGTCGGCATTTCGAGCAGCGGCCCGGTGACGAGCACGGTGACCGCACCGTCCACGATCACCATCTCGTCAAGCCAGCCAGTCAACGTGCAACTCAACGGCGGCACGGTCACCGTAAATGCGCCCGGCGGCACCGTTTCGGGTGTGTTCGGCCAGATCGTGACAACCTCCAATGGCACGTTCCTGGTGAACGAACAGCCGGTTCTGGGCAGCGGCACGGCCGAAGCCCGCCAGATCATCCGCGACAGCTTCCTGGTACCGGCAGGTGGCACGGTGGGGTCATCGGGTGAGATCCAGCTCCCCGTCGGTCTTGCGATCGCGCTGATCGCCCCCGCAGGCGAAGGCAAGGGCAAGCGGCCCTCGATCATCGTCAACAATGTCAATGGCCTGGGCGAACTGCTCCGGCTCGGCTACACCGCGATCATCATCGACATCGATCAGTCGGGTCTGGCCATCCAACAGGAACTGACGGGCGACGACGATAAGGCCACCAACTGACGCTGAACCGACGCGCATCCGACGGCCGGGTAGTGCCCGCCGTCGGATGCAAACGGTCGCGCGATGCCGAAGAACGGACGTGCCAGTCGCACGTCCCGGCCAAATTGTTCACAAAGACTTTGATATAGGTGGTCGGGAAGAGAGGATTCGAACCTCCGGCCCCTGCCTCCCGAAGGCAGTGCTCTACCAGGCTGAGCTACTCCCCGACGGAGTGCGGCGCGCTGCATGGCAGGCGGTCGCGATAAGCTTGGAAGCGCGCCTATACCGAGCAGGATCGGCCCGCGCAAGCATCAGCGAAGCACGCTGTTTTTCGCATCCGCACCGCGCCATTTTGTCCATAAATGCCGTGCGAGCATCAGCGGGGGCATCCGCAACAAATGCGACCGAATGTAAAAGCCCAGCCGAGTCAGCGGGCGCACTGCCCTGCCCCATCCATCGCGTGCCGTCAGCCGCCGCAGGAACAGCCGATCGGCCAGTGTCAGCTTGTGACCCGCGGAAATGTCCGTCGCATACAGCGCCGCCGATAGCCGCACGGCACGTGCCATCTCAACCGACAGACCATGATCCGCGGCACGCGCCGCCACCCGGTTGAGCCCGAATTCCTCAATCAACCGGTGGATATCCCACAAATTGCGCATTCCTCCTGCCAGATCGCCATCCGCGAACAGGTGCGCCGCCGCATGCACCAGCATATCGGAGACGCTCGGTACACGGAGGCCATTTTCGAGCAATGCGCTGTCGGCGATGATAGCCGCCGGGTCAGGCGTGATCCGTGCGGTGAGCGGCAGGATGGTGTGGTGCACGTCAATCATCCGGTCTCGGTCGCGGTGGATCAGCGGGGGCAGTTCGTGCATCCAGCGGCGATAATAGGCGTCGTCATAGGGATCGGGCTTTACCCATTCCCACCCGCCCGCAATCAGCGCCGCCTCGACATCGGCGAGCGCCGCCCGCGGCACCAGGATGTCGAGATCGCCGATCGACCTCCCCTGCCCCGCTGCCAACCCCGCCGCAACAAATGCCGTGCCCTTCAGCAGCACGACCGGACAGCCGATGGGCGTCAGGATGCGCCGGGCCATTTCGGCCTCCCACAGCGCTGCTACGCGTCCCTGCTCGGCAGATGCACGGGCATCGGCGAGGATGCGCGCGACCGCTCCGGGCATGGGTAGGCCATCGAGCCGATAGGCAAGCGACCCGATCAATTGCTCAGCGCGCGCGATCGCCAACAATGCGGTCCATCCGTCCGCATCGAGTGCCGCGATGGTCGCCGGATCGCTCAGCACGCGTGCGAGCAGCCACCCATCGGCCCGGCGAGTCACAGCGCGCTCCAAAGCGTCTCGACCCGATCGATTGCTGAGTCGGTATCGGGATAATCGACCGCCCAGCTCGGCACTGTCGCAACAAGCCCGGACAGCGCGTCGAAGCCCCGCTCGCTCATCGCGACATAATTGGTCGACGCCTGGGTCAGCCGAACGAACACCTCTCCAGGGCCGACCGGCCGCGTCGCCGCCTCAAAACCAAAACGCGGGAACAGCAGCAACGCCGGGCGCGCGGGCTGGTCCATCGCGGCAATCGCGCGGGCGTCGGGCACCAGGTGTCGGATATCCCCCTTGGGCGTTTCCGCCAGCAATGGCCCGAACCGTGCATCCGGCAGTGCCGTTTCCATCACGCCGATCGCTGCGTTCTTCAAACTGATCAGCCTGGGGAATGCGTGAACGAGGCCGGTCGCAGGGTCGACCAGCGCGAATTCGTCCCCCATCAGACGCCAGCCCCGCGCGCCAAGGATCGCGGCGAGTGTCGATTTGCCAGCACCCGATTCGCCGGTCATCAGCAATGCCTTGCCGTCGCGCTCGACCACCGAGGCATGGAGCAACAGATAGCGCCGCTGGCCGAGCGCCATTTGCAGGTTCATCCCCATTTCGGCGGCGAGCAGACCCTGCGCGAGCGGCAAGGGAGCGGCCTCGGGCAGCACAAAGTCACCGCCGATCATCACCGAAGGGCGGATGAAACGCCGCCACGGTCGCGCCGCGAACAGCCGTACGGTGAAATCGGGAATGCCATCGTCCGGGCCCGGGTAATCGGCATAAAGACCGCGCAACTGTTCGATCGGCGCAGCCCAGTCCGAGCCGATCCGGAAACCGACCGGGCCGATCTTCACCTGATGAACATGCCTCACGCCGCGATCATTTCGACCAAACCGGCCGCAACAAGTTCGTCGAGCCGATGGGCAAGCGCCTGCGGGTCGGCGTCGCCGAGATCAAATTCGTCGCTCAGCCGCGCAAGCAGCGCCGCACTCGTGAGCGGTTCGGCGGCAAGTGCATCGAGAATTTCCGGCGCAGGCGGCGCAAGCAAATGAGTGATGCCCGATTCGCGGTGATAAACCAGCGTCAGATCGTCCAGCGCGACCACTCGTAGTGTCGCGGCGGTCATCGACCGATAACGGGGTGCATTCACGGCGCTCAGCCGCGTGGCATCTGCAACGATGCAAAGCAGGTAAAGCCGCTCGTGCCCGATTGCAGGCGGCGAATATATTGAAGGTACGCGCGGGTCCGTTCGCTATCCATGCCGGGCAGGCGCCCGCCGGCCATGGCGCGACGCACATCCTCCCCCTTGAACGGTGTGCGCGCGGGCGGAAACGCACCAGGCGTGCCCGCTGGCACCAACGTGCCATTGGCGGCGATGTAGCTGCCCGACCGCGCCGGATCGGGCACCGGAATCTCGCAGGTCAGCACCGATGCAGCTGTCTGTGCGAGTGCGGGGCGGATTGACAGGATCGCGGTCGCTCCGGCGGCGCCAAGCATCAGCGCGCGACGGCTCGGCTGCGCGGGGGCGGCGGCACCATCATCGGGGCAGTCATCCGAAGGACTGTCGTTGCTCATCGCTGTTCCATCATCGAGGCCCCGCACTGGCCTTGCCTTGCGATCCTGCATGCACCTCCGCCCCTTTCACAATCGTGAAACACAGGCAAGACGGGTAACCATGATTGCGGCGAGCAATTGAGTGTTGGCAGCCCTCGCCGCCGTCGCCCGATTACGCTATTGGCCGGTCATGCTCGACACTTTCGGCCTTCGCACGCTGACCGCCATCGCCGTGATCACGATTGCAGCGATCGCGATCGCCTTGATCGTGGAAAGTTTGCAGGGCGGGCTGATCGTGCTCGTCGGTGGCGTCGCCGCCGTATTGATCGCTGCCGGCACCGGCGATCACGCAGCTGAACCCGTGCCACCGATCGACATGCCAACGGATCGGCGCGCCGCCCCGGTCAATGTCGACGAGATGATCGAGGCGATTGTCGAGCCGATTTTGATCGTGACAGAAGGACGCGTGGCGCACGCCAACCTACCTGCCCGCGCCCTGCTCGGCGGGCACATCATCGGCGAAGATGTGCGGCTGGCGATCCGCCACCCGGCCGCTGCCGAACGGCTGACGAACATGCGCGCCATGTCGAACGGCCCCATCAATCTCGTTGGTCTCGGCACACTGGACCAGCGCTGGGAAATGCGGGTGACGACGATGACCGATGGCCGCCGCGTCGTCC
>CAZWAL010000082.1:0-11336 GCA_964631905.1 uncultured Stakelama sp.
GACAGGCGTCATCTATCGCCAGTTTTCGGTCACGATCGTCTCGGCGATGGTGCTGTCGGTGGTCGTGGCGCTGGTGCTGACACCGGCGCTGACGGCCACGATGCTGAAGCATCGCCACCAGCCCGCCGGTGCTGGCACCGGAAAGCCGAAAAGCTGGATCACGGCCAAAACCGAGGAAGCGCGCGACTGGTTCAACACCGGTTTCGCCCGGATGACGGATCGCTATGCGGCATCGGTCGAGCGCGTGGTCGATCGCAAATGGCTGTTCCTGCTGATCTATGCGGGCGTTGTTGTGCTGCTGATTGCGCTGTTCGTCCGATTGCCGACAGGCTTTCTGCCGACCGAGGATCAGGGCGGCGCCCAGCTGCAGATCACCCTGCCCCCCGGCGCGACCGCCGGGCGGACCGCGCAGACGCAGGAAGCGGTGGAGCGCTATTTCCTGACGCAGGAAAAGGATAATCTGCGCGCGATGCTGACGGTCGCGGGCGGCGGTGGCGGTGGTCCGGCGGGGCAAAATCAGGGCCGCGGCTTCATTGCACTGAAGGACTGGGCGGAACGCCACGGTACCGAAAACAGCGCCGATGCCATTGCCAAGCGTGCGACTGCAGCCTTTGCTGGCTTCCGCGATGCGCGCGTGAACGTGCTGGTGCCCGGCGCCATTCGCGGGCTCGGCCAGTCGAACGGCTTTTCGATGCAGCTGCAGAACAGTGGCAGCATGAGCCGCGAACAATTCCGCGAAGTCCGCGAAAAAATTCTGGACGAGGCGCTCAGTGACCCTGCCCTTGCGCAGGTGCGCCTGAGCGATCTGGATGATCAGCCGACGCTCGCCATTGATATCGATCAGCAAAAGCTGCAAGTGCTCGGGCTGAGCCAGAACGACGTCAACAGCACGCTGTCGACGGCCTGGGGTGGCCGTTACGTCAATGATTTCAACGATCGCGGCCGTGTGAAGCGCGTTTATGTGCAGGGCGACGCGCCCTATCGCGCGGCGCCCGAAGATCTGTCGCAATGGTTCGTCCGCGCATCCGACGGATCGATGGTGCCGTTCTCGTCCTTTGCGCGCATTTCCTGGTCGACCGCGCCGCCATCCCTCGCGCGCTTCATGGGCATCCCCTCGGTCGAGTTTCAGGGCCAGGCAGCGCCGGGTCGGAGCTCGGGCGAAGCGATGGACAAGATCGCCGCAATCGCCGCCAAATATCCCGGCACCTCGATCGCCTGGTCGGGCCTGTCGTTCCAGGAGCGGTTGTCGTCGGGCCAAGCGCCTTTGCTCTATGGCCTGTCGCTGCTCGTCGTCTTCCTGTGTCTCGCCGCGCTCTATGAAAGCTGGACGATCCCCGTGGCGGTGCTGCTGGTGATCCCGCTGGGACTGGTCGGCGCGATTTTCGCAGTCACGCTGCGCGGGCTTCAGAACGACGTGTATCTGCAGATCGGCCTGCTGACGACGATGGGCCTCGCTGCAAAGAATGCGATCCTTATGATTGAATTTGCGGAGCAAGCGGAAAAGCAGGGCAAGCGCGTGATCGTGGCGGCGGTCGAGGCGGCGCGGTTGCGGTTGCGGCCGATCCTGATGACCAGCCTTGCCTTCATTTTCGGCGTGTTGCCGCTGGCGCTGTCGACCGGCGCAGGCGCGAACAGTCGTATCGCGATCGGCACGTCAGTGATCGGCGGGATGCTAACCGCAACCGTGCTGGCAATTTTCTATATTCCGCTGTTCTTCGTGCTCGTGCGGCGCACCACGCGCGACACGCTGAAGCGCTTCCATCACGAGCCAACGCCCCCAACCCAACAGACTGGCCAGAGCCCCGCATGATCCGCCGCCTTGCCACCGCCACGGCGCTGCTCGCGCTTGGAGCCTGTTCGATGGTCGCGCCCGATACGCGCCCAGCGTTGCCTGTGCCTGCCGCCTTCCCCACCGGCGGCGCTTATGGCGAACCCGGTGATGCGGCGCTGCCGATGCTCGGCTACCGCGATGTTTTCCGCGATCCTCGGCTCCAGTCGATCATCGATCAGGCGCTGATCAATAATCGTGACCTGCGGATTGCGGCAGCCAACATCGAAAGCGCCCGCGCGCAATATCGCGCACAGCGCGCCGAGCAGCTGCCACTGATCAACAACAACAACAGTGCAAGCTTCGTCGATGCGGGTACCGGCCGATCGAACATCGGCGGTTCGCCCGTGCAGGGCGGACTTCGCACCAATCTGAATATCGGCCTGGGCATTACCCAGTTCGAGATCGATCTGTTCGGGCGGCTGGCGGCGCTGAGTCGAGCCGATCAGGCGCGCTATTTCGCCAGCGATGTCGGCGCTCGCGCAACCCGGCTGGCGCTGATCGGTGATATCGGCGCGGCGTGGCTGCAATATGCCGCCGACAAGAGCCTGCTGGCGATTGCCGAGGAAACCGTTGCCAACGCCAGCGCCAGCGTTCGACTGACCCGCGCCCGGCTCGACGGCGGCATTGCCGCCCGTACCGATGTGGCGCAGGCGGAGACGGTGCTGGCGACCGCGCAATCGGATCGCGCGTTGCAGATTACGGCGCTTGCGCAGGATGTGAACGCACTCCAGTTGCTGGTCGGCGCGCCGGTCGACCCTGCGTTGCTCCCGTCAACGATCGCCGAAGCCTCCGCCACGATCGGCGACGCGCCCGCCGCGCTCGAAACGAGCATCCTGCTGCGCCGCCCCGATGTCGTGCAGGCCGAATATCAGCTCCGCGCCGCCAATGCAGAGGTGGGCGCCGCTCGCGCAGCGCTGTTCCCGCGCCTATCGATCACCGCGCTGGCAGGCCTCGCCTCGAACGGGCTGTCGCAGTTGTTCACGTCGCGAGCGTTCAATTACACCGCGACGCCGACGGTCAGCTATCCGGTGTTTGCCGGCGGGCGCAACCGCGCGGCGCTGGCGCAGGCCCGCGCGCAATTCGATATTGCCGTTGCGACCTATGAACGCACGATCCAGATCGCGTTTCGCGAAGTCGCCGATGCGCTGGCACGGCGCGGCACGATCGACGATCAGCTCGACGCGCAGCTGCGGCTTGCAGCGGCAGCGCGCGACACGTCTCAACTCACCGAAGCGCGATATCGCGGTGGGATCGATAGTTTTCTCGCCAGTCTCGACGCCCAGCGCAGCCTGTATCAGGCGCAGCGTTCACTCACCCAGACGCAGCTGATTGCAGCAACGAACCGCGTGACGGTGTACCGCACACTTGGCGGCGACGCGCTGACGGATATCGGGCCGAACGGGCCAATGCCGTCCAATTAAGGCATGCGGAGAGGTTGGCGGGCTGAGGATTGTGCCCACTTGCCCCCGTTCTAATCCTCTTTTGAATAGCGTCTGGCGCGCTATGCTCAGGTGATGTGCAATCACTATCGCAACGACCCCATCATGATGGCTTCGCTGCCTACCTGGCGCGAATATATTGGGTGGGACGGTGTTGATGCTGCTGCGGCAGCGACCGACATTTGGCCCAAGCGCGAAGGATTGGTGGCGCGGCTCGTCGATGGACGACCGACCATCGACCGGATGATGTGGGGCGTGCCACTGACGATTCCCGGCAAGCGCCCGGGAACCACGATCACCAAACACGTCACAAATGTGCGCAACCTGACCAGCCCTTTTTGGAAGTCTATGCTTTCCAAGCCTGCACAGCGTTGTCTGGTACCTTTTTCTACGTTGGCAGAACCAAAGATCGGCATGGGAAAGGCCGAGCATTGGTTCTCGATCGCAGGCGAACCGATCGCCGCCTTTGCGGGCATCTGGCGACCGTCAGACGCTGGAAATGTCTACGCATTTCTGACGTGCGAGCCGAACCCGCTGGTCGCACCGCTCCATCCAAAGGCGATGCCGGTGATCCTGCTGCCGGGGTGATTATGAGGCTTGGCTCACGACCGACTATGCCGGCGCGTGCGCGATGGCCGCGCCGTTTCCGTCGCAATTGATGACGGTGGCGTGAGATCATGCGCTTGTGATGGCGTGTAACTGGCTGGGGCGGCAGGATTCGAACCTACGAATGGCGGCATCAAAAGCCGCTGCCTTACCGCTTGGCGACGCCCCAGCAGAGCGGGAGGCTTTAGGGGGTGATGTGCCGGGTGAAAAGGGGCAAGCGCATCCCACCCGCCGCAAATCGACGAAATTCAGTCAATTCGGTCAACCCAGCCATAAGGATCGGCGGTCAGGCCACGCTGAATGGCTATCAATGACTGGCCGATGCTCCCGGTAATCTGTCCGGGACCGCCACTGCCGATCGTAAAATCCGCATCGCCCAACGCCATTTTGCCGATCGGCGTGACGACCGCGGCAGTGCCGCACGCAAATGCCTCGACCAGCCGACCGCTTTCGGCGTCCGCACGGCAATCGTCGATCGAATAGGGTGTCTCGTCGACCCGCAGGCCACGATCGCGCGCCAGCGTGATAATCGAATCACGGGTAATCCCGGCGAGGATCGTTCCACCCAATGGCGGGGTGCGCAGCGATCCATCATCGAACACGAAAAAGATGTTCATCCCGCCCAGTTCCTCGATCCAGCGGCGCTCGACCGCATCGAGGAACAATACCTGATCATGCCCGCGCCGCGTCGCTTCGGCCTGCGCCATCAGGCTCGCCGCGTAATTCCCGCCGCATTTGGCAGCCCCTGTACCGCCCGGCGCTGCCCGGGTATATTCCTGAGACACCCATAGCGACACCGCCGGCGCGCCGCTCTTGAAATAGGCACCCGCCGACGATGCAATCACCGCATAGATATATTCGATTGACGGTTTGACCCCCAGAAACACCTCGGTCGCGATCATGAATGGGCGCAGATACAGCGATCCGCCCTCGATCGAGGGGATCCAGTCGCGCTCCGTCACCGCGAGCCGACGCACCGATTCAAGAAACAGCTGCTCCGGCAGCGGCACCATCGCCATGCGTTCTGCCGATGCGCGAAAGCGGCGGGCATTCGCATCCGGGCGGAACAACGCCGTGCCACCGTCGGGCAGGCGATAGGCCTTCAACCCTTCAAAAATCTCCTGCGCATAATGCAGCACGCCGGCAGCGGGATCGATCTGGAACGGTGCGCGCGGGCAAATCTGGGCGTCGTGCCAGCCCTTCGCGTCGTTGTAGCGAATTGTCGCCATGTGATCGGTGAACACCCGGCCAAACCCCGGATTGGCGAGCAATGCCGCACGATCCGACGCCGGCGTGGGCGACGGATGGGGGCGTACGGCAAATTCCATGTCGCCCATACGGTCATCAGTCGTCTGGTCGAGCATCGTCATCACCGCCTGCAATTGAAGCACCAAAGAATTCGAAACCAAAGATTTCGGCGCTTGACCCCTCTATGGAAGGCGGCAAAGTCGGTCAACATGGCTGCCCCACCAACATCGGCCCCTGGCCCTTCGGTATCGCCACTGTTTCTTCGGGAATCCGAAGTCCGGCGGGGCATCGAGCTGCTCTATTTCGGCTACAGCAACCTGACGCGCAGCGCCGATCAGGGTCTCGCCGCGCAGGGGCTTGGCCGGGCGCATCACCGCGTCCTGTATTTCGTCGCGCGCCAGCCCGATCTGACGGTGAGCCAGTTGCTTGGTCTGCTGGCGATCACCAAACAGTCGCTTGGACGCGTACTGAACGAACTCACCGACCGCGGCCTGGTCGAGATGCGGCCGGGCGAGCGCGACCGCCGCCAGCGTTTGCTTCGGTTGACGGCGGCGGGGCAGGAGCTGGAGGCTGCGCTGTTCGACTCGATCCGTACACGGCTATCGGCGGCTTATGCCAGTGCGGGGCAGAATGCGGTGGGCGGATTCTGGGCCGTGCTCGAAGGACTAATCCCCGCCGACGACAAGGCGCGGATCGCCGCGCTGCACGACTAGCGCGCTGCTGCCGCCATTTCAGCGTTGCGGCGGGTCGCCGCCGCCAATGTCTGCCTGAGGAGAACAACCAGCGCTTCGTCACGGTCGAGCACGTTCAGCCCTTCACGCGTTGACCCGCCGGGGCTGGCGACGCGGTCCGCGAGAATGGCGGGCGGTGCATCGGCACTTGCAGCCAGCAACGCAGCTCCCTCCACGGTAGCAAGCGCAAGGCGTGCCGATTGGTCCGCGGGTAACCCCAGCGACGCGCCAGCCGCTGCCAGCGCATCGATAAACCGGTAGACAAAACCCGGCCCGCTCCCGGCAAGAGCAGTCACCGCATCGAAAAGCGCCGCATCGACCCATTCTACCAGCCCGAGAGGCGCCATCAGCGCGCTGACGCCGTCGCGGGCGTCTGCCGACGCGCTCGCGCTGTGCAAGGCGACTACACCCTTGCCGATGCCCACCGGCAGGTTGGGCATCGCGCGGATGATCGCTGCGGTATCGAACCGACGCGCGATGGCAGCCTCTTCGACACCAGCCAGAATTGAGACGATCATCGGCACGCTGGAAATCCGGGAGGCCCAGCGATCCGCTACCTCGTCGATCTGCTGAGGCTTCATCGCCAACAGGACGGCATCGGGCAACGGCCCCTCAGGCAGTGTGCGCGCTTGCCGGACGCCCGGCGGCAATGCCCGGTCAGTGCGATTGACGACAGCGACATTTTCTGCCGCGATGACCCCGCTTTCAATCCATTGGCGGAGCATCGCCCCGCCCATATTGCCGCAGCCGATCAGCCAGAGCCGGTTCGGGCTCACGCCTCGCCCTGAGTCTCGGTCAGAGCGGCGGCGAGCGCGTCCTTGGGGCTCTTCCCGCCCCACATCACGAACTGGAACACGGGGTAAAAGCGTTCACACTCGTCGATCGCCGATTCGATCAACAATTCGGCGGCGGCGAGCGATAAAGTGCCGCCATCGGTCGCGTCGACCATAGCCGCATGACGATAAAGCAGGATGCCGCTCGAGGACCACAGCTCGAAATGGCCGACCCAGAGCTGCTCATTGACCAGCCCGATCGCCTCGTAAATCGCAACACGGCGTTCATCGGTCACACGGATATCGGGAAAGGCCAGAAACTGGAGGACGCTGTCTTCCTCACGCCACAGCGCACGGAGCTCATATTCGGTCCAGCTGCCCTTCACATGGGCGACGACTTCGTCGTCCTGGCGCTCATGCGTCCAGCCATGCGCGGCGAAATAGCTTTCCAGCATATCGATCGGCGCGGCGTCGTCGCGCTCGTCATCGGCTTCGTGCAGCTTTACCAACTCAATTCCAGCCCAATATCATTCAGCAACCCCGGCGTGCCAAGATGGCAAGCACGAGGCAAGATCAGCCGACCACCGGACTCCAAAAAACTGTGGACAACGCCGACTGAGCCGCCGCGAGACTCAGGCAGTGCCAGTCGACTTCTTGCCCTTGGCCGGCGTAGCGGGCGCAACCGGTGCGGCAGCGGCGGCTTCGAGCTTCTCGATCCGTGCGCGCAGGGTATCGACTTCATCCCGGGCCGCAGCAGCCATGGCCTTCACCGCGTCGAACTCCTCGCGTGACACGAATTCGAGCCCGCCGATCCATTCCTTGGCACGGGCCCGCGCGCTCTGCTCAGCCTCGCGGCCAACACCCGCGAGCGTGCCGGCGGCACCGTTGATGAACTTGGCGAAATCATCGAACAGACGGTTTTCGGATTGCATGGTCAAAATTCCCGATTGCTTCAGCTGATGATTTGGGTGCTCGACGACGATGGCACAAGGGTTTCCGCATTCGGATTGAGTTCACCAATCATATAGGTGAGATATGCGGCGAACAGTATCCAGCCCAGATAAGGCACCATCAACACCGCAGCGCCGACGCGAACTCGCCCGAATGCGATCGTTGTCGCCAGCGTCAGCGTGAACATCACCGCCAGCGTGACCAGCGACCAGAATATCTGATGCGCGCCGAAAAACAGCGGCGTCCAGATGAGGTTGGCGACCATTTGGGCGGCAAAAAGCGCAATCGCCGCACCACGCATCGTCGATCCACGCGCATGGATCACCATCGCGAGCGCCAGCCCGATCAAGACGTAAATGACGATCCACGCCACCGGAAACGCCCAATCGGGTGGCGTTTCAGCGGGTTTGACGAGCGCTGCATACCAACGATTAGCCGACCCGGTCGGTACGCTACGTGCTGAGGTGAACCCCAGTAGCAGGATAAACGGCACCGTCACCACGGCCCAACGCATGAACGCCAGTCGAAGCTGTTGCTTCGATGCAATCTCTCTCACTTACACCCTTTCACGACCACAAAGTCGTTTACCCCAGCCGGAAGGAACAATCCGGCACGCCTTGTGACATTTCGTGCCGCCTTTTAGAGGAATCGGCAAGCACGCAAAACACGTTACTGACCTAAAATGACATTTCGTCGATAGTGACCGCAATCGGCAAATGTGCAGCGAGCAGGAACTCGATATTGCCCTCTGGCCCCATGATTGGGCTGGGCGAGACGCCGTCCACTGCCCACCCCTGCTCGGCAAACCATGCCCCGACATCGCCACAGACGCGAGCGTGCACTGCCGGGTCGCGCACCACGCCGCCCTTGCCGACCTCGTCCCGCCCCGCCTCGAACTGCGGCTTCACCAGCACAAGTGCGCGGGCACCGGGCCGGGCGAAGCCGATCGGCACCGCCAGCACCTTCGCGAGCGCGATGAAGCTCGCATCGCAGACGATCAGGTCGATCGGTTCAGGGACATGTGCCGCCGTCAGGATACGCGCGCTGGTCTGCTCATGGACGATCACGCGCGGATCCTGGCGCAATTTCCACGCCAGTTGGTTGGTGCCGCTGTCGACCGCATAAACGCGCGCCGCGCCTCGGCTGAGCAACACATCAGTAAACCCGCCCGTCGACGATCCGACATCGATTGCCACTGCGCCCGTCACATCCCAACCGAAATGATCAAGCCCGTGCGCGAGCTTCACCCCACCGCGTGACACCCAGGGGTGATCGCGGCCCTTCACCTCTATTTCGGCATCGTCGGCGACAGTCTGGCCGGGCTTCTCGATCTTGCGCGTGCCGACAAACACCAGCCCTGCCATGACCAGCGCCTGAGCCCGCGTCCGGCTTTCCGCCAGGCCGCGATCGGTGAGCAACTGGTCGATACGAATCTTGGCCATCGCGCAGCTTCTTGGACCTGCTTTCCGATCACCGCAACCAGATGGCACTTGGTCGCAAGTTCTATTGCCTACTAATTTGATAGGAATTATTTTTCGAGTAGAAGGTTTTGATTTTGTTCGCTGATTATCAGCGACATAGGCCTTCCCGTGAAGGAGAGCGATGATGAGCATTTCAGTCTATCGTGAAGACCATAACCAGCCGGTCGTGCTAACGGTTCCCGGTTTTGGTGGCTCAGGCCCGTCGCACTGGCAGACATTGTGGGAGGAATCGCGGATCGATACCGCGCGGGTTGAATTGGGCATGTGGCATGGCCCCCACCGCAATGCCTGGGTGACAAAGCTCGATCAGGCGATCCGCGCGACCAAATCGCCAGTCATTCTGGCGGCGCATAGCCTGGGTTGCCTCGCGGTTGCCTGGTGGGCGGAATTGTCGGGACAAACCTATGGCTGGCCGGTTGCCGGTGCGTTGCTCGTCGCGCCCGCTGATGTCGATCGCCCCGATGCCCGGCCGGAGCTCAAGACATTCGGACCGTCCCCGCTGAAGCCGCTGCCGTTTCCGTCGATCCTGGTGGCGAGCACCGATGATCCCTGGATTTCAATCGAACGCGCGCACAGCCTTGCCGATGGCTGGGGCAGTCATTTCGTCAATGCCGGCGCGCAGGGACATCTCAACGCGAGCAGTGGCATCGGCTGGTGGACCGAAGGGCAAGAATTGTTGGAACGCGTAATCCTGGCCGGCACCGTCCGCAAAGGCCGGGCGCTTCCTCCATCCGATGCACGCTCGATCCTGGCGATCAACGCGACCGATGCCGCGCAAACGCATTATCTTGGCGGCTGAACCGAAAACAGGACTCTAACCGCCTAGGCGCGTACCTCGACGCTGTTCTCATTCCACCGGAGTGCCTTGAGGACGGTGTCGATGATGGCATCGGCGTCGAGATTGGCCTGGGCGTACTGGATTTCGGGTTTGTCGTGATCCTGGAAGACATCGGGCAGGCGGAGTGTGCGGAGCTTCAGCCCGGCGTCGATCAGCCCGGTGTCGCTCGCGAACGTGAGGACGTGGGCGCCAAGACCGCCGACGGCGTTTTCCTCGATCGTGATCGCCACTTCATGCGTGGTCAGCAGCTTGCGGATCAGCTCCTGGTCGAGCGGCTTGGCGAACCGCAGATCGGCGACCGTGGTCGATAGCCCGCGCGCGTCGAGCGCATCGGCTGCCTTGAGCGCTTCGCCGAGCCTTGTGCCAAGGCTCAGAATCGCGACCTTGTGGCCGGTGCGGACGATCCGGCCCTTGCCGATCTCGAGCCGTTCAGGCGTGGCGGGGAGCGCGATGCCGGTGCCGTTGCCGCGCGGATAGCGCACCGCGATCGGGCCCGTGTCATGGAGCGCGGCGGTATAGGTCATATGGACCAGCTCCGCCTCGTCCGCCGCGGCCATCACCACGAAGTTAGGCAGACTGGCGAGATAGGTCACGTCGAAGCTGCCCGCATGGGTGCAGCCATCGGCACCGACCAGACCCGCCCGGTCGATCGCGAAGCGGACCGGCAGGTTCTGGATCGCGACATCATGCACGACCTGATCATACGCGCGCTGGAGGAAGGTCGAGTAGATCGCGCAGAAGGGCCGCATGCCTTGTGCTGCAAGGCCTGCCGCAAAGGTCACCGCATGCTGTTCGGCGATGCCGACATCGAAGAACCGGTCGGGGTGGGCGGCGGCGAACTTGTCGAGGCCCGTGCCCGATGGCATCGCTGCGGTGATCGCGCAGATCGTCGGGTCGGTCTCGGCAAGCTTGCTGAGCGTCTCGCCGAACACATTCTGATACGCCGGTGGCCCCGGCGGCGCCTTGACCTGCACGCCTGAGACCACATCGAACTTCTGCACGCCGTGGTACTTGTCCGCCGCTGCCTCGGCCGGGCCATAGCCCTTGCCCTTCTTGGTGACGACATGGACCAGAATGGGCCCTTGTTCCGCATCGCGGACGTTCTCAAGCACCGGGATCAGGTGATCGAGATTATGCCCGTCGATCGGGCCGACATAATAAAAGCCAAGCTCCTCGAACAACGTGCCGCCCATCGCGATGCCGCGGGCGAACTCGTCGGTCTTTTTGAGACCAGCCGCGACCGGGCTCGGCAAGAGCTTGGCGACGCGCTTGGCGAAGTCACGCAGGCCAAGGAACTCGCGGCTGGAGACGATCCGGCTGAGATAGGCGGAGAGCCCCCCCACCGGCGGCGCAATCGACATGTCGTTATCGTTCAGGATCACGACCAGCCGGTTGCCGGCCTGGGCGGCGTTGTTCATCGCCTCATAGGCCATGCCCG
>CAZWAL010000083.1:0-11105 GCA_964631905.1 uncultured Stakelama sp.
TCGCGGTGAAAGCGTTCGACCGGATGAAAATCCCGCGCGATCATATCCTTGGCTATACCATGCCGGGCTTTGCGACGAGCGAGGGCACCAAGGCCAATGCGTGGAAACTGATGCGCGCGCTGGGCGTAGCGGGCGACGAGATCGACATTCGCCCTGCCGCCGAGCGGATGCTGGCGGACATCGGCCATCCCTATGCCAAGGGCAAAAAGCTGTACGACGTGACGTTCGAAAATGTGCAGGCGGGCCTGCGCACCGATTATCTGTTCCGGCTCGCCAATCAGCATCATGGCCTGGTCGTCGGCACCGGCGACTTGTCGGAGCTCGCGCTAGGCTGGTGCACCTATGGGGTGGGCGATCAGATGAGCCATTACGGCGTCAACGCAGGCGTGCCCAAAACGCTGATCCAGCACCTGATCCGCTGGACGATCGCGACCGATTTCTGGGATCTGGAAACGGCGAAGGTGCTCGAAGCGATCCTCGCCACCGAGATTTCACCGGAACTGGTACCCGCCGGGGCCGATGGTACGATGCAAAGCACGCAAGACCGGATCGGCCCCTATGAGCTCCATGATTTCTTCCTCCACTACACCGTGCGTCAGGGGCAATTGCCGTCGAAGATCGCGTTCCTGGCCTGGCACGCCTGGAAAGACGCGAGCACCGGCCGCTGGCCGCGCGGCTTCCCGGTCAACGGCCGCAATGCCTATGATCTGCCGGTGATCAGGAAATGGCTGGAGGAATTCCTGTACCGATTCTTCACCACCAGCCAGTTCAAGCGCACCGCGATGCCCAATGGTCCGAAGGTATCAAGCGGCGGGTCGCTAAGCCCGCGGGGCGACTGGCGTGCGCCTAGTGATGGCACGGCGACGGTGTGGCTGGAGGAATTGCGGGCGAATTTGCCGTGAGGGGGCGCTTGCGGTGGAGGTGAAGTTGCGGAAGTTGCGGGTTGTCATCACTTTTCCGCAACCGGGACGAAAACCAGTCGGTTGGGGGGGATGCGACGAGTTCAATGAGCAGAATTGTTCTTAGCAGTTTCGGACAATGTAGGAAACCTTTGGGTGCAATTCTCTCTAAGGTTACTCGGTCGGACTAAGTCAGTGATTTGCCAAAACCGACTGGCACCATTATTATGAAGAATTGCTCAAGGGTTGATTGCCGTTCGCATTTATAGGCTTCACCCGTTTGCAGACATAAAAGTGTTAGCCGTGGCAATCTTGGTATGCAGATAGTTTCATGGAGACGTTATGGATGGAGATGGCCTTTCAACCGCTGCGGCAACCTCTACGTCTATCTGCAAGTCGTCATTTCCTACTGTCGCTTCCTGCTCGGGCTGCAGTTGAGGCTGCGGCATTCTTGGCGGATTATCGGGCCTAAATCGTATGCGGAAAGTGTCCTGATCGTTTAGGCGAATGAGTACCGGGTTTTCACACGATGACCCCTTCCCGAATATTACAGCATGGCGAGGTTGCAACGAAGGAAGGACGCTTGCATAGTCTGATCCGATGTAATTGCCGAGGAAATCCTTGCCAGTATCGTCGAACGTCCGCATCGCGAACACCGTGTTGCACTGGTTAAGTATTGTCTTAGTCACGTTGGCTGTGCGTTGCGTTATGAGGAGACAACCCAGCCCATACTTGCGGCCTTGTAGAATCGCCCTTGCGCTCGTCGCGGTCGCTATCTTGTCGCCATCCGCCGCTACTGAATTCCATTCGGGTACGAGCGAGTGCGCCTCCTCATAAACAAGACACAGTCGGGCCTCCTCGGTCATACCTAACTCCTGGCAGACAAAAAGCGCGGCGTCCGAGAAGATGGCGGTGGTCTCTGCGGCCGTCATGCGAGCGAACTCAGCGTCGCCTTCCTTATCGAGAAATGAAATCTGCTTGGTGGGGTGAAACTGTGCTGGATTGAAGACCCGGAGGAAGTGGTCGTCGTCGGGCGCAAGGAATGCCCGCATCTGCTCCAGAACCGCCTTCTTGAAGGCATTACGTGAGCCTCCATGCTCCCGGCTTTTGTGGGGCTTTCCGCCCTTGCATGCTGCCAGCAATTCTTGACGCTTTGCGGCCTCGAATGCTGGATCGAGAAAATCCGCCAGCTGCGCCTCATATTGGTTCGTGAGATCGAGGCACAGGACCTTGGTGCCGTGTGCGATCATCCGTTCCACCAGTTCGATGGCTAGAAAGCTTTTTCCTACCCCGAGGATGCCGAGAATCGCAGTGTTGTGCGTAACGCAGTCTGATACATCCACGCGAACACCGTAAGGTGTACGTGGGAAATGGCCGATGCAGTCCTGAGCGGGAGGATTCTCGTCGCTCTCCATCAGAAACACCGGGGAGTTAAGACGGGGCATCCAAGGTACCGGGACGAACTTGGACCTCGCATCGTCCCAAGCACCGACTTTGCGCGCCCGCGCCCTTGCGTAGCCATACTTGTTTTTCTGCTGAACGACCTCCTCTCGCGTCAGGCCGTCGATCACCTGATAGATAACTTGCCTTGTCTCTCCAACGCGGACCTCCACGAGACAGCCCTCGGCAATGCCCTCGTCTTCAATAACCTCGAAAAGGAGGTAGTCGGGGCTAGTGTCGCTGTCCACGATCCCCCTCAGACGCTTGATCCATTGGAGCGTCGAAATGTTTTCCGCCTCGTGTTGGTCGATGACGAGTGGAAGCGCCATGCCGATATCGGTCACGACGCCAAGACCGCCACCAGCCAGCCGCTGCGGCATGGAAGTCGTCAAAACGCGGAGAAGGTTACCCTCGTCACGCCCGACGTAGTTGAGCGCGATACCCAAAAGCTCCGGGCCATGGGGGTCTGTGATACGCATTATCGTCCCGGCGCCTAGCGCTTGAGGTTCAGCCTGCCGGATGAGGACAATGTTAGGAGTCTGGTGCGCGGCGACGGTCCCGATAACGTCGACGTGCGGCGAGGCCTTTGGCTGACCAACCCACCAAATAAGATAATCCGTTAGAGACTCAATCGGTTTTAGAACGACTATTACGGTAAGCGTCGCGAGAATAGCGAACACTTCGACGGGCTTGTCACGGTGGAACAGCCACACAGACGCGACGACCAAGACCGTGAAGATTATGTGCGGCTCCCCAAGGCCTCTCACCGCTCGGTCGAAAAGCCGCCACGTCATAGGCGGCTGGATGCCAGGTGCAGGACGAGTAAGAAGCACGCAAACGGCAACGAGTGAAAGAACGGCACAATAGGCAATTACCAACCCGAGGATAAATGCGTCTGGTGTCCAAGGAGCTATCTCTTGTGCTGCGGGAATAATCGCTAACAGCGCAGCAAAGGCATTGGTCAGCGAATCAGCCGGTGGCGTGAAATAGGGGTTCAGCAGGCGACTGCCAAGGAGTAGGCTAGCTACGCCCGAATAGAGCCAGATCGCATTGCTGTTTGGTCTGAGGCCGGTGTCAATAAAATTCGCCTGCACAACAACCATGATCGCCAGATAGGCGAGCATCGATAATGATCGTATATTTGCATCAGATGGCATATAATTCCCAGTTCAACTGCCAAGCACTTGAGTGCTTTACGGTCGAAACAGCAAGCCAAAAAAATCTACGATCAAAGACAGGTATTTTCGGCTATATACACTCTCTTCTAGCTCCTTATCGCTCCCACCCTCTCCCGCCGCATCACCTGCGCCGAGAACCGCTCCATCTCCTCCGCTTGGGGGCTCATCTGGAGAAGTAGCAGATCGAGACCTGCCGCTTCATATTCCTCGATCCGTTCGCGCAGTTGCTCGGGCGTGCCGATCAAATTGGGGCGCAGGCCGCGGTTGGAGACGGAATATTCGTTGATCTTCATCTCGCGTTCGAGCTGCGTGCCGGAGAGCCACTGGTCGAAATTGTCGTATCCCGCGGGGAGATCGGTCACGTCGGTGATGCGTTTCAGTTCGCGCTGGGCTTCGGCTTCGCTGTCGCGGACGATGGCGTAGGCGGCCATGCCGTATTGCATGGGGGGCTTGCCGGTGGCGGCGCGGCGGGCGGCCATGTCGGCGATTTTGGGGGCGATGGCCGCCACCGGATCGCCGTGCATCACATAGGCGTCGCACTGGCCAGCGATCAGCGTTTTTGCCGCTTCGCTCTCGCCGCCGGCATAGGTAACGGGCTTGCGCACCGGCTTGGGACTGCAGATCGCCTTGTCGGTGGTGTAGAATGTGCCGGCGAAGTCGAATTCCTCCTCGCGCCACAGCCCTTCGACCACCTTCAGCCATTCGCTGGTGCGGGCATAACGATCATCATGCTGGTCGAACTGCAGGCCGTAGCGCTTCGCCTCATCCGCCCACCAGGACGACACGACATTGAGCGCGAGGCGCCCCCCGGAAATCTGGTCGATATTGGCCGCCGCCTTGGCGAAAAGCGCGGGCTGGTGGAAATTGGGGCGGACGGCGACCATCAGCTCGAGCGTTTTTGTGACGGCGGCGACGGCGGCGGCGGTCGACCAGGCATCGAGCGTCGGCGCGCCGATGCCCTTGATGTCGTTCATGTTGAGCTCGGCGATGAGCGACAGGTCATAACCCCATTTCTCGGAGTTGATCGCGAGGCGCTTGGTATAATCCCAGCTCGCGTCCATCTGCTCGTCCGCCACGTTGCGCAGCCAGCCGCCGAAGACGGGCATCCAGTAACCGAATCTCATTGTGGTGCTCCGAAGGAAGTTTGCGCTTTCTCAAATAAGTACCCCCGCGAAGGCGGGGGGCCAGAGCCGCAAGGCGCAGCGTCCGTGGCCCCTAGACCCCCGCTTCCGCGGGGGTACTGGTGGCGGGGAATGTGGATCAAACACATCATGCCGCGCCGTACTCCCGCGAACGCGGGAGTCCAGGAGCCATCGTTGCTGCGCCTTGCGACTCTGGACCCCCGCCTTCGCGGGGGAACGGTGCTTTTTGGGATGAAATGGACCGCATCACCCCTTCACCTTGGCGATTTCTGCTTCGAGATAGTCGATCAGCTTCTCATGCGGGTCCCAGCCGAGCACATCCAGCGGTTTGGCCACGAAGTTCGATAACGCATTAATATCATAGAAGCGCGGTACGCCGTCACGGTCGTCGATCATCACCTCAATACCGCCAACGTCGAGCCCTGCCGCCGCCGCGATCCGTTCCGCCGCGTCGATGAGCGCTGGGCTGGGCGTGACTTGAGTCATCGCGATCGGCTTGCCGTCCGCGACACAGGCGTCTGCCGGGCAGAGATCGAACTGGCCGCCACCGTCGATGTTGAGCGCGTAGAGGAATTTGCGGTCGAGCGTTTCGATCCGCATGATCCGGCCGTCGCGGGCCGGCACATATTCCTGGACCAGCAGCACCCCGTCGATGCTGGTCGGCAGGAACTTGTTGGCCACCGCCAGCGCCAGATCGTCAGGCGTATCATAGCGCATGATCCCCGCGCCCGATCCGCCGATATTGGCCTTCACGACAATCGGAAAACGGAGGCCCTGCGCCGCTGCCGGGATGTCGATCACCCGGTGGACGACGCGGGTGGCGGGGATGGCGAAGCCAAGGCTTGAGATCAGCGCGAGCTGGCGCGCCTTGTTGGCGTCGATGGCGAGCACATCGGCCCCGTTGATGATCCGCGCGCCCCCTCCAGCTTGGGGCCCGGCCCAATGGGCGTAAAGCGCGGGTGTGTAGAAAATCGCGTGATCGGCGCTGCGTAGGAAGCTCGACATGGCAAGACGGCTGAGCACCACGCGCGCGGGCGACGGCGATCCGGCGGGGTCGAAGCTGTGCCCCTCGATCCCGAGCTTCACATAATCGATACCGCGCACATCGAGCGCGGCGAACAGCGGGGCGAACCAGAGCGGGTGTTCATAAAAAACGGCAAGATCGGGCATGGTGCTCATTCGTTGGGTTGGACAGATCGTTACAGTGCGCGGCGACCGGCCCGAGCGGACTGTAACCTTGTCGCAAGATGAGTCAGCCTATGGCAATGCCTGATTGGGGCCTAATCGGGGGCACAGCGCGCTCCAATCGGTGCCTGAAGGATCGAGACCATGACGATGACCGGCAAAAAGATACTCGTCACCGGCACGGCGGGCTTTGTCGGGATGCATGTGGCGCAGGCGCTGCTTGATCGCGGCGCGACGGTGCTGGGGGTCGATAATTTTTCCGATTATTACGACGTGACGCTGAAAGAACAGCGCAACGCGGTGCTGGCCGCGTGCCCCGATTTCAGCGTCGCGCGGCTGTCGATTGACAATATGGCTGCTTTTGCGCCGGTGTGGAAAGCGTTTGCGCCCGATATCGTGATCCACCTCGCCGCCCAGGCCGGCGTGCGTTACTCGATCGATCATCCCGAAACCTATGTCGCGTCGAACTTGGTCGGCAGTTTCAACGTGTTTGAGCTCGCACGGCGCACCAAACCGGCGCACCTGCTCGCGGCGTCGACCAGCTCCTTTTACGGCGGCAACACCGCGATGCCGTTCCGCGAGAAGGATCAGTGTACCACCCCGCTGACCTTCTACGCCGCTACCAAGGGCGCGACCGAGCTGATGGGGCACAGCTATGCGCATCTGTTCGGTGTGCCGATGACGTTTTTTCGGTTTTTCACGGTGTACGGCCCGTGGGGTCGGCCCGACATGGCACTGTTCAAATTTACCCGCGCGATCATCGAAGGGACGCCGATCGACGTCTATAATCACGGCGAGATGGTACGCGATTTCACCTTTGTGAGCGATCTGGCCGAAGCGGTGGTGCGGCTGGTGGATGCGGTACCGGGCAGTGTGCCGGTCAGCGCACACGACAGCCTGTCACCGGTTGCGCCGCACCGAATCGTCAACATCGCGCAAGGGGAACCCGTCCGGCTGCTCGATTACATCGCGGCGATCGAACAAGCTGTCGGCAAAAAGGCGATCATGAACCTGCTGCCCATGCAGCCCGGCGAAGTGCTGCGCACCGAAGCTTCGACCGATTTGCTGCGCGACCTGATTGATTATGTGCCCGCTACACCCGTCGCGACCGGGGTGCCCGCCTTTGTGGCGTGGTACCGCGCACATTACGGGGTCTGACCAGCCGCTGGCCATGACGGCCAGCAGCGCGGTTCCGATGTAAAAATGAAGAGGTGGTGCACCCGGAGCGATTCGAACGCCCGGCCCTCAGATTCGTAGTCTGATGCTCTATCCAGCTGAGCTACGGGTGCACAGAGCGCATGCCCATAGAGAGCAGTTTCACGATGCGCAACCCCGTTGCGCCAATCACGGGTGCAGCATAGAGCATTGCCCATGAACCGATTTGCCCCGCTGCTGTGCTACACCGCGCTTTTCGCCCTTGCGGGCTGCGCTGCGCCGGCGATGCGCTATCCATCGCTGCTGCCGCGCCCGGTGGAGGCGCAACCGCTCGCCGCACCGCAGGTGATGGTCGCCGCAGTCGCCGTGCCCGCCGATTCGGCGCTCGATACCCAGGTTGCCGCGGCCGAATCATTGCTTGCGCAGACTGCCGGGTTGTTCGAGGCAGCTACCGAACGGGCAAAGACCGCAAGCGCCAACGCGAAAGGCGCGGCAATCGGCAGTGAAGCATGGCTATCCGCGCAATCAGCGCTGGCGGCGCTCGAATCGTTGCGGTCGGAAAGTCTGGGCGCGCTTACCGATCTTGACCGGCTGGCGATCGATCGGGGAACTGCCGGCCAGCCTGCCTATCCCCCGCTAAACGCCGCGCGCACGCGCGCCGAGGCACAGCTTGCCACCCAGCAAGCAACGATCAATGCGATACAGGCGCAGACGGCGGGTCTGTAAGGTGCGCCGCTGGTCAATGATATTTGAGCAGCGGGAGGATCGTCGAATAATCGTCGGTCCAGGGCGTAAATCCGGCGCGCTTGTTCAGCGCGAGCCAGTCGCCGCCGCGCGTACGCAACCGCGCCATGGTGGCCTTGTCGCGCGAGAGCGCCACCCAAACAGATACCGTTTCACCCTCAGGCGCGTTCGGCGGCGGGCGATAGACCAGCTTTGCCGAATGCCAGCCGCCGACCCGCGCTGCCGCTGCAACCACGGGCTCCAGGTCGAGGAACCGGTTCGAGATATGCACGAGCAGCAGGCCGTTCGGCGCGAGGACATGATCATAGCTGGCAAAGGCTTCGCGCGTGATGAGGTGCATCGGCACCGAATCTGAAGAGAACGCGTCGAGCGCGAGCAGATCGAGACTATTTTCGACTTGCGCAGCGAGGTTGAGTCGCGCGTCGCCAATCACCATCGCCGGATCGGGCAGGCAGCGCGACAGGAAGGTGAATTGACCGGTATCCTGCGCGATACGGACCATCGCCGGGTCAATCTCATAGATGCGCCAGTTCTGGCCGGGCTGCGCATAGCAGGCAAGCGTCCCCGCCCCCAGGCCAACCACACCGACCCGCGCGCGCGGCCCGTAGAATTCGGGCACCGCCAGCATCGCCCGGCCAACTCCCGAACCGGGCACATAATAGGCCGTAGGGGTCCGTTCGCGCGCGACCGAGCCGATCAGCTGCGTGCCGTGCACCGTGGTGCCGTGCGATAATTGCCGTACGCGATCGGAACCGCCGACCGTGTAGATGCCGAAATAGCTGCGCGTACGGGCGTCGCCCTGCCAGCTGATCATTGCCGCCTGAAACCCGCCAAAGATTATCAGCGCACCACCCAGCACGATCGTAAAGGGCACCCGCCGCCCCACCACGACCAGACCGAGGGCCACGACCACGGCAAAAGCCATGCCCCGCCCCTGCCCGGCCTGGAACGCCGCAACATCGCGCGTGGCCGTCACAATCAGCACACCGATGACGAGCGCAATGGCCAATGTCATGATTCGCTGACGCTGCGCATCGCCCCGCCACAGCCGTGCCAATGGCGCGATCACCAGTTCCTGCGGCGCGAGCAGCCCGGCCGCCAGCACCAGCAGCGGATATTCCCAGGTCCAGTCGAACAGCACCGGCGCGATCAACGCCGCAAAGACGCCCCCCAACGCCCCGCCAAGCGACATCCCCAGATAAAAGCCCGTCAGCCGATCAGGCGCAGGCCGCATGCGGTACATCGCTGTATGCAGGCTCACCGAGATCGTGAACAGCAGTGCCAAGGCAATCCCGGCGTTTACATAGGGCAGGCCCTGCAACCCACCGACCATCACGCCGCCGAACAACAGGATCTGCAGCGGCGCAAACCGGGTGATCGCATCGGCCAGCGTTCGGTTGCTCGCAAAGGCGATCGAGAAGCTCAACAGATACAGCCCAAGCGGGATTACCCAGAGCAGCGGCATCGCGACGATATCGGTCGTGATATAGGTCGTCGTCGCGAGCATCATGCCGGATGGGACGAGGGCGAGCAAAACCCAATGGCCGATGGTCTGCCAGCGAGGGGCAATGCTCGTTTCTGGGGTTGGTGCGTTGGCCTGGCCGCGGCGCGGCAAGGCAAATGCGCACACCACTACCAATGCCGCGACCACGGCATAGCCAACACTCCACAAGGTGCTTTGCGCAGCAAGGGCGAGATTGGGTTCGACCAGCAGTGGATAGGCGATCAGACCGCCAAAGCTGCCGAGATTGGACGCGGCATACAGCGCATAGGGATCCCGCCCGGGATGCGCCGCGCTGAACCAGCGCTGGAGCAGCGGCGCCTGCGCCGAAATCGCGAAAAACAGCGGTCCGATCGACATGCCGAGCAGCCAGGGCACCCATAATGCCGGCTGTGCATCGGCGGGCAGGTCCATCGCCATCAACCCGATCGGCAACCAGAGTGCCGCTACCGCGAGCAGCGTGATATGCACCCGCGCCTGTGTGCGTACCGAAACGCGGCCGAGTGCATGGGCATAAGCATAGCCGCCAAGCAGCAGCGCCTGATAGACGAGCATGGCAGAGTTCCACACGGCGGGAGCCCCACCTAGCCGCGGCATGGCCATGCGCGCGACCATCGGCTGGACAAGGAACAGCAGGAATGATCCGGCCAGGATCGCCCCGGCGAAGATCAGCGGCGTCGCGACGCGCGTGGTGCTGGCCGCCGAAATCTTGCCCTCGTACATGCCCAGCCCCCGATCGCGCCGCACTGGCGGCGCCCTTTAGGGGTCTTCACGGAATTTGGTTAATAAAGGGTCGATTACCCCTTCAGTTACCGGGTCAATGATGGGGGCGATCCGCAGGTCGATCGATCCGATAGGTGATATGCCGTTTCAGTGGACTGCCATCTTCGACCATCGGATGATCGAAATCCTGATCGACCAGCCGGTGCATGCCCAGCCGCTTCATCAGCCCCCAGCTTGCGGTGTTCGCCGGCACCGTGATCGCGACGACATGATCCACCGGCAGATTATCCCACGCCCAGTCGAGACAGGCGGTCGCCGCCTCGCGAGCATAACCCTGGCCCCAATAGCGGGTACCCAGCCGCCAGCCGATCTCGGTCATCTCCTCGATCGGGGTGCCGGGGCCGCCGCGCTTCAACCCGCACAGCCCCAGAAATGCGCCATCCGATTTGCGCGTTACCGCCCAGAATGTGTGCCCCAGCGTATCGCGCCACAGATCCAACCGGGTGAGCATTTCCTGAAATGCCGCTTCGTCGTTGATCGGCAACAGGAATTTCATGCCTTCGGGATCGAAGGATTGCGCGCGAAAATCGGGCAGGTCTTGCGCCTGCCAGTGGCGCAGGATCAGTCGCTCGGTCTCGATCATCGTCGCGTGTCAGCCGCCCATCAGCCGGGCAGCATGGAGTGCATGATAGGTCAGCACGCCCGAACAGCCCGCGCGCTTAAATGCCATCAGCGTTTCCAGCACCATCGGGTCACGCTCCGCTGCGCCCGCTGCGACGGCTGCTTCGATCATCGCATATTCGCCCGAAACTTGATAAGCGAATACAGGGACTTCGAATGCATTCTTCACGCGAACGATGATGTCGAGATAGGGCAAGCCTGGCTTCACCATCACGCTGTCCGCCCCTTCCTGCAGATCCAGCGCCACTTCGCGCAGCGCCTCCTCGGTGTTGGCGGGGTCCATCTGATATGTTTTCTTGTCGCCTTTCAGCAGCCCGCGGCTGCCCACGGCATCGCGGAACGGGCCGTAGAACGCGCTCGCATATTTGGCGGCATAGGACATGATCTGGACGTTGACATGGCCTTCTTCCTCCAGCGCATCGCGGATCATGCCGATGCGCCCGTCCATCATGTCGCT
>CAZWAL010000084.1:0-11016 GCA_964631905.1 uncultured Stakelama sp.
ATAACACAGTGGTCCCAAGCTCGGGCAAAGTGCTGACCGGCGGCGTCGATGCCAATGCCCTGCAACGTCCAAAGCGTTTTTTTGGGGCCGCGCGCAATATTGAAGAGGGCGGCTCGTTGTCGATCATTGCGACGGCCTTGATCGATACCGGCAGCCGCATGGACGAAGTGATTTTCGAAGAGTTCAAGGGCACCGGCAATTCGGAAATTGTGCTCGACCGCAAGGTTTCCGACAAGCGGATCTTCCCGGCAATGGATGTCGGCAAATCGGGCACCCGCAAGGAAGAGCTGTTGGTCGATAAGGGCAAGCTGTCCAAGATGTGGGTCCTACGGCGTATCCTGATGCAAATGGGGACGATCGACGCGATGGAATTCCTGCTCGATAAGATGAAGGATTCCAAGACGAACGAAGATTTCTTCGATTCGATGAACCAATAGTCTCCTGGGGCTACCAGTCGGAGTTATATCGATGTGGGCGTTGCTTGCTGCCGAACCAATGTCGATGAGCCTGTTGTGGAATCACATTCTTGCTGACTTCGCCAATTTGGGCTCTGCGTCCGCGCTGACTGCTTTTGCCACTGTTGTGTTGCTCGACATTGCGCTCGCCGGGGACAATGCGATCATTGTCGGGGCGCTCGCAGCCGGTCTCCCAGCGGCGCAGCGCAAGCAGGTGATTGCCATTGGCATTATCGCGGCGCTGGTGCTTCGGATCGTTTTTGCAGTGGCCGTGCTCTATGGGCTGGAAAGCTTCAAGGAATATGGGCTGGTGTTCGGGGGCGGCTTGCTGCTGCTGTGGGTGGCATGGAAAATGTACCGCGAGCTACAGCCGCAATCCGGACGGGCTGAAGATGAACTTGGCGGCATCAAACCGCCTAAAAGCTTCGTCGCTGCAGCATGGGCCGTTGCCGTTGCTGACGTATCGATGAGCCTCGATAATGTTCTGGCTGTAGCGGGCGCCGCACGCGAGCATCCGGGCATCATGGTGATCGGATTGATCTTGTCAGTGGCGTTGATGGGCGTCGCGGCAAATGTTATCGCCACCTATATCGAGAAGTATCGCTGGATTGCATGGATCGGTTTGATCATCATCGTCTATGTGGCGGGTCGGATGATCTATGAAGGCTGGTTCGACGTGCAGCCAATGATGCAGGCCATCATTTGATCTTTCGCCAGGAGTCGATCGTCGGTTAGCCCTTAATGGGGACGACGAGTCGTGCCGGCAGTCGATCGCGCATTGCAGCTTTGCCATGTCGTCGCCCATAACGGTTCGGCGTGGATCGCAGGCGATGTTCGCTGAAGAAAGGCCGGACAATGAAGATCAATGTCGAAGTGGAATGCACGCCTGAAGAGGCGCGGCGATTGATGGGATTGCCTGACTTCACACCCGTCCATGACAAATATATCGCGACCCTCACCGACTCGATGGACGGCCATATCAAACCGGAAATGCTTGAAGCGGTCATGCGGAGTTGGGCACCGATGGGTGAGGCGGGTATGACGTTCTGGCGCCAGCTGTTTGACGGGACTGCCAAGCCGAAGGGCTGATCATGGCGGCAGTGGGCGAGACAATTTTTGCAGTCGCCAGTGGGCAGCCACCGGCGGCGATTGCCGTTATCCGAATCAGCGGGCCGCGAGCATTTGACGCGGCAATTGAAATGGCTGGTGGTGTACCCGCGGTCCGCACTGCATCATTACGGGCGTTATGTGATCCCGGGTCGGGTTCGTTACTCGATCGCGCTTTGGTGCTGGCCTTTGCTGGTCCTTCGACGGCAACCGGTGAGAATATCGTCGAGTTTCACCTTCATGGTGGACGAGCGGTGATTGCTGCCGTCAGCGCAGCATTGTCGCGGCTGGAGGGTTTTCGCCCGGCCGAGGCAGGTGAGTTTACCCGACGTGCGCTGATGAACGGACGGATCGATCTGGCCGAAGCGGAGGGGCTGGGCGACCTGTTGATGGCACAAACCGAATCTCAACGCCGTGTCGCCTTGGCATCGGCTGAAGGAGCGGTAAGCAGAGCGGTGGATCGCTGGTCCGATCAACTACTCGGGCTCTCTGCTCAGGTCGAAGCGGCACTTGATTTTTCGGACGAGGATGACGTCGAAGCGGCATCATGCGGAGCCATTGGGTTGGCGCTTGAACCCTTGATTGCCGAAATGACGGTGACGCTTGCGGCCCCCGCTGTCGAACGATTGCATCACGGGATCAACGTGGTTCTCGCCGGCCCCCCCAACAGCGGAAAGTCCACCCTGCTGAATGCCCTGTCCCAGCGCGACGTTGCGATCGTATCGCCGATCGCGGGAACGACGCGCGATCGGCTTGAAGCATCGGTGGTACGCAACGGCCTGGTGTATGTGCTGACTGACACGGCAGGTCTCGCGGACGAGTCTGACGATCCGATCGAAGTCATCGGGATCGAGCGCACCAGGCAATCGCTTGAATCGGCGGATGTTGTGCTTTGGCTCGGGGATGAGGCGCCGGAGCCCGGCCGTAAAGCGATTTGGGTATGGCCGCGTGTCGATATTGATGGCCGGGCAACGTCAGTACCAGCGGGACGCCTGCCGGTGTCTGGCATGAATGGTGCCGGGCTTGAGGATTTATGGTCATCGATCGAGCAGGCAGCGCTGAGGTTGGTGCCCCGGGACGATCAGCTGGCGCTCAATGCGCGTCAGCGAACCCTGTGTGTCGAATGCCTGGATGAATTGACGATGATATCGGGTGAAGACGACTTACTGATTATTGCGGAGCGTCTTCGACTGGCGCGCCGCGTAATCGACAGGATAACCGGTGCGACGCATGTCGAGGAAATGCTCGATGCGCTATTCGGCCGGTTCTGCATTGGTAAGTGATGTTCCACGTGGAACGCTTTTGACTTGATCGGTCTCACCGCATAGCGAGCCGGTATGAATTATGATGTAATCGTCATTGGCGGTGGTCATGCTGGCACCGAGGCGGCCGCTGCCGCCGCCCGTCGAGGCGCAAAGACAGCATTGGTGAGCTTCGATCCCGACAAGATTGGCGCAATGTCTTGCAATCCCGCTATTGGGGGGCTTGGTAAAGGGCATCTCGTCCGTGAAGTTGACGCGTTTGACGGATTGATTGCCCGTGCAACCGACGCGGCGGGAATCCATTACCGAATGCTCAACAAGAGCAAGGGAACGGCGGTCCAGGGGCCGCGTGTCCAGGCCGACCGTAAGCTTTATGCGCGCGCGATTCAGACAATGCTCAGGGCGCAACCTGGCCTGGACATAGTGGCTGGTGAGGCGGAATCACTAGTTTTTGATAAAGATCGATTGACCGCGGTGCACCTTGCTGACGGCCGTACGTTGACAGCCGCAGCGGTGGTACTTGCCACCGGAACGTTCCTTGGGGGTCGATTGTTCTGCGGTACCTTGCGTGACGCGGGCGGGCGCTGGGGGGAACGCGCGGCAACCATTCTCGGGGAGCAGCTTCGGGCACTCGGTCTGCCTATGGCACGCCTCAAAACGGGCACACCGCCCCGGCTTGATGGACGAACCATCGACTGGGGTCGGCTCGATGTTCAGTCGTCAGACGATGATCCCTGGACAATGTCGCCCGTGACCGGCGCGCGAGTCCAGCCACAGCTTTTCTGTGCGGTCGCAAGAACCAATTCGACAACTCATGAAATCATCAGAGCCGGGCTAGATCAATCACCCTTGTTCAGTGGGGCAATCGGTGCCGCGGGACCGCGTTATTGTCCGTCGATCGAGGACAAGATTCATCGCTTTGGTGATCGCGACGGTCATCAGATTTTTCTCGAGCCCGAAGGCCTTAACGATCATCTGATCTACCCTAACGGCATATCCACATCGCTCCCCATTTCCGTTCAAGAGGCAATGATTGCATCCGTCGACGGGCTCGAGCGGGCTCGCATTGTTACCCCCGGCTATGCCGTGGAATATGACCATATTGATCCGCGCGCACTTGAGCCAACGCTAGGCTTGCGTGCGGTGACCGGCCTGTTCTGTTGCGGCCAGATCAACGGCACCACCGGATACGAAGAAGCGGCGGGGCAGGGGTTGCTGGCCGGGCTAAACGCTGCCGGTCACGCGCTGGGATTGGCGCCCGTTATTCTGGATCGCGCGTCGAGCTATCTGGGGGTAATGATTGACGACCTTGTGCTGCAAGGAGTCACCGAACCCTATCGCATGTTAACGGCGCGGGCTGAGTATCGGTTGCGCCTACGGGCGGACAATGCGGAAACGCGTTTGGGCCCGATCGCGATTGCTGCTGGATGCATTGGTCAGGCCCGGTTTGCACGCTTCGAGCAGCGCACGCGATTTCGAGATGAGATCGCCGAAGTACTGTCACAGACATGGCGTTCCCGCGCCATTGTCGATCGTGGTGCTCCGGTGGTCGATGATGGGGCTCAGCGGTCAGGCATTGAATGGCTTCGTTTTCCCGGCGTGACCGTAAACCATCTCGCACCCGGGCTTGATGACCAGTATGACCGTGCGTTGATGGCGGAAATAGCCGAGGATGCCCGTTACGCGCCTTATCTTGATCGTCAGGCGGCTGAAGTAACATCGCTTCGGCGCGAGGAGGCGTTGGCGATACCAACGGCGTTCGACTACCGAGCGATTGCCGGGCTTTCGAACGAGATGACCGAACGGTTGGAGGCGGCCCGCCCCGCGACATTGGCGGCCGCCGGGCGCGTGAGAGGTATTACGCCGGCTGCCTTGTCGGCGATCATGCTTCATTTACGTAAGGTCGCGGCATGACCGAGGACGAAGCCTTAGCGTGGATCGATGCGCAGGTTGATGTTTCACGTGGAACACTGTTGCGCGAATTTGTGGACTTGCTTGTAGCGGAATCCGCCCTTCAAAACCTGGTCTCGGCAACGAGTATGAGCCAAATCTGGGCACGCCACGTCGTCGACTCCGCGCAATTACTGCCGATTGGGATGTCATCACCCGGCACATGGATCGACATTGGGACGGGGGCAGGGTTCCCTGGTATGGTGATTGCCATTCTTACCGAACGGCCCGTCGTGCTCATCGAGCCTCGACGAAAGCGGGCGCTGTTTCTGCAAAATGCCGCTGCGGCGCTGGGGCTGGGCGAACGCGTGACGGTGGTCGACACACGCGTTCAAACCTATCGAGGATCTGCCAGCGTGATTTCGGCTCGAGCGGTTGCGGCGTTGTCCGATATCCTCGCGGCAGGCGCACATTTATCCACAGCAAAGACGATGTGGATATTGCCAAAAGGTCCGCGCGCGCTTGAAGAAGTGGCGGATGCACGACATTCATGGCATGGAGTGTTTCACGTGGAACAGAGCATAACTGATCCACAGTCGCTCATCATCACTGCAAAGGGTGTCTCCCGCCGATGAAGTGCATCGCGATCGCAAACCAGAAGGGTGGGGTTGGCAAGACGACAACCGCTATCAACCTGGGGACTGCGCTCGCCGCAACGGGGATGCGGGTGCTGCTTATCGACCTCGATCCGCAAGGCAATTGCTCAACCGGGCTTGGTATTAATCGCGCCGATCGCGATCGATCCTCCTATGATCTGCTCATTGGCGAAGCGGCGCTGGAGGATAGCTATATCCCGACCCGGGTGCCCAATCTTGATATCGTCCCTGCGACCGTCGACCTGTCGGGTGCCGAGATCGAGCTCGTCGAGTTCGATGAACGTACGCACCGGCTCGATAAGGTGTTTTCTCGTGCGGGTGATCGGTGGGACGTGGTCCTCATCGATTGTCCACCATCGCTTGGCCTGTTGACGATGAACGCGATGGTTGCGGCCGATTCATTGCTCGTGCCACTGCAATGCGAGTTTTTTGCCCTGGAAGGATTGAGTCAGTTGCTCAACACCGTCGAGCGCATCCGCACGCGGTTCAATCCGGGATTGTCGATCCTGGGGGTCGCGTTGACGATGTATGATCGCCGGAACCGATTGACCGAACAGGTATCGGAGGATGTTCGGGCGGTCCTGGGCAAGGTCGTGTTCGACACCGTTATCCCGCGAAACGTTCGCTTGTCCGAAGCGCCCAGCCACGGACTGCCCGCGCTGATTTACGATCATCGCTGTCCGGGATCGGAAGCATATATCGCGCTGGCGAGGGAGCTTATTGCTCGACTTCCCCGAGCAACACCGCGAGATGCACAAGCCGCATGACCAGCGAACCAACCCAGATCGACGCGTCGGCGCAGACACCCGGCGCCGTTCGTAAACCTCGGCCTGGCCTGGGTCGCGGGCTGAGCGCCTTGATGGGTGACATTCAGCGGGAAGAACCTGTCGCGCCTGGTGACGCACCAAGTCCGGGGTTGCGCATGCTTCCGGTTGGTTCGCTGTCGCCACACCCCGGACAGCCGCGAAGGCGGTTTGACGAAGCGGCGCTGGATGAGCTTGCCAACTCAATTGCTGCCCGCGGTTTGATTCAGCCGATTGTGGTGCGACCTTTAGGCAAGGGCTTCCAGATCGTTGCCGGCGAGCGGCGCTGGCGTGCGGCGCAACGTGCTCGACTGCATGAAGTTCCTGTTATCATTCGCGACTTTGATGATGCCGAGACGCTTGAGGTCGCGCTCGTCGAGAATATTCAGCGTCAGGACCTGAATGCGATCGAAGAGGCCGAGGCTTATGCGCGTCTGGTCGGCGATTACGGTCATACACAAGAGGCGCTCGCCAAGATCGTCCACAAGTCGCGTAGCCATGTTGCTAACCTGATGCGGCTGCTCGAATTGCCCCCGACAGTGCAGGTCATGGTGGTGGAGGGGCAACTCAGCATGGGCCATGCGCGGGCGATGATCGGCGCTGCCAATGTTGAATCACTCGCACAGGATGTGATCGCCCGGCAGCTATCTGTCCGCGAGACGGAGAAACTGGCGCGGGCTGCAAAGCCTGAAAGCGCTCGCATTGGACGTGCCGCCACGCCAGGCGCAGACCATGATATCGCCGCGTTGGAAAATCAGCTTGCGGATCTCCTTGGCCTTTCGGTGCGAATCGCTTTTAGTGCCAAGGGCGGCACCTTGACGCTGGGCTATTCCACGCTCGATCAACTCGACATGATCTGTCAGCGCCTCAGCGGCGATCAGCTCTAACGGTGTAGCCGCCACCTACCGTTGGCGCTGCACCGATCGCGCGACGGCAAGGCAGGCCGCTTCGGCCAGCACCAAACCCGCCGTCGATGATCCCATCATCGCGCGTTCGGCCTGTCGGATATGATTGATGGCGCCACTGAGTTTGACGGCGTTCCACTGGCGAAGCGCGCGGCCGGTGCTTGCCTTTTCTTTGAAGAACACGCGCGGCCCCTCAATCACGCTGGCAATCGAGGCGCCCGCCGCAATCTCTGCCTGCAGTTCGGCGAGCGTCATCAGTCGGCGGACGAGCCCGCGAAGCACGGGGACGAGCGAAACGCCCGCCTCGCTCAATCGTGCCAATTCGCTGCCCAATGTCGCGGGATCACCTCCTATGGCAGCCTCAATCGCCCGGCTCATTTCGGCTTCTCCCAGATCGGCGCCAACGGCATCGATCGCGTCATCATCCAGCACCGCCGGGCGTTCGGGTGACGCGTCGAGATACAATGCCAGTTTCTCCACCTCACGGGTCAGGATCGCGCGATCGCCACCGGCCGCAGCAAACAACCGCCCGGCGGTGTTGCCCGATGTTCGCAGTCCATGCTCACTGGCAATTGCGGCAGCAAGCCGATCGGCATCAGCAGCCTCCGGCGTATAACATGCAAAGCTCATGGCATTCGGCGCGGCGATGGCGAGCTTCACAACCTTGCCCGATGTTTTCAGCGTTGGTCCAATTGCCACGACGGGATTGCCTGCGCGCTCCGCCGTAAGCAGCAACGCCAAGGCATCATGGCTCTCCTCGCCTACGCCACTCACACGAATATGGCGCGCACCGCCGAACAGCGACAGCGAGGCTGCTTCCGTCGCGAGCCGCCCTGGATCGTTTTTCAGGATCGAGCCATCTAGGTCGATCCGTTCAGCATCTGCGCCCATCGCCCGGCCAAGGCGCAATGCCAGGTCGCGTGCACCGGATTCATCAGGTCCATGGAGCAGGTAAACCCGGATAGCGGGATTGGCGCTATCGAGTGCCTGTCGAAGCTGATTGGCACTGACCTTCACGGTCCGTTCGGGCTCGTCCGTTCCGCATAAAGGGCGACGCGTGCCACGATTTGATCGGCAACAATCGCCGACAGTCGCTCAAGTGCGGTATTCTCCCCCGCGATCGTCGCATATTCCGAGCCGACGACATCGATGCCGGCATCCGACCCCGCGGTCGCGTCCAGCAGTACGGCGCCATTGGCGAGATCGATCAACTGATAGCGGGCGCGCAGCGTCCGCCGCTCGCGGGTAATGGTATCGTCGCGGCGCACACCAAGCCCGATAATTCGATCATCAAGCCGCACTTCGAGCCGATAAAGCGCTTTTGATCCGGGCGCCGCCGCAAGCCGATCGCGTACCGCGCTACCGACCAGATACCCAGCCTGACCCTCGATCGGGGCGATTTCCACCTGGGCCAATACCGACGCAACCTTCCCGCCGCTGCCACCGGCATAGAGTGGCTTCAGCGTGCACGCCCCCAGCGGGAGCGCGAGCGCCAGCATGATCAGCCGCGCTTTCATATGACGAGATTGACCAGGCGATCGGGCACGACGATGATCTTCTTCGGACTCGCGCCGTCAAGCACGCGCTGGACGTTGGCATTCGCCAGCGCCAGTTCTTCAACGGCCTCCCGTGAGAGACCCTTGGCAACCGTCACGGTATCGCGCAGCTTACCGTTGATCTGGATTGCGATCGTCACCTCGTCCTCCACCAGCAGCGCGGGGTCGACTGTGGGCCAGGGCGCATCGGCAATCAATCCCTCACCACCCAGCGAAGCCCATGCTTCTTCGGCCACATGCGGCACCATGGGCGCGACCAGCTTCAGCAACCCCTGGATTGCGGCTGTCCGCGATGCGGAGGGTGGTGCGCGATCGATGGCATTGGTCAGCTCGTACAATCGGGCTACAGCTTTGTTGAAGCCCAACGCTTCGATATCGGCCGCCACACCGGCAATCGTCTGATGCAGCTTGCGGTCGAGCGCAGGATCCCTTGCGGCAGTTGGTTCTGCATTGCCGCTTTCAGATTGGAGCAATCGCCAAAGACGCTGAACAAAGCGCCAACAGCCCTCAATTCCTGATTCGCTCCACGGCAAGTCGCGCTCGGGCGGGCTGTCCGACAGCATGAACCAGCGTACCGCATCGGCGCCATATTGCGCGACGATCGGTTCGGGATCGACCGTGTTCTTCTTGGATTTGGACATCTTCTCGACGCGGCCGATCGTCACCGCACCACCGCCGTCGCGTTCAACCAGTACGCCATCCTGGGGGATGACCTCGTCCGGTGACAGCCATCGACCATCCGCTGATTTATAGGTTTCGTGAGTGACCATTCCTTGCGTGAACAGACCCGCAAAGGGCTCGGCGACATTGAGTCGCCCGATGTGTTTCAGTGCGCGGGTCCAGAACCGGGCGTAGAGCAGATGAAGAATGGCATGCTCCACGCCCCCAATATACTGGCCCACGGGCAGCCATGTCTCGGCCTCGGCCCGATCAAATGGCTTGTCATTGGGCTGGCTGGCGAAGCGGATGAAATACCAGGATGAATTGACGAAGGTATCGAGCGTATCGGTCTCGCGGCGGGCATCGGCCCTGCAGCCGGGGCAGCTGACATGTTTCCACGTCGGATGCCGATCCAGCGGGTTACCGGGAACATCGAATGTCACATCCTCGGGCAGCACCACCGGCAGCTGATCGCGGGGTACGGGTACCGCACCACAGGACTCACAATGGATAATCGGAATTGGCGTACCCCAGTAACGCTGGCGGCTCACCCCCCAGTCGCGCAGGCGAAAAATCGTGCGCCCGGTGCCCCAACCGCCATCTTCCGCGCGGCGGATGACGGTACGCTTTGCGTCCTCGATGTCCATCCCGTCTAGGAAATGGGAGTTCACCAGGGTGCCGGGGCCGGTATAGGCCGTATCGCCAGCAAAATGCGGGGCGTCCTCCTGGCCGTCAGAGACGACCCGGGTGACCGGCAGGTTGTACTTTCGCGCAAAATCGAGATCGCGCTGGTCATGCGCGGGCACGCCGAACACCGCCCCGGAGCCATAGTCCATCAGCACGAAATTGGCGATGTAGACGGGTAGTTGCCAAGTCGAATCAAAGGGGTGGGTTGCCGTAAGCCCGGTATTCAAGCCGAGCTTTTCCTGCGTTTCGATTTCAGCCGCGGTGGTGCCGCCCTTTCGGCAGCGCTCGATAAAGGCGGCGGCTTCCGGATCGCGCTCAGCGGCCGCGCGCGCGATTGGATGATCCGCCGCGACGGCAACAAAGCTTGCGCCAAAGATCGTATCGGGACGGGTGGTAAACACTTCGACATCGCCGCCATCGGAGAGCGCAAACCGGAAGGCGAGGCCCTGGCTGCGGCCGATCCAGTTTTCCTGCATCAGCTTGACCTTGTCGGGCCAGGCATCGAGCGTGCCCAGGCCTTCAAGCAGATCATCGGCAAAATCGGTGATTTTCAGAAACCACTGGTTGAGCTTGCGCCGTTCAACCAATGCGCCTGATCGCCAGCCGCGGCCGTCGATCACCTGCTCATTGGCAAGCACCGTCATGTCGACGGGGTCCCAATTCACCGCCGATTCGCGGCGATAGACGAGCCCGGCAGCGAACAGATCGAGAAACAGCGCCTGTTCATGCCCGTAATAATCCGGCTCACAGGTCGATAATTCGCGTGACCAATCAAGCGCAAAGCCGAGTTGCTTCAACTGGCGGCGCATATTGGCGATGTTGGCCCGGGTCCAGTCGCCAGGGTGAACACCCTTTTCCATCGCTGCGTTCTCGGCCGGCATACCGAACGAATCCCAGCCCATCGGGTGGAGCACGTCATGGCCGGTCATCCGCCGATATCGGGCCAGCACATCACCCATCGTATAGTTGCGAACATGCCCCATATGGATGCGCCCCGATGGATAGGGGAACATCTCCAGCACATAGCTGCGCGGC
>CAZWAL010000085.1:0-10913 GCA_964631905.1 uncultured Stakelama sp.
CGCCCGCTTGACAAGCGCCAGATCGAATATGCGATCGGCGACGTGACGCATTTGTCGACGATCTTCCCCAAGATGCTCGATCGGCTGCGGCGCACCGGGCGCGGGGCATGGCTCGATCAGGAAATGGAGCGGATCGCCAACCCCGCCAATTATGCCAACGATCCGGAGGAAGCCTGGCGACGGGTGCGCATTGCCGGACGTAAACCTGATGTGCTCGGACGGCTGAAGGCGCTGTCGAAATGGCGTGAGCTTGAGGCGCAATCCAAGGATTTACCGCGCGGACGCATCATCAAGGATGAGACGCTCGCGGATCTGGCCGGCACGCCACCCAAGAAACAGGCCGATCTGGCGCGAGTGCGCGGGCTTTCGCCTGCGTGGGCAAACAATGATATCGGCGCACGGCTGATGGCAGCGCTGGAGGCGGCAGCGCCGATGAGCGCGACCGACATGCCCGCGCGCGAAGACCGCAAGCAAGGCAATGGCAAGGAAGGCGCGCTGGTCGCCGATCTTCTCAAGCTGTTGCTGAAAATCCGCGCCCGCGACATCGACGTCGCCGCCAAGTTGCTTGCCCGAACCGAAGATCTCGAGGCTCTCGCAGCGGGGCAGCGCGAGGGGCTCGCCATCCTCGAAGGCTGGCGGTTCGAGCAATTCGGCAAGGACGCGCTCGCACTGGTCGAGGGTCGGCTGGCCTTCGCGGTGAAGAACGGCAAGCTGAAAATGACGCGCGCTGAGGACGAGGTTTAAACGGCGGTTGCCGGTGGAATTGCTGCGGCTTCCTCTGACGGATTCTCGCGATCGGGATCCCTGCCCTGCTGCCGATCGAGCGAGCGCATCACTGGCGTGACGGTCAACCCGTGCAGCACGATCGACAATGCGATGACCAGTCCGACAACGCCCCAGAGCCTGCCCCCGCCGACATAGTCGACATGGTTGAGCCCATAAGCGAGATAATAGATCGAACCGACTCCACGTATGCCGAAAAAGGCCAGCGTGAGCTTTTCGGTCCGTTCGGCGTTCAGTCCAATCATGCCAATCAAGCCGGCCGCCGGGCGGATCACAAGCAGGATGACCAGCGCGACTCCGATGTCGATCCATGTGACCGATGACAGCAACCCGCTGACCAGCGCACCGCCGAACAACAGCAGCAACACCATCATCGCCAGCCGCTCGATCTGTTCGGTCACGTCGTGCATTTCGTGATGAAAATCATGCTCGCGGTGCGTCGCGCGGAACGTGAGCGCGGTGATGAAGACGGCAAGAAAGCCGTATCCATGGACGAACTCGGTCAGGCCGTAGGAGACACACGTCGCCGCCAGTGCGATCAGACCGTCACCGGTTTGGACCAGCTTTGAATCGGCGGGCACGTGAAAGGTCAGCCAGCCAAAGGCGCGCCCGATCAGCCAACCTGCCCCGACGCCCACCACCGTTTCCCAGATGACGTGATAGGTGAGCCACTCGCTTAGCCAGGGCTTGCCGGCCGCGGCGGCAGTCGCCAGCAGGATCGCCAGATGCACGAACGGGAACGCGAGCCCATCGTTCAATCCCGCTTCGGAGGTCAGGCCAAACCGAACTTCATCCTCTTCGCCCGATCGCGGCGGCCCCACCTGCACATCCGCCGCGAGCACCGGATCGGTCGGGGCAAGGCTGGCGGCGAGCAGCAGCGCCATCGCCCAGGGCAAGCCCATCCCCCAACCGGCGAGTAGCGCTATGCCTGCAATGCTGAGCGGCATCGTGATCGCGAGCAAGCGCCAGGTGACACCCCAGCTCCGCCAGCGAAAGACCCGGTCGATCTTCAGCCCCGCCCCCATCAGCGCGATGATGACGACGAATTCGGCGAACCGCTCCGTAATCACGGGATAGGTCATCGGCAAAGGCTTCAGCGTGACTTGTGGAAGCCAGAATATCGCCATGCCGAGGGCGATGCAGACGATCGGGAGCGATAGCGGCATTTTGCGCAAGGCAAGCGGCAGCCACACCACCAGCGCGGTCAACACCCCGAAGCCGGTCAGCATCATGATATAGGGGTCGGGCAGCAATGACTCTGCGTTCATCTTCGCTGCAACGCATCGACCACGCAAATCGATGCGTATCGTGTGGATTTGCTAGCGCCGTACCGTCACTTGTCGGCCCAGCGCATTTGCCAGCGCCTTGTGCCGACGTTCCACGGCTTCGCTGTATAGCGCGCCGTCACCCGAAGCGAGGGTCAGCGCCACGGCCATCCCATCATCATCGATCCGCGATCGCTGGAGCGGCCCGGCAAGTCCACCGCTCATCCGCTGCCCCAACCGCATGGCAAGCCCCCAGGCGGTTGCGCGTTTCAGTTCGGCCGGGGTGGCAAGCGCGGGGATCAATGCCGACGGATCGGTGCCGCCACCGAGCGCAGTGAACAGCGCCTGCGCCACCAATGTGCGTCCATGTGCATCAATCGCCACCCAGTTGCCGTGGAGCGCAATTTCGACACCGCGCTCGGCGCGAAATTCGGGATTGGCGCGCCAGCCGACATCGGCGAGCAGACACGCGGCATGACGCAGGCGTGCGACGTGCGGCGCTTCGCCCGCGAACAGCGGCGCAATCCAGCCGTCTAGCAGATCGCCATGCTCCGCAAATCGGCCAAGCCGTCGCCCTTCGTCGCGCGCCGCAACGATCAGCGGGTCCTGCTGCCTTTCCTCCGGCGACAGCGCGCCAAACAACAGCCCCTCGCGCAGCCCGAATGCCGATACGATCGTCGTACGCGCGCCGAGATGGCGGAGCAGCACCCCAAGCAATGCGTTTGCATCACCGAGCGTCGGCACACGCGCAGACGACAGCGTTGCGATCGCGCGCAGCTTGCCCTTGGCGATGTGGCTGAGCGTACGACCGTTCCGGATGATCGCGGCAGGTGCCATTTCATATTGGTGCAGCACGGGCAGCGGATAGCCGGTGACGTGCATGTCGAGCCGTGCCAGTGCGCGCCACGATCCGCCGACGAGGTAAAGCGGCAGCCCGGTGCCCTTGCCTGTCCACCCCGCCTGTTCGATCATCGCGCCGACCCGGCGATTAAATGACCGCAACCCTTTTGATCGCAGCGCGCCAAGCCGCAACACGCCGAGCGGAAACGACGCACGCTCATGCACTTCACCGCCGCATATGCGCACCAGTTCTAGACTGCCCCCGCCCAGATCACCGACAATCCCGTCCGCGAGCGGAATGGCCGAAAGCACGCCCAGGCCGGCTCCCAGCGCCTCCTGCTCGCCGCTCAGCAGCTCGACCTCGAGGCCCATCGCGCGCGCATCTGTCAGCAGCACATCGCCATTGGTCGCATCCCGAACCGCCGCCGTCGCTACGGTGCGCAGCCGCGTTACCTCCATCTCGCGCGCCAATGCCGCGAACCGCGCCAGCGCGATCCGCGCGACGCGCAAAGCTTCCGCGTCGATCGCCCCCGTTTCGGCAAAGCCGCGCCCCAGACCCGCCATCACCTTTTCGTTGAACAGGATTGCGGGCAGGCGCGCGGGACCCTGATACACAACCAGCCGGATAGAATTGGAGCCGATATCGATAATCGCGGTACGCGGCTCCGCGATCCCATCGACCTTCGGTTTGCGAAAAAGCAGAGTGGCCATCAGATCAGAACGCGCCAGAAGACATTAGTGACGCCGCCGCAGCGACAATTTCGGCACCGAATCGCTGCTTTGTAGCGCAGCACCGCGCCCGGACAGCGACGGATTGGTCATGAAATAGCGGTGCAGGTTGAACGGCCGCGTCCCCGCCTCGACCCGCACATAGCTGCCATCCGCCTGCAATACCCAGCTTTGTTCATTATCGATCAGATTGGCGACCATCACCTGATCGAGCACCTGATCGTGCACGGTCTTGTTCTCGATCGGCAGCAGATATTCGACCCGGCGATCGAAATTGCGCGGCATTGCATCGGCGGATGAAATAAACACCTTCGCATTGTCATTCGGCAGCGCCTTGCCATTGCCGAACGCCCAGATGCGGCTGTGCTCCAGAAACCGCCCGATCACGGATTTAACGCGGATATGCTCTGACATATCCGGCACGCCGGGCTTCAGGCAGCAAATCCCGCGAATGACGAGATCGATCTCGACCCCGGCATTGCTCGCCTCATAGAGTTTCTCGATCACAGCAGGATCGACCAGCGAGTTCATCTTCGCCCAAATGGAGCCGGGCTTGCCCGCGCGGGCAAATGCGATTTCGGCATCGATGCAATCGACCAGCCGCCTACGCAAATCGCGCGGTGACAGGCTGACGAGCGCCATATTCTCGGGCTCGACATAGCCGGTCACGTAATTGAACATTTGGGCCGCATCGCGCCCGATCCGCGGATCGGCGGTGAAGAAGCTGAGATCAGTATAAATTTTCGCCGTGATCGGGTGATAATTCCCCGTCCCGAAATGGCAGTAGGTACGATATTGCCCGCCCTCGCGCCGTACGACCATCGATACCTTGGCGTGGGTTTTCCACTCCATGAAACCGTAAACAACCTGCACCCCTGCCCGCTCGAGCGCCGATGCCCAGAGCAGATTCTGCTCCTCGTCAAAACGCGCCTTCAGCTCGACCACGGCGGTCACCGATTTGCCCGCTTCGGCAGCCGCAATCAGCGCGTTGATGACAGCGGGCTGCTTGCCGGCGCGGTAGAGCGTCTGCTTGATCGCAACCACATCGGGGTCGCTCGCCGCCTGGCGCAGAAAGGCGAGCACCACGTCGAAGCTTTCATAAGGGTGGTGGACGACAATGTCCTTAGCCTTGATCGCCGCAAAGCAATCACCGCTATATTCGCGAATGCGCTCGGGAAAGCGCGGCGAATAGGGCGGGAATTTCAGGTCGGGCCGGTCTTCGTCGACGACGGCTTCGAGATCGCCGACCCCCAGAAACGCCGCGCCGTCGGTAACGAACGCATCCGCACCGCCCAGTTCGGCGCGGAGCGCGGTGCTCAGCTGATCGGGCATCCCCGATTCGAGTTCCAGCCGGATGACGCGGCCGCGTCGCCGCCGCTTGATCGCATTGGCGAAATAGCGAACCAGATCCTCGGCCTCTTCCTCGATCTCGATATCGCTGTCGCGCAGCACGCGGAATTCGGCGGCACCGACAACACGGTATCCCGGAAAAATCACCGACGAGAATCGCTTCACGAGGGATTCGACCGCGATGTAGCGCGCGCCATCCCCCGGCACGCGGACAAAGCGCGGCATCGGCGCGGGGAGCATCACCAGTTCCTGGATCGGCTGATCATCCGACAGGCGCACAAGATCGAACATCACCGCCAGCCCCTTATTGGGCATAAACGGAAACGGGTGCGCAGGATCGAGCGCCTGCGGGGTCAGAATCGGGAAAATCTGCTCACGAAAATGCGTTTCGAGCCAGGCGAGATCGGCAGGCGCCAGCGCATCATCGATCATCCGCGAACCAAGCACCGCGATACCCGTTTCGGCCAGCAACCGGCGCAATTCGCGCCAAACATTGCGCTGGCTTTCGACCAATGCATCGGCACCCGCCACGATCGCGGTCAATTGCTGGCTGGAGTTCAGACCGTCGGCAGAAAGCCGGTCGACGTCCTGCAGCTGCTGCCCCTTCAGCCCGGCGACGCGGACCATAAAAAATTCGTCGAGGTTCGATCCTGAAATCGACAGGAACCGCAGCCGTTCCAGCAAGGGATGCGCGGGGTTGCAAGCCTCCTCCAGCACGCGGCGGTTGAAGGCCAGCCACGACAGCTCGCGATTGAAATACCGGTCGCCGGCACTGGTGCCGACGAACACGTCATCATCATCAACTTCCGCGATATGGGCGGGGCGGTTCATGCAGCATCATTCCCTGTGACGATGTTCCTCGGGACGGCGCGATCGACGATCAGGCCCAGCGGCGCCAATGTGCCCCGTGCGAGCGGAATCGACAAGCGCTTGCGGCTCTGTCCGATCTCCTGATCGAGCGCATCTACCGCCCGCAACAACGCGACATGACTGCGTTCGACGCGGGCAACCAGCCATTGCAGAAGTTCAGGCCGTGCATCGAGCCCGCGCCGCGCAAATTCGCGCGCGAACAGGGCCTCCATCAGCGAATCATCAGGCGAGTGGAGCGTCAGGATGGGCGTTGCCGCCAGTCGCGATCGCAGATCGGGCAAGGTCACTTCCCACATTGGCGGGGGTGCGTCAGCGACGATCAACAGCGGGCGGCGGCTGGCCTGCGCCGCGTTCCAGGCGTGGAAGATGGTCGTCTCGTTCGCGCGTTCGGCATCGTCGATCGTGGTACCGCCGCTTTGCACCGCAAAAATCCGCGCGAGCAGGCTGCGGCCCGATTTGCGCGGGCCGACCAGCATCGCGGCCATCACCGGCCAAGCGCCCCAGCGCTTGAGCGACTGCGCCGCCCGCTGGTTCGATTCGCTGATCAAAAACTCGTCCTCACGGGCATCCGCTGGATAGGGTAGCGGCAGGGAAAGCTGCTTCATCCCGCGGTCGTGTTTTCGGCCTGCCCAGCGGGTTGCGGCGGTGGTGTGCGCGCGCGCTGAATACGAATCGCACCGGAGCCGAGCGTCACTTGCCAGCCGCGCGCCTCCAGCGCCGCCTTGAGCGCGGCGACATCACCGTCATAGCCGAGCTGCATGACCGAAATACCGCCAAGCGCCACGCTGGTCGTGATCGCTGATCGTACCCCGGGGATACCGCGCAGTGCCCGTTCAGTCGCCTCAAATGCCGCCGAACTGGGCGACTCGAACTGCACCGATATCGCGCCCGAGCCGCTATCAACGACCACCGCTTCGTCGCCTGCAACCGTCTCGTCGTCGGTCGCTTCGTCTTCCTCGTCGAGGCCCGGCGGGCGGAACCGCAGGCCAGGGTCGACCCGAAGCACGCCAGTGGAAAGGGCATTTTGATAGGCCTGGTCGATCCGCTTGATGCCGGCGTCGAGCAACGCGGGCAGCGCATCGCCACTGCCGACACGAAGCGAAAAGCGGGTGAGCAGCCGGTTATCAGGCCCGAACCGTGCCTGAAATTGGCCGACGATCGGCCCGCCGGGATATTGCCGGTACAGATGCACGATTGGGATCAGCACGTCCGACGCGCCATATTGATCAAGGATCATCCGCCACCAACCGCGACTCGGGCGGTTGATCTGCCCGGCATTCAGTAGCAGCGAATCAGGGCCGGTACCCGATGGGCGGACATAATCGATCGTGCTGTTGCCGGTGCGGAACCGTGCCCAGGCTTCCTGCCAATCGGTGCGCTGTTCGAAAACGCGTGGCGCCCCGCCCGACCATTCGACCGGCAGCACCAGCATCGGCGGTGAGCGTGACAGGCTGCCCGCGACACCCAGGATCGACGCGGCCCGGTTGCGATCGAACATCACCCCCAGCCGGGCGATATAGCGATTCGGCCCGATCTGTTCATTCTCGACGACAATGCCCGATACGATCGAATCGAGCGCCGAATCGGATAGCGAGCCGCCACCGCCGCCCATCCGCCGCGACAGCATCTGCCAACCCTTGCGCTGCGCCAGTCGCCAACCGGCGAGGCGCGCGGCATTGGCGGTTTTGCCCGACACATCGACCTCTACCCCGCCGACCTCGAAGCTGCCCGACCCGCCCGGCACGCCGCCGCGCGCAGCGCGATCACCTTGCGCCACGCCAATGCCGCTCGCGAACCCCATCGCCGTCAGTCCGGCGATGGCAAGCGTGGTTAGCAGCAGACGGGATCGAAAGATGGCCATGTCGGCGCCCTTTTGGCGAAGCAGGCGTGGAAATCCAAGCGCGTTATGGCTAGGCCGCAGCAATGAACGATCCACAAGACGCTAAATCGGGTGAACCTGGCGGCTACACCTATGCCCAGGCGGGCGTTTCGATCGCCGCCGGCAACGCCTTGGTCCGCGCGATCGGGCCAATCGCCAGGGCAACCCGACGCAAGGGCGCCGACGCCGATCTGGGCGGATTTGGTGGATTTTTCGATCTGAAGGCGGCCGGCTTCGTCGATCCGCTGCTCGTCGCGGCCAATGACGGTGTAGGCACCAAGCTGAAGCTGGCGATTGAGCACAATGTCCATGACGGTGTCGGCATCGATCTGGTGGCGATGTGCGCGAATGATCTGATCGTGCAGGGCGCGGAGCCATTATTTTTTCTGGATTATTACGCGACCGCAAAACTGGTGCCCGAAGTGGCCGAGCGAGTCATCGCCTCGATTGCCGAGGGCTGCCTGCAAGCTGGGTGCGCATTGATCGGCGGAGAGACCGCCGAAATGCCAGGGATGTATGCCGCTGGCGATTATGATCTCGCCGGGTTCTGCGTCGGCGCGGTCGAACGCGACCGGGTGCTGACCGGCACGGAAATCGCCCCCGGCGACGTCATCCTCGGGCTCGCCTCGTCGGGCGTGCATTCGAACGGCTTTTCGCTGGTGCGCCGCCTCGCCGCGGATCGGGGCTGGCGGCTGGATCGCCCGGCGTTATTCGACCAGCAAGTGCTGCTGATCGACGCACTGATGGCGCCGACCCGGATTTACGTGAAAAGCCTGTTGCCGCTGCTCGCCGAGCGCCGCCTGAAGGGGCTGGCGCACATCACTGGCGGCGGCTTGCTGGAAAATGTGCCGCGTGTGCTGCCCGCTGGCACCCACGCCGTGATCGATGCGGCGGCCTGGGAACAGCCCCGGCTGATGGCGTTCCTGCAGGCGCAGGGCAATATCGAGCCCGAGGAAATGGCCCGCACCTTCAACTGCGGCATTGGCATGGTCGCCATCGTTGCGCCCGATCAGGTGAGCGCCGTCAGCGACGCGCTGTCAGCCGCTGGTGAGACAGTCTTCACGATCGGCCGGATCGATGCAGGTGAGCGTGGCTGTACCGTCCACGGACCCGCGGATGTTTGGGGGGCGCGTACCGACTGGTCGGCCACGCATCATGCCTAGAAAACGGGTCGGCGTGCTGCTGTCAGGGCGCGGATCGAACATGATGGCGCTGGTAGAGGCATCGCAAGCGGACGACTGCCCTTATGACATCGTGCTGATTGCATCGGACAAGCCCGAAGCTCCGGGTCTCGCCTGGGCGCACAAACACAGCATCGCCTGCTGGTCGCTGTCGCCCAAGGGCATCGGCAAGCCCGCGTATGAAGCTGCGCTCGATACGGCGCTGCGCGATGCCGGGGTCGAGATCATCGCGCTCGCTGGTTATATGCGGCTGCTGTCAGACGATTTCGTCGCGCGCTGGGCCGGGCGGATCATCAACATTCACCCCTCGCTGCTGCCCAAATATAAGGGCCTCGATACGCATGCGCGGGCCATTGCGGCGGGCGATGCGGTGGCGGGATGCTCGGTGCATGTCGTGACCGAAGAACTCGACGGCGGCGAGGTGCTTGGGCAGGCGGAAGTCCCCATCATGCCAGACGACACCGCAGAAACCCTTGCAGCGCGGGTCCTCGCGGCAGAGCATCGCCTTTATCCGCAAATTCTGTCAGCATTTGCCGCACGATGAGCCCGGACCCTAGCATCGAACTGGCGCGAGTGCGCGCGATCTGCCTCGCACTACCCGAGGCGGATGAGCGGCTGTCGCACGGTTCGCCGGGGTTTTTCATCACGAAAGGCAAGTTCTTCGCCTATTTCTGGCACAACCACCACGGCGACCGCATCACCGCAGTGCATGTGAAAACCAGCGGACGCGAAGAGCAAGCGATGCTGATCGAGATGGACCCCGATTTCTATTTCAGCCCGCCCTATCTGGGCCCGAGCGGGTGGATCGGCATGCGACTCGACCTCGACGATACCGATTGGGACCGCGTGGCGGATCGGATTGCGGCAAGCTGGGCCCTCGTCGCCCCCAAGCGGCTGCTGACGCTAGGAATATCATGAACGACGATCCGGTTGTGCCACCCGCCCCCGAAGTGACCGCCGAAACAGTCGCCATCCGTCGCCGCTGGCTGTCGCTGGGCGAAGCCGTGGCGGTGGCCGGGGTCATCATTGGCGGTCTGACCTTCTGGAACAGTTTTGAGGAACGGCGCGATGCGCGCGAAATCCGCGCCGAGGAACGTGCGGCGGCCAGGGAAGCCGCACTCGCTGCGTCGCGCCGCACCGGCCTGATCGCTACCGAGGCCGATGGCAGCACCATCGCGTTCAAGGGCGTCGATTGCGCGCTGCAATCCGCCGATATCCGTTTCCCCAAGGCGCTTGGCGTTGCGGCGCAAAGCACCGTCACGGTCCATGAAATTGAGGCGGCGTGGATAGCGCGGCCGCTGCTGCAGCTGACCGATGGCGGTGAAGATCGACGTCAGGGCCGGTTGCCGGTGCTGATCGACAGCCTGTGCACCGGCTCCGAAGGGAACCGACAGGAATCAGCGATCTACGACATTGCCTGGCGGATTGAACCGGGATTGTTCGGGCGCAGCCTGAAACTGCGCGGCATGGTGATGCGCCAGCGCGTCACCGGGAGTGGCGGGCAAGAAACGCTCGACGCGCTCTGGATCAAGCCCTGAGCGCGTCGAGCGGCTAGATCAGCCGACAATTTCTTCGGGCTTGAAGAAGAACGCGATTTCGATCGCTGCGTTTTCGTCCGAGTCCGAACCATGCACCGAGTTCGCTTCGATCGACTCTGCCAGTTCCTTGCGGATCGTGCCGGGTTCGGCATTGGCGGGGTTGGTCGCGCCCATGATGTCGCGGTTCGCCTGAACGGCGTTTTCGCCCTCAAGCACCTGCACGACGACCGGGCCAGAGATCATGAACGACACCAGATCGTTGAAGAACGGCCGCTCGCGGTGGACGCCGTAAAATTCCTCGGCCTGTTCCCGGCTCATGTGGATGCGCTTGGAGGCGACGACGCGCAGGCCGGCTTCCTCCAGCATCTTGGTGACCGCGCCCGTCAGGTTGCGGCGGGTGGCATCGGGCTTGATGATCGAAAAGGTGCGTGTCGCGGCCATGACTGGTGCGGTTCCTGTGTTTGGAGTGGTGTAGGAT
>CAZWAL010000086.1:0-10876 GCA_964631905.1 uncultured Stakelama sp.
CGATATCGGCGGTCGCGCGCGCGGCGCGGGCATGGCGCTTGGCGATGTTGGGCACTTCCTGGCTGATGCCGACTACCCCCATCGTGAAATTGTCGCTGTTGAATTTGCCAGCGTCTGGGCCGGTAAAGGGAAAATCCTGGAGCTTCACCTCGAGCTTGGGATCGGGCAGCCTATCGGCGGCGATCGCGGAGGACCGCGCCGCATCGACCTGGGCGGCGCGCGCGGCGATGCTCGGGGCGTCCTGGTCGGCGCGGGCGAGCGCTTGCTCGAAGGTCAGCGGTCCGGCGACCGCCGGGGTCGCCAAAAATATAATGCTCGAAAAGGCAAGATAGCGGTGCATGCTGTGTCCCCCAGGCACGATCCTAGCCAGAAGTCTGGCCGTCACGGAAGCGGGGACCAGGAAGTTGGCTGGTCCCCGAACGCGATAAGGACGACGCCTCCCTCACTTTTGTGCGAGAGAGACGTCGATCCCGATCAGCTGGCTTTGGTCATCGGCATCGTGTCTGCCATCTGCTCGACCGGCATCTGGCGATCGGCAGGAACCCAGGTCGGCGTACTGCGCGGCCCGAAACCCAAGCGCCAATGGCCGGCTTCCCGCGCCATCGTAACGGGCTTGGCCGGACGGTCGGCAACCCGCCGAGCGGTCCCACGCGGTCCAGGGGTGTATTCCCAGTGATACCCATCGCCGACGCGGTCGGCAGCGAACGAGGGTGATGCGTCAGCGACGCTAACGACAAGGGCAGTGGCGACGAAAACGATTTTAGAAAAACGGTTCATGATAAATTCCTCGAATTGATACCGGTCCCGCCGCTCAAGGGTCGGGCCAGTCGATGTCTTGATCCATATGCAGCCCGGCCAATGCCAGCGGCGTACACATCCGAATTGGGCAGCCCGTCGGAGACGGGCATGGGTCAGACGATCGTTCGAGGAGGTCGGTCGAGGCCGCTTGCGATCCTGGCGATCGTCAAGCTGGCAAGGGTCGTGACAGGCGGGCTGGCAGGCTCAAGCCCCGCGCGAACCGGCATCTGGGGGGGCAACACGATCGCGACAGCGCAGGTTGCATCGCACGCCTGCATGCACGCCTTATTCTTTTCGTCGCAGCAGCCGCCCTTCTTCATGCCGTGATCCATCGACGCCATCATCGGCATCGTGTTGGCGCACATTGTCTGCGCCGCCAGCACCTGAACCGGCGCGGCAAAGGCAAACATGGCCAGAAACAGGATGAGCAAGCGCTTCATGCAGTCGGATACGTAGCATATGGTGCGGCAGTTACACCAGCGGATGGTTGCTTCATCGAGTACAGCCTAGCTCGGCACCACGAAATGGTCACTAAACGGGGTTCTCCGATGGAACGGCTTTTGCTCGATTTCAACTAATCCAACGCCGAACCAGAATTAGGCATAGCTAGCGGTTTCGAGCGGCGATCAAGCCACTACAAATGTCAGTGTGAAGGTCTTGCGGGCGGCCGCGCCTAGTTGCACAAATGTCTGCTCATGCACTTTGCGCGCCCGAAAACTGCCAGTCCGCACATGATGCTGTGGACGGCTCTCCACCCCACCTGCGGTAATATCGCAGGGTTGAGCTTGAAGGAGAGCCGCGATGGAGAAGGTCACGACAATCGGTCTGGATATCGCAAAGTCGGTGTTCCAGGTGCATGGAGTGGGTGCGGATGGCGAGGTGGTGATCCGTCGCCAACTGACGCGGGCGAGGATGCTGCCGTTCTTCGCGAAGCTGCCGCGCTGTCTCGTGGGCATCGAAGCGTGCAACAACTCGCACTATTGGGCACGCGAGCTGATCGCCCTTGGTCACGATGTGAAGCTGATGCCGGCGCAGTACGTGAAGCCCTACGTGAAGCGCGGGAAGAACGACGCTGCCGATGCTGAGGCGATCTGTGAGGCTGTAACCAGGCCCAACATGCGCTTCGTTGCCGTGAAGAGCGCAGAGCAGCAGAGCCTGATGATGCTGCACCGGGTGCGTCTCATGCTGAACCGGCAGCGCACGCAGATCTCGAACGCCATCCGTGCCCACATCTCGGAGTTCGGCGTCGTTGCTCCTGTTGGAAGGCTCGGCGTTGATCGGCTTCTCGAGGTGGTCGCCGATACAAGCGACGATCGCATCCCCGAGGATGCGCGTCTCTGCCTCCAGATGCTGGCAGCGCAGCTCGAAGTCGTGAAGCAGCAGATCCTCGAGAACGATCGGCGCGTGCTTGCCAGCGCTCGGCGTACCGAGCTTGGTCGCAGGCTGATGGATATCCCTGGTGTGGGGCCGCTTCTGGCGAGCGCGTTCGTCGCTTCGGTTGCCGACCCCACCATGTTCCGGACAGGTCGCGATCTGGCTGCCTGGATCGGCCTTGTACCCAAGCAGAACTCTTCAGGTGGGAAGGATCGCCTTGGCAGCATCACGCGCGCCGGCAACCGCTATCTCCGGCAGATGCTCGTTGTCGGCGCCATGGCAGTCATCCGTTACGCGCAGCGCCACGGCACGAAGCGGCCTTGGCTGGTCCAGCTGCTCGCTCGCCGGCCTACCAAGGTCGCCGCGGTGGCGCTCGCCAACAGAACGCGCGGATGGTCTGGGCGCTGATGACCAGCGGCGAGCGCTATCGCGAGCCGATGCCGATGGCGGCGTAGAACTTAGCGTGAGGTTCGCGCACACGAGGTTGGGAAGGGCAAAGAGGAGTTGATGCACAAAGCCGGTTGAAACCGCCGGATCGGGAAAACCCATTTTGGGCCGTGGCGCTTCGAGCGCGAGCTATAGGTCGGGACCCGGTTCGCGCGAAAGGCATCATGGCCAGCGGCGCATGACAAAGCCGCATCGAAAGGCCGGACACATGGCCGCCTCGACCAGCGGAATGCAGAGCTTCAAAAAAACCCTTGCCAACGGAGGGCCGTCCACACACGGCCCAACTGCCGTCGTAGGACTGATGGCGACATATTGCGGCATACGCCGGGAGCTAGCGCTTGAAGGCGACGCTATAGTAGTGAAAACGGCGACACGTATTCGTTAGGTTTATCGAGCGCGGGGCGGCGCACCCCGCAGGATTCGAACTTGCCTATGCAGCCTAGGATATCGCGTCTACAATGCATGCGGAACGAACCGATTGCATTGACCGTCTAGAGTTATTCCTGCGCCGCCTCGATCGCGCTTGAAAGGTGATTGTTCCAAGTTGCCAACGCCTCACGCTTCTCAGGCTTCCAGTCGTGGCGCTGATAAATTCCCGCCACTCCAGACCGCGAACCGCCAACGTGGTTGAGGACTGCTTCGGTCACCTCAAACCGCACGCCAAGCCTCTGAAAGCCTGTTGCCAGTGTTCGCCTGAGGTCATGGAGCCGCCAAGGCGGCACGGGATTGCGGCCATCCTTCGATAGCAGCATATCAAGCTTCATTTTGCCCTTGTGATAGGCAGTGAAAGCGGCACCAGTCGCGGTTGGAAACACCCTGCCGCGAGATGGCCACTTTTCGCTGCCCGCCACTTTGTCGAGTTCGGCAACCGCGAGATCATTGAGCGGGATCGTGGTGGGTTCGCCGTTCTTCGTCCGATCGCCGGACAACCGCATTTCGCGCTCCGAGCGATCCAATTCCTGCCAGTGAAGACCGCCAATCTCCTCGCGCCGCTGACCAGTGGCGATCAGCAGCCGAACGATCGGGCCGAAACACCGGTGGCATTCCGCCGCTTGAATCCAGACCCTCGCCAACTCACTGTCGCTCAGCCAGCGCTCGCGCGGTTTGACCGCCTTCGGCGTTTCCATGCCCTCCATTGGGCTTCTGTCGATGTCGCCACGACTCACCGCCCATCGAAATAGTCGCCTCAGCACCGCGAACACATTACGACGATTAGCGGCCTGCTCCAGGGGCATGCGATCGAACACGGCAACGACATCAATGCGCGTGATTGTGGGAAGCGCCTTCTCCCGCAACACGGGTTTGACGTGCAGATGAAGTGATCGCTTTACCAGCGTTGACCAACCTTTCCCTTTGCAGTCGGCTGCGAAGCGATCGGCGTAATTGGAGAAGGCAAGGTCGACAGCCTCGCGCCGGCGCTGCTTATCCGATTCGACGGGATCGATGCCTTGCGCGACCAGACGAAGGAGCCTCGTCGCCTCTTCGCGGGCGGTGAAGGGCGTCCATGGCGAGCCATGACCGCCGATGGTGTAGCGACGCGTCTTCGCCTCGCGGCCACCCATGCGATACTGGACGACGTATGACGCCGAGCCGCCAGCGGTAAACTTGAGTCCGAACCCCTTCAGTTCGTCATCCCAAAGGAAGCCGCTAACGGCGCCGGACTGAAGCGCGTCGAGGGTTCGCTTGGTGATTTTTCCGGTGGCCATGACGAACCTCGTGTACCAGAAAAGTAATCACCGGGCAATCACCGGAACGGAAATCGGCGGCGGCAGGTGGCGGTGCGTTTCGCCTTAAACTACTGAAAATACGTCATTAGACGTGGTACGCGCTTGATCTAAATCCGCCGGTATCGGAAGTACCACACCTCATGCCCCTTGGTCCGTGCCTTGCGTTCATAACGGGTTTCGGGCCAGTCGGCGGGGCGGGTGAGGAAATCGCTGGCGCTGGTGGCCTGCCAGTCGAAATCGCGGCGCGCGTTCATGATCATCATCGACCAGCGGCAATAAGTGGGATCATCGGTGCCCAGCCGAAACTCGCCGCCGGGCTTCAGCTTGGCGTGGATCAGATCGAGCGGACCATGGTTGACCATCCGGCGCTTGGCATGGCGCGCCTTTCGCCACGGATCTGGGTGCAGCAGATAGACGCGCTCGAGCGAGGCATCGGGCAGCCGCTCGATCACTTCGAGCGCATCGCCCATGTGCAGCCGGACATTCTCCAGCGCTCCGTCGCGGACATGCGCCAGCGCGCCGACCACGCCGTTCAGGAAGGGCTCGCAGCCGATGAATCCGCTGCCCGGCCGCATGGCCGCTTGTCCGGCAAGATGTTCGCCTGAGCCAAAACCGATCTCGACTTCGAGCGGCCGATCATCGCCGAACAGCGCCATCGCATCGATCGGCCCGGTTTCGGGCACAGAAATTTGCGGCAGCAACTCCTCGATCAGCGCGGCCTGGCCCTGGCGCAATTTGTGCCCGGCGCGCCTACCGTACAGGCGGCGAATGGTGGTGGGATCGCTCATAAAAAAGGGGCGATAGCTCTCCGCTACCGCCCCCGCAATCGTTCAGCGTGGTGCGCGGTTTACGCCAGCGCCGCCTTCAGGTCGTTGACCAGGTCGGTGCGCTCCCAGGGGAAGAAATCACCCTCGGGCTGGCGGCCGAAATGGCCATAGGCTGCGGTCTTCTGATAGATCGGCTTGTTGAGCGCGAGGTGAGTACGAATACCGCGCGGGGTGAGGCCACCGAGCTTTTCGATCGACATGATCGCTTCTTCGATCTTGTCGTCGCCGACGGTGCCTGTGCCATGCGTATCGACATAGAGTGACAGCGGCTTGCTGACGCCGATGGCATAGGCGAGCTGGATCGTGCAGCGCTGGGCGAGCCCGGCGGCGACGATGTTCTTCGCCAGATAGCGGGTGATATAGGCGGCCGAACGATCGACCTTGGTCGGGTCCTTGCCGCTAAACGCGCCGCCACCGTGGGGCGATGCGCCGCCATAGGTGTCGACAATGATCTTGCGGCCGGTAAGCCCGGCGTCCCCGTCCGGCCCGCCAATCTCGAAGCTGCCGGTGGGGTTGATGTGATAAACGGTCTCGTCCGACAGCAGCTCAGCCGGAATCACGCTGGCGACGACCGACTTCACATAAGCGTGGAGTTCGGCTTCCTTCTCGCCCTGATCATAGCCCTTGGCGTGCTGGGTGGAGACGACGATCGCGGTGCACGCGACGGGCTTGCTGCCCTCATAGCGCAGTGTGACCTGGCTCTTGGCGTCGGGTTCGAGGAAGGGGGCGACCCGCGAATGGCGATCGGCAGCCATTTTTTCGAGGATCTTGTGGCTGTAATAGAGCGTCGCCGGCATCAGATCGGGCGTGTCATCGGCGGCATAGCCAAACATGATGCCCTGATCGCCAGCGCCTTCATCCTTGTTGCCACTCGCGTCCACGCCCTGCGCGATATGCGCCGATTGCGGGTGCAGGTTGTTTTCGAAGCGCAGCGTCTGCCAGTGGAAACCGTCCTGCTCGTAACCGATGCGCTTCACGGTGGCGCGGACAGTCGCTTCGACCTCTTCAGGCACGCCTGGTGCCCAGTTGCCGGCTTCGTCCATGATGCCCTTGCCGCGAATTTCACCCGCGAGCACGACCAGCTGCGTCGTCGTCAGCGTTTCGCAGGCGATGCGGGCTTCAGGGTCTTTCGACAGAAACAGATCGACGATCGCGTCCGAAATCTGATCCGACACCTTGTCGGGATGGCCTTCTGAAACTGATTCGGACGTGAAGAGATAGGATGAGCGCATGGTAATCCCTTATGACTGGGCGATGAGTGCGGCTGCGGACCGCATATAAAGCTTTTGTTATATGCGCCCTATCGCGCTCGCTGGCGAATGGCAACTGCCAGCGCGAGCATCAGCGCGGCGACCAGCGCCGCCATCCAGTTTCCCAATCTCGCGAACAGGGTCTGCGGGTGAGAAGGGGGAATCGGCAGCTCAATCGCGCCGTCGCGGTCGGCGGGGATACTTGCCATCACACGGCCATCCGCATCGATGATCGCCGATACGCCAGTCGGGGTCGCACGGATGATGGGCAATCCTTCCTCGATCGCGCGGAGGCGGGCCATGGCGAGGTGTTCGACCGGACCCCAAAGCCCGTACCAGCTGTCGTTGGAGGGGTTGAAAATGACGCGCGGGCGCTGCGTCCGGTTCACCGTTTCGCCGGAAAAGATGATCTCGTAACAGATCTGGATCCCCACCAGCCCGAAGCCGGGCAGGTTCAGTCCCGCGGGGCCGGGACCGGGCCGGATATCGACATCGCCCGGCACCAACCGCGCCAGGCCGATTGCTGACATGATCGGGCGGGCGGGCAGATATTCGCCCCAGGGCACCAGATGCGCTTTGTCATAGCGGCCGAGCAGCCGGGCATTGGCATCGATCGCAAACACAGAATTGCTGACCGACGTGACCTGGCCGCGATCATCGAACTGCACGCCGTTGCCACCGGCCAGCACGATATCACGCGGGCCGAGCATCGCGGCGATGCGCGCGCGCGTCACCTCTGGCCGGCCGCGCCAGTAATATTCGGGCGGGTAGCCATCCTCGACGAACAGCCGTAACGCCCCTTCGGGCCAGACGATCAGACGCGGCGCCGGGCCGGGGCTGCCCATATGACGGGCGATGGCGGCGAGATTGGCCTCTGCATAATCGTCGCGCGGGCGTTCTTCCTGATCGAGATTGGGCTGGATCACGCGGATGCGGGGGGTGTCGGCGGCGATGGTGGGCGCAGTAACGGGTATATCGATGCCGATCAGGGCCAGCAGCGCGGTAACGCTCAGCACCGGTGCGGCCAGCTTCCAGCGTCGCTGCTTTACCAGCAACAACAGCGTACCGGCCACCACCACACTCAACCCGCCAAGCGCATAGGTACCGATCAGGCTGGTCGATCGCGCAACACCGATCAGCGGCAGCCAGATCGCCGCGAGCGGATTCCACGGATAGCCGGTCAGCATCGTACCGCGCAGCCATTCGGTGACGATCCAGGCGGCGCCCGCGATCAGCACATAGCTCCCGCCCGGCGGGGTCGAGTTGTCGCCATTCGCGCGCGGGCTTGCGAGCCGCCACATTAGCCCCGCCGCCAGCATGGGATAGATCGCCAGATACGCCGCGAGGATCGACACCGCTGGATAGCCGAGCCACGCGGGCATCGCATCCTGCAAGGTGAAGGCGCGCGCGATCCAGTTATTGCCGATCGTGAAATGGGCGATCCCGAACAGCCACCCGCGCCACAGCGCCGTGCGCAAATCGGGCGAATCGTGCACCAGCCAAAGCCAGCCGGCAAAACATGCGAGCGTCACCGGCAACAGATGGAGCGGGGCGAATCCGGTGGCGGCCACAGCGCCAAGGATCAGCGACATCAGGGCGGGGCGTTTCGTCACGCCGAGGCTATCGCTTGGTTCGCCGGGATTTGCTAGCAGCTTTGCATGATCCGCCCGTTCCACCTCGCCTTTCCCGTTCACGATCTTGCCGCGGCGCGCACCTTTTACGGCGGGGTGATGGGTTGTGCGGAGGGTCGGTCATCCGATCATTGGATCGATTTCGACCTGTTCGGGCATCAGATCGTGGCGCATCTCGATCCGTCGGCAAAGCCCGTCGCGGTCGCCAATGCGGTGGATGGGCATGATGTGCCGGTGCCGCATTTCGGGGTGGTGCTGACAATGCCGGACTGGCAGGCGCTGGCAGATCGAGTTGCGGCGGCAGGCATTCCCTTCGGAATCGCTCCGTATATCCGCTTTCAGGGGCAGCCGGGCGAGCAGGCGACGATGTTCTTTTACGATCCCAGCGGCAATGCGCTCGAGTTCAAAGCGTTTGCCGACGATGCGATGCTGTTCGCCACCAGCTGACGGATCGGTAGCCGTGTTACCGGTCAGTCGTCGTGCACTTCGATTACGCCCAACCGGGCGAGTTGCTCTGCGGTCTTGGTGAATTCAGCCACGATCGGCTCGAGCATGGGCTCCAGGCCCAGAATGTCGATGACCCCCGGCGGCGGCGTTACCCCACCGCGGGCATCCTCCACCAGCAATCCCCGCTCGATCATCTTTTCGACCTGTCGGCGCACCGTTTCGCGCGGCAGGCCGGTCGCTGAGGCGATCGCGTTTCGTGAAATCGGAATCACCCATTCGCGCGGCAGCACGGCAGTGGCGGAAAAATGACCGGGCACTGATCGCTCGCGCATCAGCTTTTGCACGTTGGCGACACACACCGTCAGATAAATGAGAATTTCAGTTGGCCCCATCGGGACCTGACCCGAGGAAAAAGCGCGCTGCGTTGCCAGGAACATATTGGCCACGCCGAACATGGCGATGCGCCAATTGGCCGACATTTTATCAGGATTGGTCGCAATCCTTACGGCCATCTTGCAGCGCTCCCCAAACACGTCGCACCGCGCCCGACCCCCTCGGGCGGTTACCCACAACGGGTACGACGGACGCTACGTAATCTAACTGGAGGGATTTCGGCAATGGGGATGGCATTAGTTCGGGACGATTTTTTTTAGCTTTCCGTAGCGGCGTCAGCGTGCGGCGCTGACTCGCCAGATCACATTGCCGACATCATCCGCCACCAGCAGGCTGCCCGACTTGTCGAGCGCGACGCCGACGGGGCGCCCCTGGGCGTCTCCGTTCTTGTCGAGAAAGCCCGTCAGCACGTCGACCGGGCGGGTGCCCTTCACCGGGAAGCCATTGGCGGCGAACGGGACGTAGATGACTTTGTAGCCGGACACGGGCGTGCGGTTCCACGATCCGTGCTGGCCGATAAAAGCGCCATTGGTGAATTGCCCGCCAAGCGTAGCACCCTTCGCAAAGCTTAAGCCCAGCGAGGCGGTATGCGGTCCCAGCGCATAATCGGGACGCTTGGAATATTCGAGCAGATCGGGGCGTTCGGGTTGGACGCGTTTGTCCACATAGCCGCCCCAGTAGCTGTACGGCCAACCGAAGAAATCACCCAGCGTCACCGCCGTCATGTAATCAGGCGCGAGGTCGGAGCCGAGCATGTCGCGCTCGTTTACCGTCGTCCAGAGCAGCCCGCTTTGCGGTTCGAACGCCAGACCCTGCGGATTGCGCAAGCCCGCCGCAAAGACGCGGAAGGTTTTGGTGGCGGGGTCAACCTCGAGAATGTTGGCGCGGTTCACCTCAACATCTAGCCCGTTTTCAGCGATGTTGCTGGCTGAGCCGACCGCGACGTACAGCGTTTTGCCATCCGCGCTGGCAACAACGTTTCGCGCCCAGTGATTGCCGCCACCGGGATAGCGTACGACCGTCTCGGGCTTGGCGGTGATCTTGGTCTGGCCAGTGGTGTAGGGCACGCGGACCAGCGCATCGGTGTTGGCAATGTAAAGCTGGTCGCCCACCAGCACCATGCCAAGCGGCGAGTTGAGTCCGCCAATGAGCACCGATCGCGTTTCGGCAACGCCGTCGCCATCAGCATCGCGCAGCAGCGTTATCCGGTTGGCGGAAGGCACGCCTGCTCCAGCTTTCGCCATCAGCGCCTTCATCACCACGCCGGTGATGCTGAATCCCGCTTTTCGCGGTGGCGAATTGGTTTCGGACACCAGAATATCGCCATTGGGCAGCTGATAGATCCACCGGGGATGATCGAGCCCTTTGGCAAAGGCGGCAACCTTCAGCCCGGCAGCGGGCACGGGCGTCGCACCATTCTGCCAGCCGACCACATCCGCAACCTTGATCGTCGGGATCGTCTGGACGCGCGGCGGCGTAATCTTGGGGCGCGGACCCATGACTGCTTCGAGCGGTAGCCGGGCCTGATCAGGCTGGCTGACCCAGAACCATGTACCGCCCGCAAGGACGACAAGAATGGCGAGAACGATCAGGATGTGTTTGCGCATGGATCCTAGTTAAGGTTCATCGGCGCGCGGGGAAAGGCCAAAAGAAACGGCCGCCGGCACAGGGGTTATGCCGACGGCCGCATCGACCAGATCAGGGCCACCAAGGAGGAAGCGGGGGGGCGCTTGCTCGGGGGGGGGGTAGGGTAGCCCCGGGGTCGATCACCTTGCAGCGATCTATGAGCTGGATACGCGCCCTTCGCTAATCGTCCAAACAGATTAAATCGCAGTCTGTGATCGATGGAATGAATGTGACTTATTGTCCCGATTACCCGTCCGCCAATTCGGTCTCGCGTGGCGGATGTAGCCGCAGGCGCTGGATCCGCTTGGTATCGGCTTCGATCACCTCGATCCGCCAGCCGCTGGGGTGATCGATGC
>CAZWAL010000087.1:0-10767 GCA_964631905.1 uncultured Stakelama sp.
CCACAATCGGGCAGAACGCTGGGGAAACAGGCCATTGGCCCAATGGGGATATGCGCATGGACACGCTCCGCGGGTTCGAAGACGACCGTACCGACCGCGATCATCGCGCTGACATCGACAGCCATGATCAGGCCGATCTGCGGGTTGACGACAACCCGAGGCCGGATATCGGCACCGACGAGCGCCGCATGCACGTGCGCGCGTATAACCACTGGGTTTCATTGCTGCACGGGCGTGCCTATCCCTCGATCGAGGATCTCGATCCGGAGAACATCGCCGATTTCGGGCCGCATAGCGTGCTGCTCGATTTCACCGGCGGGATTGATAACCCCGCGATCCAGTTTCTGGGCAAGGCACTGCGCGAGGAATGCGCACTCGATTCGAGCGTAACGCATATCAATCAGGTCCCCAGCCGATCGCTACTCTCGCGGCTGACCGATCATTATCTGCAGATCATCGCCAATCGCGCGCCGATCGGCTTCGAGGCCGAATTCGTCGGCACGCGCGGGTACAACACCATGTACCGCGGCATCCTGATGCCGTTTTCGTCCGATGATGACACGATCGATTTCATCTACGGCGTGATCAACTGGAAAGAACTGGTCGATCCCGAAACCCAGGCGGCCCTGAACGCCGAAGTCGCCGAATCGGTGCGCAGCGCGGTTCGCGCGCCCGTCACCGCCCCGGCCTGGGCGAGCGGCCCCAGTGCCGAAATCGATCAGGGCGCTGACCGGATTCATGATCATCTGGACGAGATAGTGCCCGATCACGAAGGCAGCCTTGATACAGGCATGGACGATGGGGGCATGATGGCCCCGCTTGCCGACCAACTGATGCTGGCCCAGCAATCCGCTGCCGCTGCCCGGGCGTCGGACACCAGGAGCCGATCAGCCCTATACCGGGCACTCGGCCGGGCCTTTGACTTTGCAACCGCGGCCGCCAACGATCCGGTTACCTACGCAAACCTGCTCACAAGCGCCGGGATTGCCGAACAGGCGCGCGCGCCGATGACGCCCGTCGTCAAGCTCGTGTTCGGGGCTGACTATGACAAGACCCGGATCACTGAATTCGCCACCGTTCTGTCCCATGCCCGGCGCTGCAACGTGCCCAGCGGGGCGCTGGCCGATTTCCTCGACATGGCCGAAGGCGGGATCAAGGGGATCGTCGCGGCTGAACGTGCATTGCGGCGCCCCGTCGCCAAAGCCGATCCGGTGGACGCAGCCCGCGCCGCCTTTGCCGAACAGACACCACTGGCGACGATCGATTTCGCCACTGGTCTTGCAAGCGGCACGTTCGTCGTGCTGATCGCGCGTGCCGGGGATGAGGGCAGTGTCGACATCATGGCCAGCATCGACGCCAGCACCGCCGGCGCGAGCGCCTTGATCGCCAAGGCTGCCCGCACGCGCTGATCAACCCCATCCAGAGCACCGCGCCCGGGCAATCGCGCACGACCGGCAACGCACAGACTCTTGAGATGACGCGCGGCTCGGCGCATAGCGGGGCATGGTCAAAGCAACGCTGAAATCGCTGTCTGATGCGCTTGCCGTCAGGCTCGTCGAGGGTGCCCTGCCGGGCGAACTGGAGGGGTTCGGCAAGGCCGAGCGGGCAGAGGCCGCGCGCTTCATGGCCGCCACGGCGGGCGAACGCGTGCCCGGCACGCCCAACCTCAGCCTCGAAACGATCGCCGGTGATGCCGCGCACCGCAAGATGCGCCTCGCCATCGTCAATGACGATATGCCGTTTCTGGTCGATTCGATCGCCGCGGCAATCAGCGCCCACGACATCGCGATCGACCGGATCATCCACCCGGTGCTGCCGGTCGAGCGCGACAATGAAGGCAGCCTGCAGGGTGTCGGTCACGGCAAGCCCGAATCGATGATCTATATCGAAATGGAGCGCGCCGATGCCCGCAAGCGCCGCGCGCTGCTGAGCGATCTCGACCGGGGGCTGGCCAATGTGCGCGCGGCCGTCAGCGACTGGCTGGCGATGCAGGCACGGTTGACCGATGATGCCGCCATGCTGGCGCGCACCACCATTGTCGAACTGCGGGAGGGCGCTGCCCTGCTCGACTGGTTTGCCGATCGCAACATGACGCTACTCGGCTATGAACGCTGGCATCGTAACGGAACTGTCAGTGAGCAGCTGGGCATTGCGCGCCACGAACAACCTGTCCCGCTGCTGGCCGATGCATCGCGCGCGTTGGCGCTGAAATGGTTTGAAGATGGCAATGCGCCACCGCTCGTCGTCAAATCCAATCTGATCTCGAGCGTCCACCGGCATGTGCCGCTCGATCTGGTGATCGTGCCGGTCCGCGACGGCAAGAAGATCACCGGCCTGTCGATTCATGCGGGGCTCTGGACCAGCGCTGCCCTTGGCGCGCCGCCGCAGGACGTGCCCGTGCTGCGCGCGCGGCTGGCGATGCTCGAGGAGAAACTTGGGTTCGATCCGCGCGGCCATACCGGCAAGGCACTGAACCACGCGCTCGGCGCGCTGCCCCATGATCTGGTCACGGCGTTCGATCAGGCTTCGCTTGAGCAATTGTCCCTGACCGCGATGTCGCTGGCCGATCGGCCGCGTGCCGAAATGGTGCTGGTGCGCAGCATGCTGGGGCGGCACATGTTCGCCTTTGTCTGGCTGGCGCGCGACGATGTGTCGACCGCGCGCCGGATCGCGATCGGCGATATGCTGGCCGAGGCATCGAACGGATCGCTGCTGAGTTGGTCGATTGCGCTGGAAGACGGCGTGATCGCCATGATCCGCTACACGTTCGATCTGCGCGGCGATGGCCGGATGCCCGATGTCCCGCCGCTCAATCAGCGATTGCAGCATATGGTGCGCGGCTGGGTGCCCGCGGTCGAAGCGGCGCTTGCCGAGCGGCTTGAACCGACCCGCGCTGCCCGGCTGGCGCTGCGTCATGCCGCTTCCTTCCCGGAAAGCTATCGCACGATCAGCACCGCAGAGGATGCAGCATATGATATCGAACGGCTCGCGACGCTCGATGACAGTGATGCCCGGTCGGTGCGCCTGTTCGAGGCCGGCGGCCGCGCGCGCCTGAAAATCTATCGTTTGGGTGGCGCACTGGCGCTGTCGGATGCCGTGCCCGTACTCGAAAATTTCGGATTTCGCGTGATCGAGGAAGTGCCAACCGCACTGACCGATGAAGCGCAAGGCTTCGTTCATGATTTCGCGATCGCCGCCGGAGAGGGATCGTCGCGCAGCCCGCTCGCCGGGGATACGCCGGTGCTCGAACGAGCGATTGCGGCGGTATTGGAAGGGCATGCGGAAAATGACGCGTTCAACCGGCTGATCGCAGATGTCGGGCTCGCGCCGTCGGCGGTCGTGCTATTCCGCGCCTGGTTCCGTTATCTGCGCCAGGCCGGGATGACCTATGGCCTGATCACCGTCGTCGATGCGCTGCGCCGCGCGCCTGCGGTCGCCAAGGCGCTGATCGCCCGGTTCGAGGCGGCACATAATCCCAAGTGCAAGGCAAGTACCGATGCCGCCATCGCTGCGATCGAGGCGGGGCTGGATGCAGTATCGGCGATCGATGACGACCGCATTCTGCGCGCGATCAACGGTGTTATCGCCGCCACGCTGCGCACCAATGCCTTCTCCCCCGCCGCCGCCGAAGCGCTTGCCTTCAAACTCGACAGCAAGCTCGTGCCCGGCCTGCCTGCGCCGGTGCCGTGGCGGGAAATCTGGGTGTACAGCCCGCGCGTTGAGGGCATCCATCTGCGCGCAGGGCCCGTCGCCCGTGGGGGCCTGCGCTGGTCTGATCGGCGGGACGATTTCCGCACCGAGATTCTGGGGTTGATGAAGGCGCAGCGCGTGAAAAACGCGGTGATCGTGCCGACGGGGGCCAAGGGCGGGTTCTATCCCAAGCAATTGCCGCCGGTCTCGAACCGCGATGCATGGCTCGCCGAAGGCACAGAGAGCTACCGCATCTTCATCCGCACCTTGTTGTCCGTCACCGATAACATCGTCGACGGCAAGGTGGTGCACCCGGCCCAGGTCGCCATCCATGACGGAGAGGATCCCTATTTCGTCGTCGCGGCGGACAAAGGCACGGCTACTTTCTCCGACGTTGCCAATGCGATCGCCCTCGAACGCGGCTTCTGGCTGGGCGACGCCTTCGCCTCGGGTGGCAGCCAGGGCTATGACCATAAGGCAATGGCGATCACCGCCAAGGGTGCCTGGGTTTCGGTGCAGCGCCACTTTGCTGAACGTGGCGTCGACGTGCAGACCCAGGCGATCCGCATTGCGGGCTGCGGCGACATGTCGGGCGACGTGTTCGGCAATGGCCTGTTGCTGTCAAAGGCGGTCAAGCTGGTCGCCGCATTCGACCACCGTCACATCTTCATCGATCCCGATCCCGATCCGGCAACAAGCTGGGCGGAACGGGCACGGCTGTTCGCACTGCCACGCTCGAGCTGGGCCGACTATGACGCGAAGCTGATTTCCAAGGGCGGCGGCGTGTTTTCGCGCGCCGACAAATCGATCAAACTGTCAAAGCAGATGCGGGACCTGATCGGCATGGACGTGGCCGAACTCGATCCGGTGGCGCTGATCTCCGCGATCCTGAAGGCGCAGGTCGATCTGATCTGGTTCGGCGGCATCGGCACCTATGTGAAGGCGGCGTCTGAGAACAACATCCAGGTCGGCGATCCCGCCAATGATCGGTTGCGCGTCAATGCCGAAGAGCTTCGCGCGACCGCGATCGGCGAGGGTGCCAATCTGGGCGTCACCCAGGCAGCGCGTATCGCCTTTGCGGCGCGCGGCGGGCGGATCAACACTGACTTCATCGACAATTCGGCCGGGGTTGATTGCTCGGATAATGAAGTGAACATCAAGATCGCGCTCAACCGTGAAATGATCGAGGGGCGGCTGTCGTTCGAAAAGCGCAACAAGCTGCTCGTCTCGATGACCGACGATGTCGCCACCATCGTGCTTGAGGACAACCGGCTCCAAACGCTCGCGCTGTCGATCATGGAGCATGACGGCGCACAGTCGCTGGCCAGCTATGTCCGCCTGATCGAGATTTTCGAAAGCGGCGGCAAGCTCGACCGCGCTGTCGAGGGTCTGGGCAGCAATGACGAACTGCTGCGACGCGCGCAGGACGGCCAGGGGCTCACCCGTCCCGAGCTCGCTGTGCTGCTCGCGACTGCCAAGCTGGCGCTGCAGGACGCCATCGAAAAGAGCCCGCTCGCGACCGATCCGCTGCTGCTTACCGATTTGCGAGCTGCCTTCCCCAAGGCAATGCGCAAGCAATTCGGCGAAGCGATTGATGGCCACCAGTTGCGCGGTGAAATCGTCGCGACCAAGCTTGCCAACCGGCTGATCAACCGGCTCGGCGTGCTGCACCCGTTCGAGCTCGCCGAGGAAGAAGGCGCGGCGATGGCCGATATCGCGGCGATGTTCGTCGTGGTGGAACAATTGTTCGGGCTATCCGCCCTGTGGGCCGAGATCGAAGCGGCTGACATGCCTGAGTTTGCCCGGATCATCCTGTTCGATGAAGTGGCGATTGGGGTCCGCTCACAAATGGCCGATTTGCTACGGATCACCCGCCCGGGTGCCAGCCCGGGCCCGCTGCTTGAGCGGGTGGCCAAGGGGTTCAACGCGCTCGATAAGCAGACCAAGGTGCTGTTGCTCGAAGAAGCACAGACCCAGAGCCAGCGCATCGTATCCCGGCTGGAAGGCTATGGCGCGCCGTCAAAGCTCATCCACAAGGTGTTGCGCCTGTTCGAACTCGACGGCGTCATCGGGCTGGCTGATCTCGGCCAGCGGCTCGGCATCGACGAAACCGTGCTGACACGCGCCTTTACCCGGCTCGGTCAGGCGCTGGGGCTCGACTGGGCGCAGACCAATGCGGCCTGGATCACATCGAGCGATCCGTGGGAACGGCTGTTGATCGCCGGACTCGCGCGTGATTTCCAGCAGTTGCGGCTCGAATTCCTCAGCCGTAATGCTGCCGGTGATCCACAAGCGCTAGTGGAGGCGTGGCTGGTTGAAAATGCTGCCCGCGTCGCGCAGTTCAAGGCGCTGATCGACCGCGCCCGCCGCGCGCCCGCCCCCAATGCCGCAATGCTCGCGCAGATTGCCGGGCAGGCGCGGGTGTTGCTGGGGCGCTAATGCCGCCCCAGTTACGCTAACGCTGCGTCAGAACCGTGCGCGCAGCGTGAAGCGCGCGCTGGTGGGTGCCCCGGTCGAGATGTTCACGTCGTTATGCGCGACCGGGAAGTAGGTGGCGTTGGTGACATTCTCGATGTTCACCTGCGCATCGATCCGGTCGGTCAGCTTGGCGAACAGGGCCAGATCGAGCCGGGTATAGGCAGGCAGCGTGACGGCATTGCTGATCGTCGCGAACTGATCGGCCTGGTGATAAACGCCAACCCCAACGCCCAGTCGATCGAGCAATTGATAGCGGTTCCACAGCGAAAACTGGTGACGCGGCACCTGCCCCACACGGCGCCCGGCAGGTGCGTTTTCGGTCGTGCTGATGATCTGCGCATCGGTATAGGCATAGCCAAGGCTGGTCTGCCACCGCTTGGTCAGATTGCCGGTCAAGCCGAACTCGACGCCCTTTGACCGCTGCTCGCCGGTCTGCACGATCGTGCCCGGTGTTGGACCGGTGGCGCGCGTGTTGCTGCGATCGAGCTGATAAATCGCCACGGTTGCCTGAAGCGCTGGCGTCACATCCCATTTCGCGCCCAGTTCATAATTGTCGAAGCGCTCCGGCACCAGTGCAGCCGCGGTCGCTGTAAGCGACAGGAACTGATCGCCAGATTGCGGCAGATACGACCGCGAATAGCTGCCATAGACCGACACATTGGCAATCGGCTTCAGCACCAGCCCAAACCGTGGCGACCAGAGATCGTCGCTCCGTTGGAACGCGCGCCCGGCGATGACGTCGTTCACCGCCAGATCGAGCCGATCGTAGCGGATGCCGGCAATCACATCGACGTGATCGCCGATGCTGATCTGATCCTGGAGATAGACCGAACCCTGGCGCAGTTCGCTGCGCGTCTGGCGGTTGGCATTGCCGCTCGGCCCCGCAATGAAGCTGAAAGGCGGGACGATAAAAGGATCGGTCAGTGCCACCGTAACGCGGCGGTTGGCGGCGTTTAGTGGGGCGGCCGGATTGAAGAACCCGTTGCGGCGTTCATTGCCGCTATCCTGCCGCGTATATTCGCCGCCGAATAACACGACATGATCGATCCCGCCGGTCGATGCGCGCCATTCGGCATTGCCCTGGGCGATGAAATTCTCGCGTTGGGTGAGGTCGAAATAGGCTTCCACCCCGAGGCTGCGCGCGCCGGTGAGCACATTGGTGGTGACGGCGGTTGCCGCAAAGGCATTCGCATAAGACTTATTGTAATCGCCGTAGAGCAACTGAGCACTGAGCGTCAGCTTGTCGCTGACTGGCGCCTCTGCCCGGGCGCGCACGACATTGGCCTCGAACAGCGTCCTGTTCACACTGGGAGCGCCGAAAAACGTATCGCGAAAGCCGACCAGCGGGCGACCATTTTGTGAAGGAATACCGCGATCGGTGACCCGGTCGTCGCCGACATGCTCATAGCCGAGCTGCAGCTTGATGCCGCCTGCCAACTCGGTGCCGATCACTGGGTTCACGGCATAACGCGCACCTTCAAAAAAATCGCGGTGGTTATCGAGCTCCTCATAGACTCCGTTCACGCGAAACGCGGCACCGCCCAGATCGACGTTGAGATCACCCGTCGCTGCCCAGCTTCCAAACGTATCTCCCGTCACTTCGGCAACCCCGCTGGTGCTGCCAATGATCGGGCTCTTGCTCACGCGGTTGAAAACCCCGCCACCGCCGCCACGCCCGAAAATCATTGCGTTAGGACCCTTCAGCACCTCAACGCGATCGACATTGTAGAAGCTGCGGAAATACTGGACATCGTCGCGCAGGCCATCGACGAAGAAATCGGCGGTGGTGTTGTTCCCGCGCAGCGTGATCTGATCGCGATTGCCTTCGCCCTGCCCTGCCGACACGCCCGGCACATAGCGAACGAGATCGGCCACTGAACGGATTGCCTGATCGTCAATTTGTTCGCGCGTCAGCACTGATACGGCCTGGGGCACGTTGATCAGCAATGTGTTGGTCTTGGTCGCGCTGCTTGTCTGTTCGGTGCGATAACCGTCGACCTTGCCGGTCACGATGATCTCGGTGCCGCTCTGTGGCCCGGCAGCCATCTCGATGTCGTCAACGGGTTTTTCGGTATTCGCGTAGGCGTGAACGGGCGCGACCAGCATTACGGCCGCAATGGCAGACCAAGACGAAAAGCGCATCGAAAACACATCCCCAGTTGCGAGTGACTCGCGATGAGGGCTGTCTATTGAGAGGCATTCGCAACGTCAAGCTTGTTGCGAATGATTTTCACTAACGAAGTTCGATTGCGCAAACAGCCAGCTGCGCAACGCGCTCGCCAGGTTTGGCGGCGTATCGGCGGTGATGCGGACGGCATCGATCTCGGCAATCAAGGCGTTGAGCGGCAGCTGCATTTCAACTGCGGCGCCATCCAGCGCGGCCCAGAAGATCGGCTCCAGGCTAATCGATGTCTGGTGTCCCGCAATCGTAACGGATCGTTTGATAGGCCCCTGAAAGCCACCGGCGGGCGGTGAGACCGACGAGATCATTTCGTATCGAACAGCGCCGCCAGCTGCTCGATCATCGTGCCGCCCAGCTGGTCGGCATCCATGATCGTCACGGCGCGCGCATAATAACGCGTCACGTCGTGCCCAATGCCGATCGCGCACAACTCGACGGGCGATCGCGCTTCGATCCACCCGATCACCTGGCGCAAATGCCGCTCGAGATAGCTGCCGGAGTTCACGCTGAGGGTTGAGTCATCGACGGGGGCACCGTCAGAAATGACCATCAGGATCTTGCGATCCTCAGGGCGGCCGATCAGGCGGCTATGCGCCCATAACAGCGCTTCACCGTCGATATTTTCCTTCAGCAGCCCTTCGCGCATCATCAGGCCAAGATTGGTCTTGGCGCGGCGCCACGGCTCATCGGCCTGTTTGTAGACGATGTGGCGAATGTCATTCAGGCGACCGGGCTGCGGCGGACGACCCGCGGCAAGCCAATTCTCACGGCTCTGGCCGCCCTTCCAGGCACGCGTGGTAAAGCCGAGAATTTCGGTCTTCACCCCGCACCGTTCCAATGTGCGCGCCAAAATATCCGCGCTGATCGCTGCGATCGAAATGGGACGGCCCCGCATCGACCCCGAATTGTCGATCAGCAAGGTAACGACCGTGTCCTTGAAATCGGTCTCGCGCTCGATCTTGTAACTGAGCGACTGCATCGGATTGATGATCACGCGCGCCAGCCGCGCGGCATCGAGCATCCCTTCGTCCTGGTCGAAATCCCAGCTACGGTTCTGTTGCGCCATCAGCCGGCGTTGAAGCCGGTTGGCGAGCTTGCTGACCGCGCTTTGCAGATGGACGAGCTGTTGATCGAGATACGAGCGCAGCCGCGCCAGTTCCTCCGCATCGCACAGCTCGGTCGCGGCGATCACTTCATCGAACTGAGTCGTCCAGCCCTTATACTCAAACTGCGGCGCGAAATCGGCCATTGGCCGGTTCGGCCGGACGGGCATCATCCCGTCATCGCCCTCGTCACCCGGCTCACCATCGGCATCGTCGGGCGAATCCTCGCGCTGCTCGCTGCCCTCGCCCTCTTCTTGCTGGCTGTCGCTGGTTTCGCCGCGCTGTTCGATCTGGCCTTCACCCTGATTGCCAGCGTCTTCGCCCTCGTCGGCGTCATCCTGCTGCTGGTCATCCTGACCTTCGTCGTCGCTGCCGCCGTCGTCAGCCTCGTCGGGCAGCATATCGCCCTCAACCAGATCGAGGTCTTGAAGCAACTTCATCGACAGCTGCGCAAAGGCGGCCTGATCATCGATGACAAGGCCGAACGCGTCGAGATCGCCGCCAGCCTTTTCCTCAATCCAGTCGCGGACCATCGCCAGCCCATCTTCGCACCCCTGTGGTGCGGCGAGTCCCGTCAGCCGCTCCCGCACCATCAGCGCGACGGCGGTCGACAACGGCACTTCGTCACGCGTGCGCGCCCGCACGATCGGGTCGGCACGCAGCCGCACGCCCAGCGCGGTTTCGAGATTGTCGCTGATTCCCTGATAGCCGCGCGACCCGAGCGCCTCGACCCGGGCGCTCTCCACCGCATCGAACACCGCCCGCGCGACGGCCTCGACCGGTGCGCCCTTCAGGTGAAGCGCTGCATTGTGATGCTTCAGCCGCAGCGCAAAGCCATCCGCAAAGCCGCGCGCCTCCGCGACCTGCTCGGCCGGCAGATTGCGCGCGGGCATCGGCACCTTGATGTGCTTGCCCGATTGGGTCGGTGCATCGGCGGTATAGGCAAGCTCTACCTCCGCCTCATCGGCGAGCACACGCGCAGCGCCGCCGAGCACGGTCTTGAAGCGGTCGAGGGGTGTCTCTGACGCCATATCAGGCCTTGCCGACGACGCTTTCGGGCAGATCCTTGCCGAACACGCGCTGATAATATTCCGCGACCAGTGCGCGCTCGGCCTCGTCGCATTTGTTGAGGAAGCTCAAGCGGAACGCGAAGCCGACATCGCCGAAGATCAGCGCGTTCTGCGCCCAGGTGATGACCGTGCGCGGGCTCATCACGGTGGAGATATCGCCGTTGATAAAGCCCTTGCGCGTCAGGTCAGCGACGCGGACCATATTGTCGACCACCTGCTTGCCGTGGGGCTTGTCATACTCGCC
>CAZWAL010000088.1:0-10762 GCA_964631905.1 uncultured Stakelama sp.
TGTGGTACTTGCCGTATTTCTCGAAATTCTCCGCCACCTGGGCGGCGAGTTCGCGCGTCGGCTCAAGGATCAGCGAGCGTGGCATCCGCGCACGGCTGCGTCCCTGCGCAAGGATATCGATCATCGGCAGCACGAAGGATGCCGTCTTGCCGGTCCCCGTTTGCGCTACGCCGATCATGTCGCGCATCATCAGGATCGAGGGGATGGCGCTCGCCTGAATGGGGGTGGGCACGGTGTAGCCCGAATCCTCGATTGCGCGAAGAAGTTCGTCAGATAGGCCGAGATCGGCAAAGGTCATGCTGGGTCCGGAAAAAGGGCGCGCGCGGTACGGGCCTGATACTGACTGAGCGGTCGCGGATTCGTCCCCCAATGTCAAGATTTGGTGCCGTAGCGGAAAGGTTCAACGCTTCGGTCGCAGCTCCTTGAATGCCTCGATCCGGCAAAAGTCGCCCGATCGGGATCGTATCGCGTCGCGTTTGGCACATACCATGCCGTCCGGGGTTCGCCGCAGATAAAAGCCGGCATAGAAATCAATCGCCGGGCAATCATCGTCAAAACGCGCTCTCAGCCGTCGTCCCGCCGCCGTAATCAGATCGACACTTTCCACCCGCGTCACCGACGCGCCGACGATGCTGTTGATCGGTACGCATTTCTCCGCTTTTTTCTCTTTCCATTCGATTGGCGGTACAGGCGCCTGGCGCGGCGCGCGCGGCGAATCGGGCAAGCGCGGCACCCGGATGACGATGCGCTGGCGAAAGGACATCGTTCCATATTGCACCCGCAGGCCGCCATTGTTGGTCTTGTCGGCCAAGGGTTGGCCGAACAACAGCAGCAATACGGGGGAAAAGGTAAAATACGTCATAGGTGTCATCCGCTGTTACCCGCATTGGTTGAACAGTCGATGAATTACCGCCCTTGGCCCAACTGGTTTGCGCAGTGGTGGCATGCTAGCGATCGCCCATCATGACCCATGCTGCCGATGCGCTCATCCACCTTCTGTCGGAATCATTGGGGCCAAAAGGCGTCATCACCGATCCCCAGGATATCGCCCCGTGGCTGGTCGACTGGCGCGGGCGATTTCACGGGCAGACCCCGGCGATCCTCGCGCCATCGTCGACGGCAGAAGTGTCGATGATTGTCGCATTGGCGAACAAGGCGGGCATTGCCCTGGTGCCGCAGGGTGGCAACACATCAATGGTGGGCGGGGCGACGCCGCCCGAAGACGGATCGGCACTGATCCTGTCGATGCGCCGGATGAACAGGATCCGACAGGTCGATCCGATCGGTAACCTCGCGATTGCCGAGGCAGGTGTGATCCTGGCTGATCTGCATGATGCGGCCAAGGCGGCAGGGCGCCGTTTTCCGCTGACGCTGGGCGCGCGGGGCAGCGCGACAATCGGCGGGCTGGCATCCACCAACGCCGGTGGCACGCAAGTGCTGCGCTTCGGGACGATGCGGGCGCTTGTCGCCGGGGTTGAGGCGGTGCTGCCCGACGGATCGGTGCATGACGGATTGGCGGCGCTGAAAAAAGATAACCGCGGATATGAGCTGACGCAGTTGTTAGTGGGCGCAGAAGGAACGCTTGGCGTGATCACCGCGGCCACGCTGCGGCTGGTGCCCGATGTGCAGGCGCGAGCCGTGGCCTGGGCCGGGGTCGCCAGCCCCGATGCAGCGCTGGCGGTGCTGCGCCGGATGGAAGCCGCGACCGACATGATCGAAAGCTTCGAGATCGTGCCCGATCATTCGCTTGGCCTGGTGCTCGCGCATGTCCCCGGTGCGCGCGCGCCGCTGGAGGGCAGCCATGCCTGGCACATCCTGATCGAGGCGGTATCGTCGAGCGATACGGGTGAGGTTCCCGCGGCGGTACTGGAGCGGTTGCTCGGCAGCGCCATCGGCGACGGGCTGATCGCCGATGCCGTCATCGCGGCGAACGAAGCGCAGGCCGAGGCATTTTGGCGCCTGCGCGATTCGATATCGGCGGCAGAGCGTGCAAGCGGGCCGGCGGTGCAGCACGACATATCGGTGCCCGTCGCGGCGATGCCCGGCTTCATGATATCGGCGGCGCGCGCGGTGGAAGCCCGCTTTGCCGGCACGACCGCCGGTGCCTTCGGTCATCTGGGCGACGGCAATGTCCATTTCCACGTCCGCGCGCCCGCCGGAGCCGATGGCGAACGCTGGTATGCAGAACAGGCCCCGCTCATCACGCCCTTCGTCCATGATCTGGTGACGGCAGCGGGTGGATCGATTTCGGCGGAACATGGCATCGGCCAGATGAAACGCGCCGAGCTCGAACGCTTGTCCTCCCCGGCGCGTCTTTCAGCCCTGCGCGCCATCAAGATGGCGCTCGATCCGGGACAGATCATGAATCCGGGCAAACTCGTAATGCTTGCGCCCGCGCGACAGGCACCATAGAGGCAGCGGCAACTTGCCGATCGGCTTGTAACCGCTTTTTCGATGGAGATGACGATGGCCAGCGCGCCCCAGGGACTTCCGCTTTTCTACAATGCGCTCGAGCCGCTATCGAGCCAGGCCCATGCCGATTACAAGGTGCGCCCCGCCAATGCCGCGCCTTTCTTGAAGAATCAGCACGCCATCCCGGTAACGGTCGATGAATTCGCGCTGGTACAGCGGTTCATGCCGATTGTGTTTTCGGTCGGCCCGGATGCCATTCCGATCGCGCTGATGGGCCTGAACGAGGGCGTCAATGTATTCGTTGACGACGAAGGCAAGATCAACCAGGCCAATTTCTACGTACCGGCCTATATCCGCCGCTATCCCTATATGCTCGCAAAGCTGACCCCGACCGCGGAAGAACTGTCGCTGTGTTTCGATCCGACGACGGACACGATCGGCAAGTTCGACGATGGCGAGCCACTGTTCGCCGATGGCCAGCCGACCGATCTCACCAAGAACATCCTCGGTTTCAACGAAATGTTCGAACAGGCCGGCGCGCGTACAGCTGCATTCATGCGTGATCTGGTCGAGTCCGAATTGCTGATGGACGGCGAAGTTTCGATCCAGACCGAGGGTTCGACCCAGCCCTTCATCTATCGCGGCTTCCAGATGGTGAATGAAGAAAAGCTGATGGATCTGCGCGGCGATGCGCTGCGCAAGATGGCCAAATCGGGCATGCTGCCTTTGCTCTACGCCCATCTGTTCTCGCTCTCGCAGATGCGTGAATTGTTCCAGATGCAGGTCGATCAGGGTAAGTCGGCAGCGCCGGTTCTGGCAGCGTAAATGGCGAGCAATCCCCCGGTCGCGCCGCTGCGACCGGGTGGGTTGAACCCGCGATTTGCCTTCCCTATATTGCTGGAGCGCGGCCTTGTGTTCCCCCCCTTTCACCGGGCTGCGCAGCCCATCTTTTGATGGGCACTCCCTGAACCTTGGCCACCTCGCGCATCAACTGCGCGGGGTGGTTTTTTTATGGCGCGCTATTCCGCAGCGATGGCGGACAGTCCCGTCATCGCCTCATCGGTGATCGCTGCGATCATACGCCGCAGCATCGCGGCGGTCGCCGCAAAGCCTGGTCCTGGAGCGTCGTGCCCGGCATCCAGATAGAGCGCGCGGTCGAGCTCAATCTGCACCGCGTGGATGTGCGCTTTGGGGGCGGCATGACGATCAAGGATATGGCCGCCGGCATAAGGGGTGTTGAGCGAATGCGCGATTCCCGCCGCTTCCGCCTCTCCTTCCAACCGAGCGATGAAGCGCGCCGCAGCCGATTTGCCGAACCGGTCGCCGAACACGATCTGCGCTGCCTCGCCCGGTGCGCCAAGTGAGGGCATCGAATGCACATCGAGCAGGATGGCGATGCCGAATCGCGCCCGCGCTGCCGCGAGCAGTGTCTGCAGGCTTTCATGATAAGGGCGATGATCGGCGACAATCCGCGCACGTACCGCCGCATCGCTCAGCCGCATCCCCCAGATATCACCGGCGTTGGCGATGCGGCGTGGCACCAGCCCAAGCCCGCTGCGCAGCTTGGCGGACATGGTCGGCACGCGGGCCGGATCGGCCCCGTCGTCAAGCTTAGGATCACGCTCATGTTCGGCCCGGTTCAGATCGATCCAGGCGCGCGCCGGGCGTTGCACCAGCAGCGTCTCTTCTTCGCGTGCGGCCAGCACGAGCTGGTCGACATGGCGATCTTCCAGCACCTGCAGCGCCAGCACTGGTACGCGGATCGCAGCGAGCAGCGCAGCGGGATAATCGCGTCCGGCATGCGGTACGGACAGGACGACCGGGCTATCCGGCGGCAAGGGCCCGTGGAGATCGAAGGAATGGGCCGGACCGGTCATTATAACCGGGTTTAGGGTCTGCTTTCGTAATCGGCAATCGCTACCAGGGACGCTGTGAGCTGGAAAATGTTAAGAGCTTTGCGCATAGATTGTCGCAGCACAGAAAATGGAACGCCGGGAATGATCAGGATTTTGCTGGCCGAGGATGATCGCGTGATGCGCGAATATCTGACGCGTGCGCTCGAACGGTCCGGCTATGCCGTTACGGCGGTCGATCGGGGGACGGCCGCGATGCCGCTGCTCAAGACCGAAAGTTTCGATCTGCTGCTCACCGATATCGTCATGCCAGAAATGGACGGGATCGAACTGGCACAAAAGGCGGGCGAACTCTGCCCCGATCTGCGCGTCATGTTCATTACGGGCTTTGCCGCCGTCACGCTGAAGGCAGGCAAGGCTATGCCGCAAGCGCGCGTGCTTTCAAAGCCGTTTCACCTGCGTGATCTGGTGCTCGAGGTGGACCGACTGTTCGAAATGGAAAATGTGACGCGCGGGCAATAACGTTTGGGCGAAACGGCGCTTGCGCGCAGCATCGACCCCCGCTAATGCCGCGCTTCCGTGGGCGTGTAGCTCAGTGGTAGAGCACTGTGTTGACATCGCAGGGGTCGCAAGTTCAATCCTTGCCACGCCCACCACCGAAAACCCCGCAATCTGAATAGGTTGCGGGGTTTTTGTTTGGGTTTCACGCAGTGTTCGGCTGGTACATATGTACCAGGGCACTCGCCGGGCGGGCGAGGCGAGGCTTATGATCACGCGGTAAATTGGCGGTCTGGGCGAGCTTCTGGCGCATGATCACCACTCAAGCGCCGTGGCTGCATCTTTCATGAAACTCGGACTGTATCGAGCGTATGTGCGCTCTGTGACCCTGAAGGATGTGTGCCCCAAAAACTGGGCGATCTTCTGCATCTGCACATCTGCCTGTGCCATCCAAACCCCGGCGGTATGGCGGAACACATGGGGAGAGCAGGGGATCCCTGAGCGTTCAGCAGCCATCCGTATCGCCTTCTTGATGCTTTTCAGCGGCTTTGCATCCCATTCGATCACATGGTCGGTCAGCGCGGCCGGTGCGGCCTCCTCAAGGGCGGCAAGTGCGCGGCTGTTGATGGGGACCTCAGCACGCCGCTTGTTCGACTGCTCGCGTCCCGCAGCGTTAAAGTTGATGGTCTTATGCTTGAAATCGACCTGATCCCAAGTGAGATCGAGGATGGCGCCCATTCGTGCGCCGGTTGCAACGGCTAGGATGATGAACAGTCGGACATGGGGTGTGTTGACGTGCGCCAGCAGCGTCTCAAGCTCATCGCGGGACAAATAGCGATTGCGAGGTGCACTGGGCGGCGGCGTCCAAACATGGGTGTTGCCCTTGCCATATCGGAGATTGAGGCAAGCGCGAAGGAGCTCAAGCTCGGTTCGAGCAGTGCCAACTGCGGCACCCTGTCTGCACCGGAGCTTTGCATATTCGCGGCAATCGTCTTTGGTGACATCGTGACCGAAACGATTGGCGAAAAACGGAGCCAGCCGCTTCCACGCATTTTCTTGCCGCGCGGTACTTCGACCATCGTTTGCGCGATCGGTTAGGTATAGCCGCCATAGATCATCCACTCGATCGGATGCTGGAGCGTCCAGTTTTCGAAAGATTTGATCGGCGATAACGCGGGCTAAGCCCGCGTCATCCGTGCCAGTCGAAATTCGGCGGCGAGTCGGTCCGTGCCCAATGGCGACGGCGAGCTTTCCGCGATGTTTGACGATTTCATATTGAGGGTCTGATCTGGGGTTTGGCATTCGATTCTTTCAACTTCCATGGCGGTGATGCGGATCAGTTTGCCAAGGCGAAAGGCTGCAATCTCTCCATCGTGATACATTTTGCGGATATGTTCCGCGCTACAGCCCCAGCGGTCAGCAAGGGTCTCGGGTGTGAATGGTATGGCGTTCATTTCATGGTGTTCTTCTCGCTTGTCTGTGAGCTGCTGCTCGATATGTGTGTAATACAGAACACATATCGATTTGTCGAGCGGGAAAATGATACACGCCTGGCATGACAAGCGATCGACCTGACTTTCCATATGCTGACACCGCAGCTGCGCGCATGCTGTCAGCAGGTCTCCAGCACAGCAGTGCGCGCAGGGGCATCAGCCTCCGGCAACATGGCAAGGCGCTTGGATACAAGCAGGCGGTCGTTCTTTCGCACATGGCTAATGGCCGGGTGCCTATTCCGATCGATCGTGCAGTCGAACTCGCCAAAGCGTTGGATATCGACCCGAGCGCTTTCCTGTCGGCCGTGGTCGCACAACGGCACCCCGAGGTCGATTGGGCGCTGCTCAAACCCGCGGACGAAGGTCTAGATCGCAGTTGGCTGATCACTGAGCTGACCGGAGGACGCTCGCTAGATGAGCTAACACCAGGTCAACGGGGTGTGATTAGGGAGGCGACTGCTGATCCCCAAGCCGAGCGCCGGTGGTTGTCGCTGCATGAGCTCGCCGCTATCGAACTGCTGCGAGAACTAAGGCCGGCCATGGTGAAGCATGGCTTGGGGCGATCGGATTGCGACGCCCTAATTGCTGCTTTGAAGGGGCGGTGAGGGGCAAACCATGGGGCAGGCGGCACACCGATGGCTTTCGGTGCACGAGATTGGCGCAATCGAGTTGCTTCGCGAACTCCGGCCCGACCTATGACGACAGGGATTAAGGGCCGCCGACCGTGAAGTGGTTCAAGCCGCGCTGAACTCGATCCAATCGTACCGCACTTCGAAATCGTGATTCCGGCATGTCTGAACACCGGACGATAAACGAAGCTTAATCACCGCAAGCTTATAAAATTAAAGCTGAAGGGTGGGGTAGGTGTGTGGTTGTAGTGCCCTCACCTCCCCCCTTTTCTTAAAGAATAAGGGTTCCGAACTATGGGACACGATTCGTAGGGAGATAAACCGCAGAACTCCGATGTTTCCTAATAATAGCGAGCGCGGAAGGCAAACCGCCATTCTCCCTTCCGTAGGGACAAGAAATTTAATCCTCAGCAGATTCCGTAGGGGGGTGTCCGCGCAAATCCGCGAGCGCCGTTTTGGCATTAAACGGATCCCACACCTTCAACTGTGACCCCGGCATCAGCTTGGTTTCCAGCACATCAATGCGCTTTAATGCTTGGTGCACCCGGCCTCGAAGGATTTCGAGGATAAGGCCGCCGGCGGGTTGATCCGCGATCATGTGCTTTGCGATAGCATATGCGGTGCAAGGCATTTTCTGTGTCGCAAGCACGGTCCGTCTGAACCAAACATCCACCGTGAAATGGCGGTTTTCAGGATAAAGAACGATCGTTCTTGGCGCACCCCCCGACAATCGATAAGCCTCATACCGACCGGCGCGATAAATCCTCTCGCGGCCGAGTTGCTCCATCAAAACTTCTGGGATTTCGCCGTCCTTGAGCTTTTTGCGTGCGGCCTTTTCGCGTTGCTCTCGCTTTCGTGTTGTTTCGCGCTCTTCGAGTCTAACCGTTTCTTGGTCGACCCAAGCCTGTGCGTACACGTCATTGCTGTTTGTGAAAGGGCCAGCTTTGGCGAGAGCCCTGATCACATTTCCGAAAAGCGTCGCTACCCGATGTCCTTCGTCCTTGCCGTTAAGCAAAGCGACGCCGCCAGCCGCCTTGAACTTGGCAACTGCACCGCGGACCTCTTCATTTATCCCCAGTCTGGTCTCCGACACTCTTTCGCAACCGGGTTGAGCCTTGCATTTTTCGCAGCGATTTAGCATCCACCGGCCCCGAACGTATTTCCGCTTTTCATGGGCAAATCGCAGCCAGGCAGTCGGCACACCAAAGCACGGTTTTCCGACTAATTTGGGCATCGCCGTCACGTTACCCCCATCAAACGTAATTCTTGGGATGACGGTAGTTTGGTTTGGGAGGCGAAGTCCTTCCCATGGCTTTTCGCCGGCCCAGTGTTGAAGTTTATGGGTTGGTCCCATCCCCTCTAATCGACCGATTTCCGTAATGTTTTCGAGTGGAGAACTCCTCATTGCTTACTCCAGAAGACCAACATGGCCGTTTTTCGATTTAAAAGCGCGAACTCACAAATCCCTTGATTGGGTCGCTCGATCTCGCATTTATCCACCTTGATGTGCCGTCGGGTTGCGTACGGGAGTGGAGCCGATATTTCTGCCAGCCGATAGTCGCTGAATAATTGCGGGAGATTGGCAACAGCCGTCACATCCATCCCAACGAAGAATCACTAACGCCATCTGCGGTTAAGGGGCGTGATGCGGCCGAGCGAAACGAGATCGTCGCGCCTCGACCGCAGCATCGCTTGAACGCTCGATCAACCCTGCCCAGCCAGAGGCATATCGACTTATTTTGATGGAGGCGTCGGCGCAGCTGGCACAACCATCACATCTGGAACAGCAGCTGCGACGGTAAATGTGACGTCTTCATCGATGAATGCCTTTACGGGGGCGCCTACTGGTATCGTTGCACTCGTGCCAGTCGTGAAGAAGCCAACCACAGGAACCAGAGCGACGGCGGCCACAACGCCAACGGTGCCGGTAACGCCTCGGTCATCGACCGTGCCCGTCATCCGAATCTGTCGACCATATGCGCGCACGAACAATACCCGCGCTGCGATCCGGCCAGACTTGCCCCACATGCCCTTATTACGAACTTCGGTCACTTCACCCGTCACCGGGCTGCCGGCCGGGATCACGATCTGACCGTTAATCTCCACTGGCGCCGCAGTGCTCATCATAAAGCGTTGCCCTGCCTTTAATGCCTTCCCCTTGGTCGTCAGTTCCTCCGAAACGGTGAGCGGCACTTCGGTGCCCGCGCGCAAGACCGATTGCTGGCCAGCGATCGTAACCATGGACACAACATCAGGAGGTGCGACCGGCGTCGACGATGGCGACGAGGTGGTAACAGGGGCGGGTGCAGGCAGCGTTTGCGCAGCAAGCGGGGCGGCGACAAAACAGGCAGCGCCGTAAAGCGTGATCGAAACAATTTTCATGAAACCCCCTGAAATGCTGGCATTTTTATGCAGCATGACTGCGTTGGTCGCATTGGAGGGGAGGTGTCAAGGATGAGCGGGCCAGTATTTACAGCACCAAGCTCTGTCGAAACTCTCACCAATTGGTCGTTGTTGAGCCAATACGTTTAACGTCAGTGCGCGACCAGGCACCATGAGAGCCCTACCTCCACAGGGCTCCGATGAACCCAACGAGATCAATCAAGCCAGGGCTCTTGGATGTATCCGGGACCGACCATAGAACGAGTTCCCGCGAGCACATCCATCATGGCGTTCATAGTGTTCCATGTGAGCCCGTTGGCCATCGGTGCCTTCTTCGTGAGCTCGCACCCGTCCATGGCATTCGAGACACCGCATTATTCGAGATCGAGGCATCTGGAGGGCATGGGCTAAGCTGATGGGTGCCCATTTGCGGTTAGCTGATAGCTCGCATGCTGGCGCTTCGTCACTCATGGTTTCAGACGGCTCTGGCTCCCGGCGAACGTCAAGCTGGCTGTTTCATGGCGTGTGGGTTGCAGTCCTTGTAATCGACGACCAATCGTTGCTGTTTTAGTGCTTCGAACCTTAACCCCGCCGTTCGTTGCTAATCTGTGTATCGTCGAACAAAAGGCCACTCTTGGCATGGCCAGCGCTGCCTGCATTCTGGCCCAGTTTAAGGGGAAACTCGCATGAAGAAATGGGTCGCGCTCGTTGCGCTCTTGGTTGTTATCCTGGGCGGCCTGTATGTGGGTTCACCTTATTACGCGATCCATTCACTTCGTCAGGCCGCGATCGAGGCTGACATTGATAAACTCGAAGCGAGCGTCGACTTCCCGGCTGTACGTGAGAGCCTCAAGGCGCAGCTGTCGGCAGTCGTGATGGCCAAGATGCAGGGCAACAATGAGATTCGGGACAAACCTTTCGCCGGACTCGGTGCACTGCTGATGCCTACAATTGTCGACCGTTTGGTCGATACGTTTGTCACGCCCGATGGGATCGCGGCGCTGATGCGAGGCCAGAAGCCGAACGATAAGGCGAATCTGGAGCGCAATCCTGATATTGAAGCAACATCGCAATACCTCGGATTGGATCGCTTTCGTGTGACCCTGCGCAACACGAAGCTGAACGCCAAGGGGCCGTCGTTTTTGTTCGAGCGCCGGGGGTTCGCGTCGTGGAAGCTGATCAAGCTCGAGATTCCGCTCAACGAGATTGAAGATCAGCCGTCAATCTAACACCCCGGCATTGCTACCTGTACCGTGTCGGCAACGCGCCCCAATTGTCGTCATTCAACTCGCCGATCGGTGTCCCTAAAACCTGTCGTTGAGTCAGGATTGCCTTCAGCTCCCGTGACAGTCCGCAGTCGATGCTTTGCAGTCCGACAGCTTTTGGGATCAAGCATTGGCTGAACTGCCGCTCGCTGGATCAGTCGATAGTGGCAGCTTCGCGCCCTTATTCTGTTGAAAAACTCTGCTTGCGAGCGGGTTAAGTCCCTGATTCA
>CAZWAL010000089.1:0-10752 GCA_964631905.1 uncultured Stakelama sp.
GCGGCAAGATAGTCATTCACCGTCACGACGTGCACGCCGGTGCCCGGGAGTGCGTTCAAGTAACAGGCGAGCGTTGCGACCAGCGTCTTGCCCTCGCCGGTGCGCATTTCGGCGATCTCGCCGCGGTGAAGCACGATGCCGCCGATCATCTGCACATCATAATGGCGCTGGCCGAGCGTCCGCTTGGCTGCCTCGCGCACCGTCGCGAACGCTTCGGGCAGCAGATCATCAAGCGTTGCGCCATTTGCGAGCCGCTCACGGAACACTGCCGTCTGTGCCGACAAAGCGTCGTCGCTCAGCGCAGAAATCTGCGGCTCGAACGCGTTGATCTTGGCGACGATCGTCCCGAGCGACTTCACGTAGCGATCGTTCGACGATCCGAAAATGGTTTTGGCAAGGCCACCGAGCATGGAGAATTCCTGTATCTATGAAATGGCGTGGACGACCGTCGGGTCGCCACGCGAAAAGGATCGGAAAGGTAAGGTCGGCGACAAGGATCAGCGCCGACCGTGCCGCGCGCTATTCGCGGCGGCGGGCCATATAGAGTGGCGTCATGGCCGGCACATCGATCGCGAGCACCGTCGCGGCAATCGAGACCGATTTCCACTCCGCTCCTGCGGCGACGGGATGGCGAATAATGCGCCCTTGTGCCGTATTTGCGGCAGCCGATGCCAGCGGCACGCTGGCTGCGGCCTGATGCAATCGTACCTCCGGTGCCCGTCCGACCGCCGCAGCGCCTGTCAGGGCACTCAGCAGAGCAGAGAGGATCAACAGCAGGTTCAAAAGAGGCATCCAATCGTGTCTGGGTTCAGCACGTCCGCGTGCACATAGGCATTCGTTACATGATCGTCCATCATTGAAGCGAAGCTGAACACATCCGTCCGGCGGCGGCGGCCCAACAATTGACCGTTACTGCCCAGCCGCATCAGCATCCGACAACTGCCAGCGCATCGCCGAGTTCCATTTGCCCGGCATTGCTTTGCCATTGCGGTCGCGCGCAGGCTTGAACTGACCGTTCAGGATCAGCTGGCTGCAGGTGGTCGAATCAAGCAGATCAGATCCGCTCGACCCGGTGATGTTGCAGCCTGTAATTCGTCCCGCCGCATCGATATCGAGCGAGAATTCGGTCCGCCCTTCCTGCGACGCAATCCGCGCTTCAGGCGGGTAGGATTCGGGCGGAAACCAGTCTCCTGGATTGCCGATGGGTTCGACGCCGGACATGAGTCCATCGGTCGCCGCCACAGGCTTTGGCGCATTTTTAGACAATGACTGGCCGGCCATTGCTGGCGGAGCCAGCGCGACGATCCCCATCATTACGCCCAGTGACATCTGCCAGACGACAGAACTCTTGCCTTCGATTGTACGCACTCTAACACCCCCTGCACCGATGCTCCATTCTAGGCACAGAGTTCCGCCATGTCATCCCGCTCACCACTTGCCCCCGGTCGCTTTCCAGATTTACCGATGATCGACGGCGTAACGCCGCGCGTCGCCCGTGCGCAGTACAAGGCGTGGGATCGCTGCGACCTGACCTTGGTCACGCTCGATCAGGGCACAGTGGTGGCCGGGGTGACGACGACGAGCAAATGTCCCTCTCCCGAAGTAGAATGGTGCCGCGCGGCGCTGACGCTGGGGTCAGCACGGGCTTTGGTGGTGAATGCGGGTAATGCAAACGCCTTCACCGGTAACCGCGGCAGGGCGGCGGTCGAGGCGATCACTGCACGGATCGCAACAGCGCTCGATTGCCAGCCATCGGACGTGTTGGTCGCGTCAACGGGCGTGATTGGGGTGCCATTGCCGATCGACAAGGCCGAAGCGGGGATCGACGCAGCGCTTCAAGCACCGCACTGCAGCTGGGAGGATGCCGCCAATACGATCGGCACGACCGACACCTTTGCCAAGGGCGCCATGACGACCGCCATCGTCGATGGTCGCACGGTGACGCTCGTCGGTATCATCAAAGGGTCCGGCATGATCGCGCCCGACATGGCGACGATGCTCGGTTTCATCTTCACTGACGGGGCAGTCGCGCCGACCTTCCTGCAATCAGCACTGGGCGAAGCCAACCGCGCCAGCTTCTCGTGCATCACCGTCGACAGCGACACCTCGACCAGCGACACGGTGCTAGCCTTCGCGACCGGCAAGGCAGGCAATGCGGTGCTAACCGATGCTGATTCGCCGGGAGCCGATGCCTTTCGCGCCGCATTGCGCGATCTGTGCCTGCAACTCGCGCATCTCGTCGTCCGCGACGGCGAGGGCGCGAGCAAGTTCATCCGCATCGACGTTACCGGTGCCGAGAGCGACAAGAGTGCGCACCGCATCGCCCTGTCGATCGCTAACTCCCCGCTCGTCAAAACGGCGATTGCCGGGGAAGATGCCAATTGGGGCCGTGTTGTTATGGCGGTCGGCAAGGCAGGCGAACCCGCCGACCGCGACCTCCTCTCCATACGCTTCGGCACCACGCAAGTCGCGCGTGAAGGATTGGCAGTGGAAGGATATGATGAAGCCCCCGTTGCCGCGCATCTGAAGGGGCAGGAAATCGATATCGGCGTCGATCTGGGTCTCGGCGAAGGCCGCGCCACGGTTTGGACCTGCGACCTGACCCATGGCTATATCTCGATCAACGCCGATTACCGGAGCTGACATGACCGACATCATCCTGCACCATTATCCACGCTCACTCTATGCCGAGCTCGTCCGCCGTGCGCTGGGGATCAAGGGCGTACGCTGGCATTCTGTGATTATCCCCAACATGGCCCCCAAGCCCGAACTGACCCCGCTGACCGGTGGCTATCGCAAGACCCCCGTTTTGCAGATCGGCGCGGATATCTATTGCGACACGGCGATCGCCATCGAGGCAATCGAGGCGCACCAGCCCTCGCCAACGCTGTTCCCCTCCCCGCTCGGTCGGCTCGGCGCGCTGTTGGCGATGCAGGCGGGTGGCGCGACCTTCAGCCATGCCGTCGGCTCAGCAATGGCGGTGGTGGCCGACCAGATCGACGATGCGTTTTTCGAAGACCGCAAGGCGCTGTTCGGCATGGACCGGGAGCGGATGAAGAAAGCCGCGCCGCACCAGACCGCCCAATTTATCGGCTGGCTCGCGCGGCTCGATGATGCGCTGGCCGATGGCCGCGCTTTTATCGGTGGTGATGCGCCGGGCTATGCCGATTGCGCGGCGGGCATGAATGTGTGGTTCCAGGCCGGGTTCGGGCTGAAGGACGCGCGGCTGGCCCCCTTCCCGCATGTTGCCGCCTGGATCGCGCGCTGCGACGCAATCGGGCACGGCGAGCGGATCGACATGACCGCGCAAGCCGCGCTCGACATTGCCCTCGCAGCAACGCCCGCCGCCACCCCGCAGATCGACGAGGACTGCGGTTTCACCGAAGGCCAGCAAGTGTCCATCCGTACCGAAGACCCCGGTGCCGACACCGTCACCGGCACGCTTGTGCGCTGCACCGCCCGCGATATCGTGCTGCTGCGCAACGATCCCCGGGTCGGCACCGTCGCAGTGCACTTCCCGCGGATAGGGCAGATTTTACGCGCAGCCTGACGCAAATCAGGCGAGCGCACCCTCCAGCCACGCCTTCAGCTTGCTTTTGGGGGCTGCACCGCTGAAACGCGCGATTTCCTCGCCGCCCTTAAACAGCACGAGGTTGGGGATCGCGCGCACGCCGAAGCGCGCGGCCATTTCCTCGGCATCGTCCAGATTGGCCTTGGCGATAGTGACCTGCCCGGCCAATTCTTCCGACAATTCCTCGAGGCTCGGACCGATCACCTTGCACGGGCCGCACCATTCTGCCCAGAAATCCACCAGCACGGGTTGATCGGCCTTGAGCACATCGCTGTCGAAGGTTGCATCGCTTACTTTGGTCGTCGCCATCTCATTTTCTCCTGATGGTCATCAGATAGGCCGGGTGTGGTTCTGTCTCAAGCCAGCTGTCCCAAGCTTTCATGCGCGGCACCAAAGGGCGGCTTGTGCGCACCCAGCAATTCGGGTGACAGCACGAACAGCACCGGGGTGGCGGTGTAGAGCAAAGCGGCCTCGATCGTCCGCCCGGGAAAGATCACCGCAAGCGCTTCAACATAAGCTGCCATCTGGCGTAAATGATAGGGCGGGATATCGGCCAGGCTGGCGGGCGCGCGGCGGCCGGTTTTGAAATCGATTACGCGGATTGTGGTGTCGCTCACCAGCAACCGATCGACGGTCCCTGAGACGACAAAGCCACTTTCGACCACCGCCGCAATTGGCGCCTCGGCGAGCGCATCCGCCCCGAATAGCTCCGCAAAGCGTGGATCGCCGAGTACGGCGCAGACGCTGTCGACGATCTCGCGGCGCACGGCACCATCCGCAACACCACCGGCCGCCTGCAACCAGCGATAAGCCGCCGCCCGCCGATCATTCGGCGCAACGGCCGGCAACCGCTCGAACAGCGCGTGGATCAGCCTGCCGCGCTCCGCCGCGGCGCGCATCACTGCATCGGGCGGCGGATCAGCGACCCCGTCCAATCCCAGCGACGACGGTGCGAGCGGACGCGGTGGACGCGCTTCAACGGGCGCGGGTGCGGTCGCCCAAGTGGGCAGCAAGACGGGATCGGGAAGCGCTTCAGCATCCCCTTTGCGTCGGTCAATGGGGCGTGCTGGGGCAGTGCCGGTAAAATGACGCTCGCCCTCAATGGCCTCGACCCCCAGTGCAGCCAACGCCCGGTCGGCAGCGGCATACCAGCTCGCTGCAGGCGGCACGCCCTTGGCACGTGGTCCAAGCGCACCCGCGATCACCAGCCGCTCCTCGGCCCGCGTCGCCGCGACGTAAAACAGCCGCCAATGCTCCTCCAGCTCGCGCGCCTGTACGGTCGTTACCAGATCAGCCAGTGGTCCGCCCCGTTCGGCAGCTTTGGGCCGGAAGATCGGAAATGCCTCCGGATGGTCCTCCGGCGCCCAGCGCAGGATGGATCGTGGCGTCTGGCTCGGGTCGACCGTGGCGTCGGCGAGGATCACCAGCGGGGCCTGTAAACCCTTGGCGCCGTGCGCGGTCATCACCCGCACCGCATCGAGCGGGGCGGACGGATCGCGCACAATCTCCACATCACCGCGATCGAACCAGTCCAGAAACCCCTGCAGCGACGGCGTACCCAGCGTTTCGAATTCGAGCGCGGCGCTCAGCAATTCCTCGATCGGGTCGCGCGCTTCCTGCCCCAATCGGTTGATCAGCTTGCGGCGGCCATCGAGCGGACCCGACAAGATTTCTTCGAGCAGCTGATAGGGCGTGGCGATATCCGCACGGGCGAGCAGATCGTAGAGCGGCTGCAGCCGATCATCCGCCTGTTGCGCGCGTAATTGCCGCCACAGGCTGCCCGGCAAACGCGGTGCGGCGGCGGCGAGCAAATCTTCCTGAGACCACCCCAACAATGGCGAGACGAGAAGGCTTGCCAGCGACAGATCGTCATCGGGCTGCAGCGCAAAGCGGATCGCGGCGAGCAGATCCTGCACCGCCAGCGGTGCATTGAGCCGCAACCGGTCGACCCCCGCCACCGGCACGCCCTCGGCATAAAGCCGCGCAACGATCAGCGAGGCAAGCTCACCGCGCCGCTTGACCAGGATCATCACGTCTTCGGGGCGCAGTGCCCGCCCCTTTGCCTCCAGCATCAACGGATTGGCGGGGTCAAGCCACGCCTTGAGCTGCCGCGCGATTTGCTTGGCCAGCGCGCGGGTGGCATCGTCGATCCACTCTTCCTCATCCGCTTCGCTCGTCCCGGCAATCGTCGGCGACCAGAGCGTGACATGGCCTGGCCCGGCCACTTCGCTGGCATGGTCTTCGAGCGCCCCGATCTGCCCGAGACCGGGGGCATCGATCGCGCCTATCGCGGCATCGACAAATTCGAGGATCGGCTTGGTCGATCGAAAGCTGTGCGTGAGCGACAACTGATTGAACGCCGTCGCCTCGGCTGACGGATCGTCCCGCAGCGCTTCGGCTTTCTCGCGAAACAGCTTTTCGGCCCAGGCGAAATAGAGCGGATCGGTGCCCTGAAATCCGAAAATCGCCTGTTTGTAATCGCCGACCACGAACAGGGTGCGGGTCCGATCGCCATGGGCGCCCAGCCCGGCGAAAAATTCGCGCGCCATTGCTTCGACGATTTTCCACTGGCGCAAATTCGTGTCCTGCGCCTCGTCCACCAAGATATGCTCGGTGGTCTGGTCAAGCTTATAGCGCACCCAGTCGCCCATGCCGGGCTGGCCAAGCAGATCGACGACATGGCGGATCAAATCGTCGAAATCGACCGCACCGATCCGTCGCTTGGCGCGCGCATAAGCATCAGCATAGACCCGCCCCGCCCCAAGCGCGGCTGCGAGCAGATCACCATAGGCAGCGCGCTGGATGAGTCCGAGCAGTAAGGTGCAGCGCTCGCCAATGGCGATGGCCAGTTCGGCATAATCGAAATCGGCTTCGATCAGTTTCTTCTGATAGGATCGAGGCTCACCGTCTTTCGTGAACACCACACCGCGTAGGTCATCCAGCATCGTCGCCCGCTCAGCAGGCGTCGCCTCCACCCAGCATTCGGCGACATCGGCCTGATTGTTGCCGGTCTTGGTGGCCCAGGCGCGATTGGCGGCAGCGATGCGGCGCACCGCGTCGACATCGAATTCATCATCGTCGCACAGATCGGCAATCACCTCGCCGATATCGCCGGTCGGCAAGTCGAGCGCGCGGCGGATGAATGGCGCGATCCCACTGGGCAGTGCCGCCATCGCGGCTGGTGACCGGGCGCAACCGTGGAGAAACTCCTCCGCCCCGCCCTCCCCCAAGCGCAAGCTGAGCGCCCCGATCGCGTCGATGATTCCCGTCTGTCCCTGCGCCTCGGCATCGACGAGCACCCCGGCGAGTGTCTCGCGCAACAGCACGGCTTCCTCGCGCGCCTCGATCGGCCGGAAACCGGGGGACAGTCCCGCCTCGACCGGAAAGCTCGCCAACAATCCTTGGCAGAAACCGTGGATCGTCTGGATGCGGATGCCGCCGCCGGGCGCATCGAGCAGCTTGGCGAACAGTGTGCGTGCGCGGGCCACGACCAGCGGATCGTTATGCGCCTCACCCAGCGCGAACAAATCCTTGCGCAGCGCCGGTTCCGGCATCCGCACCCAGGCCGCCAGCCGCGCGCTGATCCGTCCGGCCATTTCTGCCGCCCCCGCCTTGGTGAACGTCAGGCAGAGGATCGCCGCCGGGTCGGTGCCGCGCAGCAACAACCGGAACACACGTGCCGCGAGCACCTGTGTTTTCCCCGTGCCCGCCGATGCCGACAGCCAGACATGCGCGTCGGGCGCACTCGCCAGCGCCTGATTGCCGGTCAGATGCGGGAGATTGGCGGGGCTATCGCGCATCGCGGCCATACCATTCGTCGCGGCGCATCAGCTGATCATAATCGGCATAAGGCGCATATTCGGGGACGAGCTTGGCGGTGAAGGGTTCGCTCCCTGTCAACCACGTGGCAACGGCCTCGATGAAGTTATGCGCCGCGATTTTGGTGAAATCGGCGGTGACAATCCGGTCCCGTTTGCCCTCGGGATCGACCGGCGTGCTCACCTTGCCGAACCCGTCGCCGCTGCGCGCCATTGACCAATATTCGAACGCACCCGCCGTCCCGGTGATCTTGTCGAACCCGCCCCGCTCGGCAATCAGCCCAAGCAGACCGAGTTGCAGGCTGTAGCCGGCGCGCACCGCCGCCGCCGACGGTGCCTTGCCGGTTTTGTAATCGACGATTCCCAGTCCGCCCTCTGCCAGTCGATCGATCCGATCGGCCGTGCCGCGCAATTCGACCCCGGCGATCATGATCTTGCCAGTTTCCTCAGCGATCAGAACTTGCCGCCCTGAATCTGCCTGTTTGTCCATCTCGGCGACGATCCAGTCGATCGCCTCGATCAACCGGGGCTGCCACACCGCGCGCATCATTGGATGGGTGCGGGCGTCACGCAGCATCGCCATCGCCCGCGCATGAAGTTTGTCGGGCGCGCAGCGATCTTCCTTCGCCCACGCTTCCAGGATCGCATGCACCGCCGTGCCCCGCCACGCTGCGCTCGGATCAGCATCGACCGGGTCGAGCGTTTCCAGCCCCAGCACCCGGCGCGCATAAAAGGCATAGGGATCAGCCTTCAGACGATCGACCTCAGTCACCGAAATCCGCTTCGGACGTAGATCGGCGGTAACGATGGGCGCTGGCCGATCGGCGGGATCATATGTTGCTGGCGTATCGAGCGCGGTCGCACAGCCCTCCAGATCGCGCGCACGCGGCACCCCGCCCGACATTGCCTCGAGCCGCAGCCAGAAGCGCGACGGGATTGCCGGCGATTTGGCATCGCGCCGCGAGCGGGTGATCAGAACCTCGGGCGCACCCAGGGCCGATGCCAGATCATGCGCCGACAACCCGATCCGGCGATCGAGCCCCGGCAACCCCAATTCGGTGCGGATGCGCGGCGCAAGCCACGGGTCCGGTGCGGGCTGGCTTGGCCAGACCCCCTCGTTCAGGCCGCCGAGAATCATCAGGTCCGCTGTCTGCAACCGTGCCTCGATCAGCCCGTAGATCGCCAGCCGTGGATGCCCGCCTTGTGGTGGCCGCACCGCGACATCATCCATCAGCGAGCGCAGCAACGGGGCAAGGCTTTGCGGATCGACCAACCCCGGGCCTGCCCCGGCCTGCTCCTCGATGTCGGCCAGCAGTTGCGCCACCGCACGTCCAGCGACCCCGCTCCACATCGCATCGCCGCACAATGCCTGCGCCGTCTCTCGCAGCTTCGCCAACAGCTGGTCGAGCGGCTGCGCGCCCTTGCCGAACACCTCTGCGATCGGCGCGAGCAACACTGCGGCTTGGGGCCACCAGGCGGCCGCCGCCCCGCGAATATGTGCCGTCCGCTTGTCGCCGTCACGCAGATGCGCGGTGATCCCTTCGAGCCCGATCACTGGGCGCGGGCCACGCAACGCCAGATCGAGCGCGCGCACGCCTTCCAGCCACGCCAGCCGGGCCTCGCCGAAACGGACCAGCGGATGTTTCAGTAGCGCCAGTAGCGTGAGCGGCGCGAAATCCTGCGCTGCCGCTTCGGCGAGCACGGTCAATAAAGTGCCCGACGGCAGGATAGAAAGCGGCCTCCCGGCGCTGTCATCGATCGCAATCCCCCAACGCGCGCAATGCGCCGCCACACGTCGCGCGAGCGCCCGATCGGGCGTCACCAGTGCGGCAGTTTTGCCCGGCGTTTCCAGCGCCTCGCGCAGCGCCAGCGCAATCGCCTGCGCCTCGGCCGCCGGAGTCGCCAGTTCCGCAACACGAACACCGCTCAGCCGACGCGCTTCGGCGGGCAGGCTGGTCCATTTGCCAGTGAACTCGGCTGGCGCGAGCGCATTGGCGACGGCGCGCCCACGCACCGCCCCGGCATCATGGCCGCCGCCTTCGCGCCAAATCTGTACTTCGGTGCGGTTCACCCCCATCCGGTCAAGCAGCAGCTTCAACTGGAACTGGGGATGCGCCTCGATCGAGCGCCGCCGCTGCCCGGTTGCGGGATCAGGCAAATGCGGCCCCAGCGCCTGCCACTCGGCCTCGTCCATATCGGTTGCGAGGCCCGGAAACACGACCATCCCCTGCGGCATGTCGCTCACCACACGGAGCAGCCGGGCAATCGCCGGGGCGGCGGTGGTGATGCCTGCCGCGCACACAAAGCCCGGCGGTGGTGATGCAAGCCACCGCTTCCCCAGCCGCTCGAGCAGTTTCGCGCGGCGATCCGCCAGATCGATTGCCCCGATCCGGGCGAGTTCTTGCGGCCAGCGATCGAGCACCACCTCAAAACTCCCCAGTGCGCGCTGCCAATGGTCCGACAGGTCGCTTGCCATTTCGAGATCACGCAGCGCCCGTGGCGACACTTCCTCGACCAGCATCTGATCGAGCGTTCGCGCCAGTTCGCCCGCCAGTCGAACCGCCTCGGCTGCGTCGATCGGCGCCCCTGCCCGCGCGCGCTCCTCGCTTACGAGCCGCGCCAATATCAGCTGCCGGGTAAGCGGTGCGACAGCCGGCGGCACCGGCGCATCGTCATCAACCGGATCGATTGCCGCGCCTGCTGCTTCACTCCCCTCCGCATCGCCGATTGCGACCAGCCGGGGCAGCAGTAACCCGCCACCACTGGCACGCACGAACGCTTCGGTAACCGTTCGCTTGGTGCGATTATTGGGAAGCAGCACGATGCCGCGCGCCAGCAGCATCGGATCGCGCCCGAAACGCCGGATCAGCCCCGCCGCCAGTGCATCGGCAAAGGCGCGGTGTGCCGGGATCGCGAACAGTTGGGGCCCGGCGCGATTGGCCATCAGCGCCGCGCTGCCCGATCAGCCATCGGCCAGGATCGCTTCTGCCCTGGCAATCGCACCCGGTGTACCGACATCAAACCACAGCCCCTGGTGCGTCATGCCATAAGCGCGCCCGGCAGCAATCGCCCGGTCCCAGAAGATATTGGTCGAGAACGGCCCCTCCGGCCAATCGGCAACCAGCCGCGGCGACAGCATCTGCACCCCGGTCCAAACAAAAGGCGCGAGCCTGCCGGGGCGTCGCCGCCCGGTAATCCGGCCATTGGCATCGAGATGAAAATCGCCCCGTCCTGCATGGCAATGCGCGCGGGCGAGCGGCACCATCAGCAGCAGCGCATCCATCCGCGCATCATCCCATTGCGCCGCGAGCGCGCGGATCGAATCGATCGGCCCGTCGATCCACAAATTATCGCTGTTGACCG